>JAGCOW010000048.1 GCA_017642535.1 Bacteroidales bacterium | reverse complement strand
GTTCATTACACTGCTAAGACACACGTGGTTGTAACTGCAAAACCGCTTCCATACTTCGTACAACAATCTATGGATTTGAAAGTTGGCGAATCTGACCAAGTTGTTGTGATGAGTCAAGATGGCGGTCCAGCACAGGCAAGTTTGTTCACGTTCGAAACTTCCGATGCGACTGTCGCTACTGTTGGTCGTGATGGTGTTGTGACAGCGATTGCGGTAGGAAATGCCGAAGTTTCGGTACTCTTTGAAGGTTCGCTTGTTGGTAAAGTTGGTGTAGCTGTCGATGTTGCTCCTCAAATGCCAACACCTGGTTACAACACGAATGTTCTTACCATGTGTTTTGATAAATCTGCAACTACTAACGGTGGAACGTCGTTAGAAAGAATGGTTTATCCTACGTCAGACTTTGGAAAATTGAAATGGTACGACGCTTCGGGTAACGAATTGAGTGCCGCACCTGTTGTGAGTGCTGCACAGGCAGGTAAGGCCGTTTACTACGTATCTCAAATTGGTATGGGAGAATTGGCAAACTATCGCGAAAGTGAAAAAGTACCATATACGGTTGAAATAGTTTACGTGGCAGAACCTAAGTTGAATGTAGCCGACCAGTCAACGTGTCAAGGTGCTACGGCAGTTCCATTCGTTGCGACAACAAATACCGAAAACGTAGTTGAATGGACCGATGTTACAGGTGCTGTTGTTGCTCAAGGTACGGAATTCTTGCCGCAAGTTCCAACTTCGGGTTACTATACTTACAAGGTAACTGCTAAAAACACAATGGGTTGTGTAAGCAATCCTTTGACGGTAACCTATACGGTGGGTAATGCGGTTAAACCAGAAATCTTCGTTGCTACCCAAGCAGAATCATTCGTTGTTGGCGAGCCGGTAACGCTTGGTACAAGCAACCAGATGAGCGATGAGTACTCAGTTGTTTGGTCGCTTGGCGATAACGAATATGTTCACGGAACTGAATTCACGACGAAATTCGAGGAAGTTGGTACATATACAGTAACTTGTAAGGTTGTAGAAACTAATACAGGTTGTGCCGATAGTGCTTCGAAAGTAATAACTGTTGAAGAAAAAGTTATTCCACTTCAAACAATTGTTGTAGAACCAGAAACTGTAACATTGTACGAAGGCGAACAAGGTTACGTATCGTTGGCATTCGAACCAAGCTATGCTTCGAACATGGCTTACACAATCGAAGTTGAAGATACAGAAGTTGCCGATGTTGTTGGTTTGACAGTTTGGGCGGTAGCAGAGGGTACTACAAAGGCAACGATTACAAGTGTTGAAAATCCTGATGTTAAGGCAGAATTCAACATTGTTGTCAATAAGTTGATTAAGGCTAAAGAAATTTCAATGCCGAACATTATTACATTGGCTCTTAACGAAGAAACTAAGGTTGCCGCTTCGGTAATCCCAGCTGAGGCCTCATACAATAAAGTTGCATTCAAAGAAAAGACCGATAATGTAATCAGTATTGACGCCGAAGGTAATATCAAGGCTTTGGGCGAAGGTACTTCAACAATCGTTGCATACTCAAATGGTGGTTTGCAAGCAACAGCAGTTGTATATGTAACTGCTGCACAAACAGCAATTACTGATATTGCCGTTCCTGACGAAATTGAGTTGAAACTCCGCGATTCTGTTGTGGTTTCTTACAAGGTAACTCCGGTTACGTTGGCTGCAAAATTGTTGGAATGGGCAATTGAGGATGGTGATATTGCAACATATTCTAATGGTGTTGTAAAGGCAGTTTCTGCTGGTGAAACGAACTTGACAGTTTCTATCGGAAACATTTCGAAGACAATCAAGATTACGGTAACGACATCGTCTGCTCCTGTAATCGGTACTGCTCCGAAACTCGCGTTCGAACAAGGCAAGAATATCACGGTTGACTTTGCAGACTTTGTTTCTGACGACGAAACTGAACTTGCTAATCTGACTTTCGAAGCTGCTTCTGAGGATTTGAATGTTTCTATTGACGGAACAGTTGCAACGGTAACTGCTAAATCTGACAGCTATGTGGGAACAACGAACTTCACGCTTTCTGTAACCGACGGAGATGGTTTGACAACTTCTGCCGATGTCCCTGTTGAAGTTACCGAAATAGCTAACCAAGCTCCAGTTGTCTTAATCGAAGATGTACAGATTAAATACAATGCTTGTACATATTTGAAATTGAGCGACATATTCTCAGATGATCGTACACCAAATAATAAATTGAAGTATTCATTCTCTGCGAATGTGGTATCAGTAAAGGTATGTATGAAAACTCAATTGAGTATGATATCAAAAGATCCAGAACTTGAATATGATACATTGTATGTGACGGTTAAAGATGCTGAAGGACTTGAAACAACAGCTAAGATCCTTATGTATGTGAATTCGTTACCAAACAAGGCTCCGAAGATTTCTGAAATTCCTGTACAGACGGAAACAGACGACGCAGCATTCGGAACAATTGAATTGGCAAATTACGTGAAAGATGACTACACGGCTGCTTCATCAATCAAGTGGACAACTTCAGGTTCTGACAACTTGTCTATCTCAATTGACGGAGGTGTTGCTTCTGTAGAAGTTCTGAACGCGTTTTGGAACGGTGCCGAAGCAATCACATTCTATGCTGCTGACGAAGAAGGATTGAAAGATTCAACGAGTGTTTACTACTCAAGAAAAGTAACAATCAATGAAGAAACTGTCAGCTCAGGTTCCGATGATGAATTGACACCTGTCGTATGGGAAGGTGCTCCAGTTGTGAACATCATGGCAATGAAGTTCATCGGCGTACCAGGCGAACAATTCATTATAATGGCAAGTATGTCGGGTTACGATTGTACATGGGCTTGGGAAATCGAAGGTGCCAACGGTATCGACCAAACTTCGTTGATGCAGATGGTATCGTTCGACAATCCAGGAACATACACCGTGAAATTGACAGTTCAATCTGCCGATGGTCAACATTCAATCGAAGTTGTTAAAGAAAACTTATTGACTGTTGTGGGTATCAACGAAAGAACTCCTGCTATCTGTAAGGGTGACGCTGTTACATTGACTGCAACTGAAGGCTTGGATTCTTACTACTGGACAACGGGTGATGTAAAGAACACGACGACAGCTCGTCCAGAAGCAACGATGTTGTACAAGTTGACGATGAAGAAAGGAATGTTCACGTTGGTTGATACTGTGACAGTGAAAGTTTCTGTTCCTGTAGCATTGATGGAAGACTCTGTAATGTGTGTCGGAACAACATTCGACCTTGAAGCTATTGGTGACTATGTATCGTATGCTTGGAATACTGGTGATGTAGAAAAAGCAATCACAATTCCTTCAGAAGTCGCTTCTTATACAGTAACTGCTGTTGATGATATGCAATGCGTCAGCGTTGATACATTCAACTTGACGAAGGTTAACGAATTGCCAGCTATCGACCTTGGCAAAGACCAAACTCCTTGCGATGGCACAACAGTGACTCTTGACGCTGGTGCAGGCTACGAATACTTGTGGAGCAACGGTTCTACAGAACAAACAATTGATTTGACGGCTAATACGGAAACTGTATGGGCTCGCATAATCGATGCTAACAAGTGTATTAATTACGATACAGTAGTTGTAGCATTTACATATCCATATCCAGAACAAATCGGTGTAGCTACATTCAGTGAAACGACTGACCATATTATTCTTGCCTGGGAAAAGACAGATGGCGTGAATACGGTTAAATATAGAATAGAACGTGAAACGAATGTAACCGACAACTGGGAACAAGTTGGCGACGATGTGATGTTTGCAGAAGCTGGTTTGGTTGTTGACGAAGACGTGAACTACAAACAACGTGCTTACAAATATCGTTTGGTAACAACCGATGGTTGTGGAAACGAGGCAGTAAGCGAAGTTCACCGTTCAATGATTTCAACTACTACAAGAAATGATGATGGAACGAAGACATTACAATGGTGTGCTTATGAACCTATGAGCAATGTAACACAATACTTGGTATTGAGAGGTTACGATGCTACTCGGATGGATACTGTTGACCAAGTTCCAGCAAGTAACTTGTTTGAAATTTGGAATGAAACAGATTCTAAATTCGTTAACGACAAAGACATCAAATATCGTGTTGTATTCCGCTTAAAGAGCGAAGTTAACGAAAATGCGGTGAACAAACTTGATGGACAACCAGTTGAAGGTTACTACACAAAAGCTGAATCTGGACCATTCTCATTGGCATTGTCTAACATTGCTGAGGCAGAAAATGATTTGGATGTTGATGATGTTCCGTTTGCTGACGTGATAGTATATCCGACAACATTTAATTCTTACATCAATGTTGCAATTGCGGCTTCTATTGAAACGAACTTCAAGGTTGAGATTTTGAATGCAAATGGTCAAGTAATGGCACGCACTCAAACTGGTGACATTAACAAGACATTGCTTCAAATACCAACGGATAACTTCAAACAAGGTGTTTACACCGTGAAGATTTCCGATGGTCAACAAACGAAGACAATCAAAGTTGTCAAGTAACATTTGATTACAATAAAAGGAGAGGGAGTTGCCGAAAGACGACTCCCTTTCTTTTTTGCTTTCGTTAGAACTCGTTCCTCAAAATTTTATTATTACATTTGTCTTGATGGAAACGAAACAACAGTATGATATTGCTATAATAGGAGCCGGTCCTGCGGGATGTTCTGCTGCATTGACGTTACAAGACTCTCGTCTCAAGGTGGCGTTGTTCGAAAAAAACGAGTTTCCTCGGCAAAAGATTTGTGGCGACGGAATTTGCGACCGCAGTATCAACACGTTACGTGCGATAAATCCACAGTATCTTGAAGAATTTTTGTCAACGCAGACATATCAAAAAATTAGAAATACAAGAATTGTTTATAAGAATAAGTCGTATGTTGTTGACTTTAAGAATTTTGGATATGCATGTAAGCGATATGAGTTTGACAATTTTTTGTTTTCGTTGGTGAAACGAGATTGTCAGAATATGTCTATTCCTCAAAATACAGCTGTCACTTCGTTGCAACGAGATTCGGATGGCTTTGTTCTTACGGCACAAAATAATGCGTTATATCACGCTAAAATTGTGCTGATATGTTCGGGAGCTGCTTCGTCATTGGCTCGTTCTGCATCTGGAGCATCATTTGACCGAAATAAAATGGGTGTAGCCATTCGTGCTTATTATCGGGGAGTGAAAGATTTGCAGGAGGGAACGATTGAATTGCACTACAAAAAACAGTATTTCCCGGGCTATTTATGGATTTTCCCCTTGGCGGATGGCATCGCAAATGTTGGTTTTGGATGGCATTTAGGACAGCCATCTCAGGAGAAAATACAAGATGCGATGTACAATTGGATACAACAGGACGAGACATTGCGTCAACGATTTTCCGATGCCCAGCAAATCAGTTTATTGCAAGGCGGCTTGATTCCCTACAATACTACTGACTTTAATTGCTATGGCGATAATTATTGTATTTGTGGGGATTCGGCAAACTTAATCGACCCGATTTCTGGTGGCGGAATCGGGTCGGCAATGTTGAGTGGACATTTTGCCGCTCAAATAGCCGAAAAAGCGATAATGACAGGGGATTGTAGTAAGAATGTCACAAAAGAATATGCCGAAATGTTGCGTAAACGAGTGCAGTCAGAGATGAAAACACGTTATAGCATACAACAAAAAATCACGAATCATACGTGGTTATTGGATGTGTTGGCATTCGTAGGAAAGCAGACAAAAATTCTGAATTGTATAAAAAAGTGGTATTTGGAATAATTTTTGGTACATCTAAACAAATAATCTTATATTTTTGCAAGAATTAAAAAAGATGATTATGACAACATTACAAAAAATTATAGGTTTTAGTTGCGTATTGCTCTTTTCGTTGCAACTGCATGCACAATTTTTGTCATTTGATAAAGTAGAGTACAATTATGGCATAATTCCTACGACAATGAAAAATTCTCAAGCCGTCTTCTCTTGTACGAATCGTGCTGCTACAGGTAGTGAACCTATCAAAATTACCAAAATTAAAACATCAAATCCCAATATCCAGTGTGAATTGTCAAGAGAATCTATAGAACCGGGGACTCGTTCTTCAATTATTGTTACGCTTGACCCCAAAAATCTTAAATCCATTTTTAAGGAGTATATATACGTATATACCACAGATGCAATGTTGGGGCAGATTGTATTGACATTGAAAGGGACTGCGAAAAATCTTGACCCTACTATCGAACAATTGTATCCCAGTGTTTACGATGTGGTTAGAATGACTTCGTTGAATATCAATTTAGGAACGATTTTTTATCCTGCGACTGTGGTTGACACCATAGTTGTTTATAATCCTCAAGATACGGCTGTTACAATGTTGTTTCCCAGTGTGCCGAACTTTTTGACTGTGCAGATGTTTCCCGAAGTTATCCAGCCTAATTCTTCATCGTTGATGGTGGTTTCTTACAACTCTGCACTTCGCAAGAGCTGGGGTAATATTTATGACAAATTGTATCTTGGCTTTCAAGGAAAGAAGGTTGATTATAAGATGCGAATCTCCATTTCTGGAACGATAACAGAGGATTTCTCACATTTGACGGAAGAACAATTAAAAAATGCCCCCAAAATTAAATTTGAAACATCAGAATTTTGTTTTGATACGGTTAAAAAAGGCGATCCGGTAGAATGTAAGTTCCATTTCAAGAATGAGGGAGAATCTACGTTGGAGATTCGTCATATAAAAACTTCGTGTGGATGCACCGCTGGTTCAATGGAGAAATTATCGTATGCGAAAGGCGAGGAGGGTGATGTTACTGTAACATTAAACACAAGAAATAAGCACGGAAATGTTCGTCAAACGGTGACAATTATTTCTAACGATCCGAAGAATACGGAATCCAGAGTTGTTATCCATGGGGTTGTAGTTGATTAACTGCAATGAAGAAAACGATATTCATTATTTGTTTGTGGCTTTTTGCTTCGTGTGCTACTCACGAAGGTGCTGTTTCAGTCTGCGTTACCGATCATTACAAGCTTTCGTCAATTCAATTGAAAGGTGCTGTATATTCTACACCAGTCAGAATTTCGGAAAATACTTTGGTGGTGGGGACACACAAGAAATCCATTTATTTTCTGACGACGAACGACACTATTCAGACCGAACATCGCCAAAAGTTATCTGTTCATACAGATGAAACAATTCTTAATGTATATCGGGCAAAAGCATGGATTCATGCAACCCCCGAAGTCGTTTTCGATTCCTTGGTTTCTATTGGCTCGTATGACGGGAATATGTATTTTTTTAAACCCGATGGTGAGTTATATATGAAAAAACGTCAGGGCGGACGAATCTATACCAATCCCGTGCAACTTAATCCCGATTGGATTGCATTCGGTCTTGGGAAAGGATTGAAGTATTATAATATGCAGATTGATAGTGTTTTATTTGTACGAATAAAACATCTTACCCATGGTAGCCCGACAGTCATGAACGATGGTTTGTTGTGCATTGGCGGAAACGATAAGACGATGCATTTTTTCGACAAAAACGGGAATGAAGTGTCAAAGTTCAAGACCGACGGTTGGATTATGCATTCTAAAGCGATGGTACAGAATGATTCTGTCGTTGTTTTTGGTTCGTACGATAAAAATTTGTATTCAGTAACATCTTCGGGAAAACTTATGTGGAAATTCAGCACAGATGGGCATATTCACGCTTCGCCGCAACAGTTTGCAAATGGAAACATAGTATGTGGCTCGTTCGATAAGCATATCTATGTCCTTTCGGAAAAAGGAGAGCAAATTGCAGCAATTCCTACCGAAAAGCGAGTTGTTTCTTCGGCTGCAATATTCGATGATTATGCTGTAGTGGGGTCGTACGACAAGTATTTGTATGTCATTAATAGTATTGGGCAAGTCATTGAAAAAATCTATGTAGGAGGGAAGATATTTTCATCTCCTATAATTCTCGACGACGGCACCATTTTTTGTGCTACAACGAAAGGCGAAGCGTTGTTTCTTCGGTTTCACAACAGACCGTCATCAATAAAACTATAATAATTGTTGCCTGAGACTATCACGTGGTCAATTAGTTCACAATCAAGTAATTTCATGGCTTCAATCACTTTTAGTGTGATTTTTTTGTCTTCTTGGCTTGGTCGGCAGTTTCCCGAGGGATGATTGTGGCACAAGATAATGCCTGTCGCCATAAATGAAATTGCGTGCGAGGCAATGATTTTTGTGTCAACCAAGGTGTTTGTAACACTTCCAGAACTAATCATTCTCGCTCCGAGAATAGCGTGTTTGTGGTTGAGGTATATTACCCAGAATTCTTCGTGTTGCAAATCGCCAATCTTTGGTTGCATATATACAAAGATTTCCTTGCTTGAACTGATGCTGTTGTTTATACGTACTTCAGCTACGTTTCTCCGTTTCCCAAGTTCAAACATAGCTTGTAGGGTAATTGCTTTTACTTGTCCGATGCCCTTGATTTTTTTAAAATCATTGATGGTGAATTTCCCCAATTCGTTGAGATTGTTGTTGGCCGAAGCCAATACTTTCTTTGCCAAATCAACGGCAGATTCGTTTTTTGTCCCGCTACCGATGATGATAGCGAGCAATTCCGTTTCGGTAAGTGCAGAACAGCCCTTTTGGAGCATTTTTTCTCGTGGGCGGTCTTCTTCTGCCCAATGCTTAATGGTATTTTTCATGTTGCGGTTAATAAAGAGAGCTGTGGCACTCTCGGTTAAAACAAAGAACTGCACGAATGCAGTTCTCTGTTAGTCTTTGAAACAACGGATGCTTAATCCAGATTTTTCATACATCTTAAAGCGGACAACGCCTGTGTAGCTTGTGTCAATTTGTCGTACCCAAACAAAATCGCCATTTTCGTCTTTCCCCGTTGTTGACGACCAGTACACGCCAGCTTCGCCACGTTGTGCGAATGTTCCGTTTATGCTTGCATATCCTCCGAAATTGAATCCGTAATCATTTACAAGTTTTTTAACAATGTTTACGTCTGCTCCACGTGTAATTTCTGTCTCACCACTTTTTGTAAGGTCGGAGGCAGACATTCCAAGTGCTTGTTCAAAAATCATCCATTCTATATCCGATGGAATGTGGTATCCATTCGGACAGATTCCTTGAACATTTTTGATAGAACCATTTGCAATTTGTTTTTCATATTGCGAAAGAATTTCTTTGGAAATCGTTGATGCGATAGCATTGGCAACATTGGCTGAAATTTTTCCTGCCATTTCGGTTGCAATGCTCGCTAATGTTGCATTATCGATATAATCGAGTAACCCTGCTTCGGTAACGGCATCACCAATAGCAATAATAATGCGTGTGTTGATGATGGTTTGAAGATTGGAAATGTCAATGCTCTCGTTAGATTCATATAATGCTTCGGTAAGAGCTTTTTCAATTGCTTCGGTAAGACAAGTTTTTACAAATGCAGCACCGATTTGTTTCCCATTCGTGCCTTTTTCAATTTTCTTTTCCGTTTCTACTGCATATTGACCTGCATATTGAGTCGCAATAGAGGAAATGTTTGATGTGCTACGAATATTTTCTATATAGTCTGGAATTCCATTAGTATTTGCATCTGCGTTGGTAATTTCGTTTTGCGAAGATGATTGAGCAGCATTGACTGTTGTCTCGTATGCGTACAAACCACCATCTTGTGAACAATATTTTTCCAAATCCATATAACAAAGTTTTGTTCCGACTGGGACTTTTGACTCTTTTGCTGGATTTGGGTTTGGATTTTCTGAACCGTCATCTCCACCTTCTCCAGAATCTCCACTACCAGAATAGAAGGGCGATCCGTCTGGATTTTGAGTAATGTTAAGGTTGGTACCCAACACGCCAATTGTCTTGTCCTTTTCGTCAATTACGCCGTCACCGTTGGAATCGTAGCGAATAGGATCATTTTCTTTCAGAATTTCTCCTTGATATTCAATGTATCCTTCGGGAACATCCGTGTTTTTATTTCTTTTGCAGGCCGTAATAGCCAAGAGAATCAGACCAAGAATAATGAAACTATTTTTTCTCATAGCAATTCTTAATTTTTAATGATGGTTCCTATTTTATCACCAGACACGATTTTTTTCAAAGATGTTACATCACCTACGTTAAAAACGATGATTGGTAGATTGTTCTCCTTGCACATGGTGAATGCAGTCAAGTCCATAATTTTCAATCCTTTGGAATATGCCTCAGTGAATGTGATTTCATCGAATTTTTTTGCATTCGGATTTTTTTCTGGGTCGGAGTCATATACGCCGTCAACACGAGTTCCTTTCAATAACACATCGGCTCCTATTTCAACGGCACGGAGAGCGGCTGCAGTATCGGTTGTGAAGAACGGATTTCCTGTTCCTCCTCCGAAAATAACCACTTCGTTGTTCTCAAAAGCTTTTTTCACAAGACGTTGAGAATATGGTTGACCAATTGGTTCCATAGAAAAACTTGTAAGAACGCGAGACTTGATTTGGAGCGTTTCGAGGGCTGATTGAAGTGCTACGGCGTTAATCACCGTTGCCATCATTCCCATATAGTCGCCTTTGATTCTGTCGAATCCAGTTGTTTTACTATTCAATCCACGATAGATATTTCCTCCGCCAATCACGACAGATACGTTCACTCCCAACTCAACAACTTCTTTTACTTGGTGAGCATATTTCAATAATTTATCGGGGTCGATGCTGAAACCGTCGGCTGCCTGAAGCGATTCACCGCTGAATTTTAATAGTATTTTTTTGTATTGTAACATAGTTCATCAATTATGCGAGCAAGATAGATAAAAAAAAGGAGAGTTACGAAAAATAACTCTCCTTTTTGATATATTAAACACTAAATTTTAGTTTGAAAGTCCGTAACGTTTGAATTCAGTTACTTTCAAGCCCTTTTGTGTAGCTTCAATGTGTTGTCCCACTGAAATTTTTCCGTCTTTTACAAATTCTTGGTTGATAAGAGTTGATTCTTTGAAGAATTTGTTCAAACGACCTTTCGCAATGTTTTCAACCATAGCGGCAGGAATGTTGTTTTTCTTTTCAGCAGAAACTTGTTCCTTGATTTCGCGAGCTTTTGCAGCTTCGTCTTCAGTCAACCAACCTTTTGCGATGTTTGAAGACATATGATCTTCTGAATCAACAAGATTAGGATTGATGCCAGCTTTTTTAAGAGCAACTTCAACAGCTTTTTGAATTTGTTCTTGAACTGTCTTTTCTTTTGCGATTTCAATTTCAGAATCAATAACTGATTGAGGAACTGCGTCTTGGTCAACAGCAACTGGATTCATTGCTGCTACTTGCATAGCAACGTCTTTTCCAAGTTGTGCATCGTTTACTTTTTCTGAGAATCCAACGATAGTCGCAAGTCTATTACCCATATGGGTGTAAGCGAAAGAATTTGCAGATGTTACTTTTTCATAGTAACCCAAGTCAATTTTTTCACCGATTTTACCCATTTGGTCGGTTAATTGGTCAGCGATTTTTCTGCCGTTTATTTCTAGTTGTTTCAATTCGTCGGCATTTGCAGGAAGAACTTCCAATGCTTTGTCAAGAATTGATTTTGTGAATGCGATGAAATCTGCATTCTTTGCAACGAAGTCAGTTTCGCAGTTTACAACTACGATAGCGGCTGTTTTTCCGTCAGCGGTAACGCCACTCAATACACAACCTTCTTTTGCGTCACGGTCTTGACGTTTGCTTGCAATTTTCTGACCTTTTTTTCTTAAAAATTCTATTGCTTTGTCGAAATCGCCTTCCGATTCTGTCAATGCCTGTTTGCAGTCCATAAGACCAGCAGCAGTGATTGCACGAAGTTTAGCGATATCAGCAGCGGTAATGTTTGCCATAGTTGTCAATTATTTTTTAGTTGTTTTTCTAGCAGCAGTCTTTCTTGCTGGTTTAGCAGGTTTTTCATCTGCTGGAGCTTCAGTTGGCTCTGTTTTAGTGGCAACTTCAGCTTCTTTATCTTTTTCAGCTTTTCTTTCAGACAAACCTTCTTGGATTGCGTCACAAACCTTTGAAAGAATGATTTCAACTGATTTAGAAGCGTCGTCGTTTCCAGGAATTGCGAAATCTACAAGATTTGGATCTGCGTTTGTATCAACGATAGCGAACACAGGAATGCCCAAACGAGTCGCTTCTTTGATAGCGATATGCTCACGAACAACGTCAACTACGAACAAAGCAGCTGGAAGACGAGTCAAGCTCACGATGCTACCAAGGTTCTTTTGTAGTTTTTCACGTTGACGGTTGATTTGTAAAATTTCACGTTTTGAAAGAGATGCAAAAGTACCATCTTGTTCCATTTTGTCGATAGCCGACATTTTCTTAACGGCTTTACGGATAGTTGGGAAGTTTGTCAACATACCGCCGCTCCAACGTTCAGTAATGTAAGGCATACCTACTGATTGTACTTTTTCAGCAACGATGTCTTTTGCTTGTTTTTTGGTTGCAACGAAAAGGATTTTGCGACCAGATTTTGCGATTTTTTTCAAGGCCTCAGCCGACTCATCAATCTTTGCTACAGTTTTGTGAAGATCAATAATGTGGATACCGTTTTTCTCCATAAAGATGTATGGAGCCATAGCTGGATGCCATTTTCTTTTTAAGTGTCCGAAGTGAACACCTGCTTCTAGCAATTCTTCAAAATTTGCTCTTGCCATTTTTTTTGTTGTTTGCATTCAATATTAAAGCAATTCACAAGTAGCACAATAAAATGTGGTCTTGCGGATTTTGAGTCTAAACAACGCTCTAATTCGAATAGGTTAATATTAACGTTTACTAAATTGAAATCTTTTACGTGCCTTCTTCTGACCAGGTTTCTTACGTTCAACCTCACGTGGGTCACGCGTTAAGAATCCTTGTTTCTTAAGAGGAGTTTTGTTTTCTTCGTCCATTTTTACCAAAGCTCTGGCGATAGCCAATCTTACTGCTTCAGCTTGACCTTTGATACCACCACCTACAAGGTTGATTTTGATATCGAAATTACCTTCTTTGTCAAGAAGAGTCAATGGTTGTTTTACGATGTAACGAAGACGTTCTTCTGCGAAGTAGTTATCCAATTCACGGTCATTAACAGTGATTTGACCTTTTCCTTCCTTGACGTAAATTCGGGCGATTGCCGATTTTCTTCTTCCTAAAGCATTAATTACTTCCATATACTAAATCTTAAAACTTTAATTCTTTTGGTTGTTGTGCTTCTTGTTTGTGGTTAGGACCTACATATACAAACAAATTTTTCAAGCAGTCTCTTCCCAAAGAATTTTTTGGAAGCATTCCTGCTACGGCATTTTTAATAATCTTTGTAGGATCTTTTGCCATTAAATCTTCTGGAGTTTGTTTTCTTTGACCACCAGGATACATTGTGTGATGAATGTAAACTTTGTCGGTCATTTTCTTTCCCGTAAATTTCACTTTTTCAGCGTTAATTACGATTACTCCGTCTCCACAATTCACATTGGGAGTAAATGACGGTTTGTGTTTTCCTCTGATGATTTTCGCAATCTGGGAACACATTCTACCTACTACTTGGTCGGTTGCATCAACAACGAACCATTCCTTTTGAACAGTAGCCACATTGGCTGATTTCGTCTTGTAACTTAAAGTATCCACTTGAGTTAGTTTTTATTATATATACTTTTCCCATTAATCGGGACGCAAAAATAATAATAATTTTGATTTTACAAACTCAAACGTGATTTTTTCTTCGCTTCAAAAAAAAAAAACATAATAAATAAAGTTTTTCTTGTATTCTTCTTGCATAAAATTACAAAAGTGGTATTTTTGCCGAAAATTTTGACTCCGTAGCTCAGTTGGTAGAGCAATTGACTCTTAATCAATGGGTCGAGAGTTCGAGCCTCTCCGGGGTCACAAGGTTGAAACCCTTGAAAATAAAGCACTTGCAAATTTTCGCAAGTGCCTTTTTTATGCCGTTAGACATTTTTTTTCGTTTTTTAGGTAAAAATCGTAAATGGTTGTTTTTCAGTGCTTTTCGTTGTTTTTCTTATTTTTTCATATATTTGCAAATGCAAAAACGTGAGCAGAGACGTGAGCAGATTTGCTCACGTTAAAACGTGAGTAATGTAAATAAAAGTATAAATGAAATGAAAATAACGGTTAAATTGTTAAATAATGTAAAAAACAAGAAGCGACTTCCTGTCTGTATTAAAATATCAAAAGACGGAAAGGGGGCGTATATCTCAACAGGAATATATCTGAATGACACAAAAGACTTTGTGGGGAAAGACGGTATAATCGTTGCTAAAACCGTACAAAATTCCAATGAAATCAACGCCGAACTGCAAAATTTGCTCTACAGGTATATAAAGAAAATAGACAGCGTACGGAACGCCGATAATATGACGTGTGACGAAATCAAGGAGTTCCTGCTTACAGACACTACAGTTCCCGATGATGAACTTACGTTTTTGGAATATGCTCGACGACAGGCAGAAACGTACAGAGGTAATTCGCAAAAGCTGATGTATCATACCATTAACCATTTGGAAGACTTTTTCACAAGGCCAATGTATTTTGAAGACATAACGGCTGGCGTGCTACGAAAAATTGACGAGAAATGGGCGGAAACTATGACAATCAACACACGTGGTATTTATTTCCGAAATATTAGGGCGATATTCAACCGTGCCATAGACGACGAAATCACAACAAACTACCCGTTCCGCAAGTTCAAGATAAAATCGACGGCCAAGAAAAAACACGAGCTGCCAGTTGAATGCTTGCGGAAACTCGCTCAATTGACATTCACACCATCGGAAAACCTCAAAGAACTCGCACGTGACTTGTTTATGCTCTCGTTCTACCTGTGCGGCGTGAACCTAAAGGATATTTATAATTGGAAGAAAAACAAGCTTAAAAACGGGAAAATATGCTTTGTGCGGTACAAAATCCGACGCTTTGAACCCGAAACTGTCGAAATCACACTGCAACCCGAAGCACAGGCGTTGCTCGACAAATACTGCGGTAAGGAATACCTGTTTTCGTTCGCCGAGACATACCCTAATTACGACACATTCATAGGCAACGTTGACAAGCGGATACGGCTGTTACGCAAGGATATAGACTTCGACGAGCTTACATTATATTATGCACGGTACTCGTGGGCTACAATCGCCTACAAATGTGGCGTTGATGAAAAGACCATATCAAAATCGCTTGGCCACCAAGACACCACCGTGGCAGGAAAATTCTACATACTATACGACTGGTCGCTCACCGACAACGCAAATCGCCGTGTGATTGACTACGTTTTTAAGTGATACATTATATAATGTAATTCAACACAAACCGAACTGTACCCGATTTCTTTGCAACTTTACCCGATTTAACCAAGACAAATAGGATTTCGACACGGTTTTGGGCGAAAATCTTACGGAACTATGGCGTTTTATACCGTTTTTTTACGTGTTTTGTTACGGTTTTATGGCGTTTTGATATGCCGTACGGAGCGTATCAACAAATTCACTTTGCTCCTCGGAAAGAACGTAGAGAGGTCTTTCCTCTCGACCTTGAAAACAACCGTCTCCGTGAATTGCAGCCGACAACGTTTCTGCGTTTCCGTCGCTTTCTTCTATGAACGCAATCTCTTCGGGGTATGAATCATAGAGTAAATCTCGTGCAACCTCGTCGCCATACAGGAACATTGCCAAATCAGCCGCTTCTATGCCACTTTTCGCAAGCTCTTCAAATCCCTCTTTCGATTTCTTTATTTCTTCTTTACTGTGGTCGCTCATAAAATATCGGATATATCTGATTATTTAGTTCTTCCCTGCTTTTGGTATTCCAAGCTGCTTGCAAATCTCTTTTATTGTATAGTCGTTGATTTCTGCGTGGCGTGGAATAGCAGTAAGTTTTTGGGTGATTGTATTTATGAAAATGGAATGGTTTGCTCCTTCACGGAACAACACGCAACAATTTGCGTTAAGATGTTTTATCAAATCCCTGCGTTTCATCAGACCATTACAACTCTGTGATATTTCTTTTTGGCTTTAATCTGCTGAACAGTCAACTGTCTTTTGCAGTCAAGCACAAGTTCTATAGCCTCACGTAGGTTGCTCAATGTTTCGTCTATAGTGTAACCCTCTGTTATAGCTTCGGGAACCTGCTCGCATTGACCTACGTAAACGCCTTCGGGTGTTTTTACTATTGTAGCAGTGTATTTCATAGCCATATTTTTTGAATATTTAGGTGTACAAATATACATTCATTTTATAGAAATTGCAAGTTCTTCAAACCCCTCTTTCGATTTCTTTATTTCTTCTTTACTGTGGTCGCTCATAACTTACATATTTTTTATTAAGAACCTATAGTCCACATATTTGGCTCTGCAAATTCTTTCTCTTTTATTAGTTGTTTGATTGTTGATATGAATTCATCTGTCTTTGCTTTTAGTTCTTTCTCGGAATCCAAACAACTTGAGGACGCCTTCTCAAAAAATTTTAGTTTAGTAAACAAATCATTGGTTGACATTGCCATTATATAATATGACTGTGCAATACTTTCTGTCCCTGTTATTTTTGTTTTTAGTGACTTCTCAAAAAATTTATCAGTTCTTTCTGTAGTAACTCTTTGCAATTCCTCTTGCATCTCATCCTTTATTTTTACAACCTGTGCATAATTCCCAACAACAATGAATGTAGCAAGAATACCGACAAACAGCAGAACCGTGTCGTTAATTTCCAATTTTGTATCAAAAAACTGTTGTGTTAGAAGTATCAGCAGTGCAACAACAAGCGGTACTGCAATTGATATAACTATCTGTTTCCAAATCTTCATTGTTTCACTTTTTTATCTTTTTCTCCAGTATCTCAATATATTGGTTAAGATGCTGAATTGTCTTATCTTTCTCTATACATTCGAGACAGACCGTTTTGCGTTCCGTGTTCTTTATGTACACGTCGGGGTATGTCACAATGTTCACGACTGGCTCGCCTATTGCATCGGCGATTTTTTCCAATAAACTAAATTTCATATCACTGTTACGTGATATGTAATTTGAATATGCCGACTGGCTTATTCCTAATTTGTCCGCTACAACGGATTGCTTGATTCCTTTGTTTTTGCGAATTTCCTCAATGTTTTTTTGAATGTCCATCATAATAATAAATTTAAGTTGTTGATATTCATTAAGTTGTGTTTTTTTTTAGAAAAATATCACAATTTGCGTTTGATATATCACAGAATTGTGATAATTTTACCCTCGCAAATGATTCAAAAAATGAAAACGAATTATCCTATAGAAACAACAAGTACTAACAACGACAAAAGGGGCGTGGAATCGTTTGCACAACTCCGGGCAGATGTTTCTTTTCATTCATTCTGCAACGTCCCTTTGTCTTTTTTATTGTAAAACGGTTATGGAAGGACTAATACCTAAAATTCAAAGTAAAACGGCTACGGAAGTACTATTCTCTAAATTTCTAAAAAGTCGCAGATGCCTTGATTCAATGCAATCAGATGATTGCATCATTCAGTTGCAAGAATCGATAGATACAATTCCACCGAAAGAATACGACGAAAAGAAAAGAGATGAATATTATGCCGTCATAAATCAACTGATAGGCTACTACAACGACCCTATGTTTACTAAGAATGCCTACAGGCATTGTTTCGGAATCGACAAAAATACCATAATAGACGGTATTTTAATCGGAAAATCATCTTCATGTTACGTTATCGTAGAAGCAGTTGGAGGTAAAAACATAATATCCTACGCAACACTTGTAGCCCCAAGTATTGAAGAACTCAAACAATTAGAAATTGACAGAATAAAAGAAATGTAATTGATATGAAAAAGTTAATAAAACAACTATGTGAGCAAAAACTCTCTTTAGAAAAGACCGCCCAGAAAATACGGAGGGAAATATCTGAGATAGAGAAACAAATTTACGCTGAACAATGTAAGGATTTGGCAGGTAAGTATGTATTATCCTATGATCAGTATGTTTTAAACGACAACAGAATACACGTTCGTGTTGAAATATTTTTCTGCCCGAAATCTTTTAACGGTAAGAAACAGACTTTGCCATCCTCAAAAATTGGAGAAATATATCGTTTATCCGACAATATGGTGGAAGATTACGAACATACCGCTACTTATGTTGATATTGATTTTAAGAGTAAACTATATGTCGTTTTAGATAAACCAGATTTCGAAGCAATTAGAAGCATAATGAAAAATTTGGTCAATACGAGAACGAAACTGAACAAAGAAATTGAGCTTTCACGAACTAAAATTGAGGAGCAATATAAATCAGAGTGTAAAAAGGGTATTAACACAATAATCAAGAAATTATCAAATCAAATTAAAATAAAAAAATAGAGATATGATTATACCATATTCACAAAAAGAATTAGAGGAATTTTTCCTCAAACAACTTCCCGATGAAGTAAAAAAATACATTGATGATGGGCAATTGGGTTTGATTGACACCTGTAAGTATTCGTCAATTGAGACTCCAAAAGGAACAAGTACTTTCCGCACGACATTAAAAGTATGCGACACCAATATCGTAAAAAAAGTTGGAGAATCGAATTTGAATTTTGCAACCGTAGAAATAAATAGCCACTTTCTTTTAACTGGAGTATCTCTTCTATGTCGTGAAAGTAAAAGAAACAGTTATTACACTTATCGCAATGTAACGAGTAACTGCCCGTTCGAAGGAGAACTATCTATAAAATTTGGCGACTTAATCGTCTTGCAAAGAGTTCCATTCGAGATATTCCGAAATGCAATGGAGATATACCACTTTGCAATACCTCGTCTTCTTCATCCTTACGTCGAAATTGATTGCGAGATTTATCTTTCTAAACCTGTTGAAGAATCATACACATTCAAAACTCTACTATACGGACTTCAATTAGCAAAAATATAAACCTATGACAACGGAACTATTACAATCACTCGCAGGAATCGCACTGACGATTTACATAGTAAAATCGGTTTTGGATTCGTATTTACTTTCATTGAAAGCGAAAAAAGAACAGGAGGCATATCAAATGTTCAACACTATAAAAGATGCTATGACGCATTTGGAGCACGAAGTTCAGACCGACGGCGAACATACCGAAAACGAACAACAAGAAAATGAATAAACCTATGAGAGAGCACGGCAGAAAGATGATAAGTGGATTGGTTCACACCACCTCCGAACCAAGTAAGCATATTCGCAACAGCGTGCTCTCTCGTTTTTAATAAAAATGATTAACAATATGGAATTACAAGAATTAACAAAAAAGACAAAAGAGTTGCTTAAAATCCAGCATCAGAATTCAAAAAAAGAAATCGAACTCATAAAAGACTTATTAAAGACGTCACGCAAAGAGTTTGTAGGCAAGAAAATTTGCATACTTCCACGTGACCGTTACAATTCTTACGATTTTATTGACGTTATCGACATCAAGAAATCAAATTGGGGAAACGACAACCACATAGCATTCAAAGGAGTTTGCTACTCAATCACGCCACAGGGTTATATTGAATATTACTCAAAAGGTCTTAATCACAAGTACATTGGCGAGATGAAAAATATAGTAATCCTTTCCGACGAACAATGGAACGCAATAGTGCAATTCGTTGCAAAGGACAAGGAACTATGCGACGAACATAAACAATTCCTTGAAACTGTAACTAATAACAAAATATGTGACGGAGAGCGTAGAGTACACCGCATTGTTTGAGAGCCGTGCGGTGGCTCCGCCACTATAAATTAAAGACTAATAACTATGATAGACATACGGATATGAAAGTGTTAACTATAACAATAGCCATATTTGCAGCGGCGGCAATCGTGGGAGCGGTTGTGACAAAGGCGTTCGATTCATACAACGCCAAAAGCAGTTTGGAATACAGCTTGCTTATTAAGAAGCTCGACAAGATTATTGAATTATTAGAAAAACAGGGAAAATGAATAAAGTTCTACGGACAAGGCTTTGGAATATGAGGACGGTTAAAGTTGCAGGAGCCGACGGCTTCCTAACT
Organism: Bacteroidales bacterium; assembly: GCA_017642535.1. Classification (GTDB taxonomy): domain Bacteria; phylum Bacteroidota; class Bacteroidia; order Bacteroidales; family UBA1715; genus UBA1715. The sequence goes on along the minus strand of JAGCOW010000048.1, from coordinate 71,319 downwards.
GCATATAATCGTCCAACAAGATTGTGGGATGCGAGTGGTAGAACTTTTTACTTAACGCACAACTCGATTGGCTTTCCGCAATGCGGACAGGTAACCGTGCCGTTGAGTGCCTGTGGTTCGTCAAGCAGTTCAGATGTACGGACACCTAACGCATTGGCAATCTTTTCAAGACTATCGAGACGTGGATTCGCACCATCTTTTATTTGCAATGACAAAGCACCCTCTGTGATCCCAATTAGTGGAGCAAGTTGTTTTGCGGTCATACCTCGTGCTTTCAATATCTCTTTTACACGTAACATTCTCTATAATATTTGCCGTAAATGTACAAAAATATATTGTAGATACAAAATAATTACAGGCAAAATTAAGGTATATGTAAATAATTTTTCAAAAAACTATTGACTTATATTTAGTAATAACTATATTTGCATAAAATTAAATTTGTAAAAACTAAATTTTTGACTGAAAATTAGATAAAAATGGAAACATTGAGAACGACATTCACGGTTGCAAACAGGCTCACAGGAGCGGTGTACAATATTACAATGCCCGGACGTGTTGAGTACGACCAAGCCACCGACCAAATCAACGAGTATCTCGCCGAAAAGTGCGGATGTGTGGTTGATTTTTCGCTCGTAAAGACTATGTACAGCGTACACACGCCAAAGACACCCGAAAACACCGTGCGTGACCTTATTCTCTACTTCAATATCAACCGTATTGCTGGCGGTGCCGAAATCGAGGACGACGGTGGTATAAAATTAACCCTACTCGACATCGACGCAAGGCAGATGAGCGAACTGCAGCAATACATATACCAACACTACGGCTACTACGACACCGAAACAGTCTTCGGCAACGTGTATATAAAACTAACAGACAACAGTAACAACTAAATTCTCACAATATGGCAAATTCAATTACAGGAATAGCTAACAAACGAAACGTTGAATCACGATTCATCAACGGAAAGGCTGGTTTGTCATCGTTCTTGGGCGGCGTGGGCGACAACATAATCAACAAGTTGATACGCAAAGGTCTGCCCAGTATTGTGGTTTTCGGAACCACATTCTACGTGAAAGACGAGGTTGAGCGTTGGATGTTCCAAAACGCTAAACGCTTCGGAACGCTTTGTGACGAACAAGACCAACCTTCCGTAGAAGTTGACGACGAAGAACCGAGTAAGCAGGTCGCAGTGTCGGAATCGCCTAACGAAGGTTATAAATACGTAAGCACAAAGAATGCAAAAATTTATAAAACTAAAACACTGTAATAGTATGGCAAAGAAATCTACAAAATCGCTCGACAGGGCAATCAACAACCTTTTTTACGGCGACTGCCCAAAGTGCGGTTGTTCGCTCAAAGGAATGAGCTTCCAGTTCATATACGAGCAAAAAATGAAACAGGACAAGCTCAAAGAGCTGTACAAGTATGTGAAAAAACCACGCCCTCATTTGAAATACTATATAGAACACAATATTGACAAGTGTGTTCTCAACGATAAGGATCGTGAAATTATAGCACAGCAGGTAAAACGCCACTATCCTCGCACGCACCAAAGCCGACTGGCTTCCGTAGTTGACCGTGAAAACACTTTTTACTGCACTGAATGCGGATATACGTTCACGATTCAGTTCGAGGAACCACAGGCACAGGACAATAACCAATAAAAACAAAGCACTATGGACACAGAGGAAGTTTGGGAATTCGAGAAACTCGGCACAATAGGCAAGCAGCAGTTCTGCGACAAGATGAAATGGAGCAAGTATATGTTCCGTACACGTGTGCACCGCAATAGAGTTGTTATGAAACAGCTTGAAGCTACTGGATACAAAACAACCGACCAAACCCTCACGCAACGGCAGGTGCAGATAATTTGTGAAATATGCGGCTATCCGCTCAAAAAATAACTTGATTATGTATTTCGACAACATTACAACGGCACAGGAACTTAAAAAGGAGTACAGGCGGCTATCGTTCAAATTGCACCCCGACCACAACAACGGCGACGACCGTGAGTTCAAGTCTATGATGCAGGAATACCAGCAACGGCTTCGGAAACTCATAATCGAGAGCGGTCGCACCGACGAGCAAATATCCAACGGCGAACTGTCGGCGTTGATACAAATGCTCTTTGATTGGATGAAGGAGTACCGACCGCAGCTGTACCGACAATTCAGCGACATGCTTGAAAGTCCCGTGACGAAAGTAATGCTTTCGGTAAATGTGCTTCCAGTATCAATTGTTGAAACTATAAAAAAATTAACGGTGTAGTTATGGTAGTAAGTGATATAAAACAAGAAACGATATTCTCCACATTGGTTCAGCCATTGGATGAACAAGGTCAGATTAGCAATGTGTACTGGGGCGACTGCGTTGATTTTATGCGTAACTGTGCCGACAACGAGTTTGATTTGGCTATATGCGACCCACCATACGGAATCGGCAAAGACTGGAAAAAACGCAATAAGGGTGCTGTTTTCCAAGAAACATCGTACCAAAACGAACAAACGCCGACACAGGAATACTTCGACGAACTCAAACGTGTGTCGAAGCACCAGATAATATGGGGCTACAATTATATCACACAATACCTCGGAAATACCAACTACTTGATTGTTTGGGACAAACAATCAAGTAGTAATAAGGTATTCCACTACTCAAAATGCGAAATCGCCTACACCGACATCCACATTCCGTGCAATTTCGTAAGCATAGAATGGGACGGATACCGTATGGGCAGAGAGCGTGGTAAAAAGAAGATACACCCGCATCAGAAACCAATTGAACTGTACGAATGGTTACTGAACAATTACGGCAGACCCGAAAACCCACGTGGATTCAGAGTGTTTGATTCACATTTGGGAAGCGGTTCCTCACGTATTGCGGCTTGGAAACTTGGCTACGATTTCGTCGGTTGCGAAATTGACGATTTCTATTATCAACGACAGGAGGAAAGATTTAATGAATACATAAAAAAAAGCGTTTCGCCCGGCAAAGAAAAGTTACTGTCGAGTGAAATTCTGAATATCCATAATAATAATTCGGGCGGAACGCTTTCATCACAAGTAAGCACGTAGGGGGTATCGTGTATAATTGCTGCTACTGTCAAAAATGTAACGATTACTGGCTTTGACAACTGTAATAATGCATTGTAGTAGCGGTTAGGGTTGCAGGGTTCGAATCCCTGCCTTGTGTCAATAGTTGAACTGACAACGAAAAGCGGAAGTGTGTAATACGACGTCTAAAAGCACGAGTAGCGAAGTAGTTGCGACACATTGAGTATCCACGCACCGAAGCTTCTTCAAGATGTGTCATTTTAACATAAAAAAATAGAAATATGGAACACGTAAGAGTATTGCAAGACAAAGACATCCAGTCGCTCCGTGATATGCGGAACGTGGTGTAGCAAATGAACGACAAGATTATAGAACGGATAACCACCGAGGGAATCGACGTTGAACGAAGCGACGAAGCAGTGTATATGGGCGTTCTTGTAAACTCTCTCGATAGAATAATTACATACTACGAATCATTGTAAACTATTTATGGCTCTCAATATGGAAAAACATTATTTCAAACACGATTTTCTTGCCGACGAGGACAGCAAACTACAGGATTTGCTCTATGAACTCGGCAACGAAGGCTACGGAATCTACTGGCGAATAGTAGAACGCCTGTACCGTCAAAACGGAACTGTGGAATACAACCTAAAAAGGTTGTCGTACAATATCCGTGTCGATGAAAACACAATCAAAAAAGTATGCGAGGATTTTGGATTATTCGTCATTAAAGACGGACAACTTTCGAGCAACCGTGTTTCCCGTGAAATACAGGAATATAACAATCTTGTAGAGCAACGCAAAAAGGCGAGCCGTGCAGCCGCCGAAGCACGACGCAGACAGCAGAACGACGGACAGATGGAAATGAATTTACCACCAAGTGATGAACAAAATAATAAGAATAATTTACCAAATGATACATCAAATGATAGTAATAAAATATCAAATGATATATCAAATGATGAAAATAATTCATCAAGCGATATATCAAATGATAAATCACTTGATAATAAAAACACATCTACAAGTTCATCAAATGAACCACCAATTATATTAGATAATATTAAATCAGATAATATTAAATTAAATAATAACTCTCTCTCTTTATCTCCCTCTCTTTCGTCGGGAAATGGTGGCGAAGCCACAGAGAAAGAGAGAGGTTATTTGAATATTTATTATCAATTTTTCCTACTCAACAGGAAAAACCCCGACAAGGAAACAGGCAGGTTCATTGACCACTATTCGTCGCAGGACTGGAGAAAGAGCAACGGGCAAAAGATTACAAATGTTGCGGCTGCGGTTCGGCTTTGGAAATGCGACGATATGGATGCGAGGTTCCCGAAGAAATTTGTCGATTTCATTGCAAAACTCATTGAGAAGACAGGAATGAAACAACGTACGGCGTTTGTGTCTATGATTGAAGACTTCAAATTTGACGACTCACAATCATCATACATTCTTCAGTGCAAGAAACCAATATACGATTTCATTGAAACACACATTGATGTTGCTGTTGAAATAGCTAAAGATACATTCGGTAAAAAATTCAATTTGAAATACAAAATCACAAAATCAAAGGACGAATGATACTGAGAACTGATGTGATATTGAAGATGCCTTTCCTGTCGGTTTTGTCCGACGGCAATATGGTTCGTATAACCGACGCTACGAATTGCGAGCACGTGTTTTGCGACCGTGGCCAAGGATATGAACTAACACAGCGTATCTATCCAAGTAAAATCAATAAAACACAAGCAAATGAAAAGAAAAATAAGTGAATCGGTAAAAAGATTTTGCGTGAATGCGTTTTTGTTGCTAATAATGCTTATTCCGCTTGCGTCGTTCGGATATTTGATTTTGCGTGAAATGGTCAATGAGCGTGTTGAAGTACGCACCGAAACCGACACTATAATCGAAATTCACCACGACACGTTATACAGCGAGCCAGTAGAGATTGAGAAATACCGCTATATTGTCCGTTATGTTACCGACACGGTTTTCACGTCAGCCGACAGTTTACCTGTTGTTGCCGAAATTCCTATTTCGCAAAAAATGTTTGTCGATACGCTCCGTACCGATTCCGACACGTTGAGCTACACGGCATACGTGAGCGGTTACCGTCAGTCGTTGGACAGTATGTTTGTTTCGGTTGCACGGAGAAATACCACCGTTGTGCAAACTATTACGAAACAAGAACGGCGGCGGCGTTTCGGTTTTGGAACATCGTGCGGCTTATATGCTGGCTACGACCTTTCACACCGTCAGTTTGGAACTGGCGTTGGAGTAATGATAGGAATGAATTACAAGTTTTAAAATTTTTTAATGAGTGATAAAAAATGAAACAACTTCTTTACATCGACCTTTTTTGTGGTGCTGGCGGCACAAGCACTGGCGTTGAACGTGCAATATTCGACGGTGAAAAGTGTGCCGAAGTAATAGCGTGCGTCAACCACGATAAGAATGCCATCGCAAGTCACGCGGCAAACCATCCCAATGCCGTGCATTACACAGAGGATATACGCACACTTGACCTTACTGAATTAACAAAGCACGTTGCAAAAAAGCGTGCAGAAAATCCAAACGCATTCATAGTGCTGTGGGCTTCTCTTGAATGTACTAATTTCAGCAATGCAAAGGGAGGTTTACCCCGTGATGCAGACAGCCGCACACTCGCAGAACATCTGTTTCGTTACATAGACGCTCTTGATCCCGACTACATACAGATTGAGAATGTGAAAGAGTTTATGTGTTGGGGCGATTTGGATGCAAACGGAAAACCGTTGAGTAGAGACAAAGGGACGAAGTTCATCAGATGGGTTTCAAACGTCCGCAGCCGTGGGTATGATTTCTCGTATCGTATGCTCAATTCGGCAGATTTCGGTGCTTATACCAGTCGCACTCGATTTTTTGGAATATTTGCAAAAGGAGATTTACCAATCGTATTTCCAGAACCAACACACGAAAAGAATCCTACAAAAGGAATGTTCGCTCTAAAAAAGTGGGAAGGCGTTTATCAAGTACTGGAACTCGATAACGAGGGAAATACAATTTTTCGTGAAAAACCACTGTCGGAAAAAACGCTTGCACGAATCTATGCAGGACTGATTAAGTTCGTTGCAGGTGGACAAAAAGCGTTTCTTTCACGATACAACGACGTAGCACCTAAAGATACTGCACTTTCAATATACAAACCTTGTGGAGTTCTTACCACGTTCAATCGTTTTGCTTTAACAAAAGTGCAATTCCTGTCAAAGCAATTCAGCGGAGACAACAATAGCAAGAATACTTGCGGCACATTGTATAGGGAAAAATGTAAAAACAGTTAAGTCAGTATTTTATCTTGGAGAAACGGATAAACCACTGTTTAAGACAATAAGATAAAAACTAAAATGATAGAACTATGAAATTAACAATAAATGAGAGTAATGAATATAAAGAACTCTGTAATAAAATTCAACTAATGGAGTATACACCATATGATATTCGACGTGCAAAAGAACTTGAACTAAAACAGAAAGGAAGAAGATTGCCAAAATGTTTAGTGAAATTGCCGAGAAAATTAAAAAAACATTATACTACTACTATATTCACGGTAAACGAAAATTCAAAGGCACGTAAATATATTTATGCCTATATGATGCAATGTATGTTAAAAAGATACAAAGGCAGTACACCAGAACAATTATATAGTGAACTTGGGTGTATTACTTTGAAAGAGGTTGAAGCATACAGAGAAATTAAAATAAAAGAACTTAACAACAAACTTAAAAAAGACAAAATAATATGAAATATATGGAATACATAAGCATTTATCCCGTTTCGGCAAAGCCAATGGATTCGGAAACGGCAAAGAAAGAGGGTTACGCAGATTTAGTGCAAGATTATCACGGTGAGGGTTACGAATTGACCTACGAAGGCTGCAAATCGTGGTGTACAAAAAGTGAATTTGAAAAAGAAATGCCCTTATATAAACTAACACCGTTAGCGAATACGATTGAACGTATGGTTTCAAGCGATTATAAAGAAAGATTTGAAGCCGAGTATGAACAACTATTGGAACGACTTTGTTCCTTAAATAGAATGGTTGAAAAATGGGACAAGGGTGAATTAGAATTTACACCAACTTGTCCGAGAGAAATTTATGACAGACAAATCCGTGCTATGAAAGACTATCTTGTCATACTTATTGAACGTGCAGGAATAGAAAAGGTTGAACTAAAAGGAACTTCGTATAAATTCTAAAATAACGAATATGGAAAGTACAACTATAGAACAAAGTTATAGGTTGTTAGAATTTGGATTGAGTGCCGATACGGCAGATATGCAATACCAACACTTTGGGCATAAATTTGGTTTTGCCAAATATCCGTCAGTTATACCAACCGATTCCAAATTGCAAGAAAAATCAATTCCTTCGTGGAGTTTGTCAGCATTGATGGATTTATTACCAAATGAAATCGAAGTGGGTGTTGATAAACTATGCCTAAAAATAGATAAATATGAAAGTTATTGGTATGTTCGGTATTTAGATAAAAACGAAAATGGTATTGGATATTGTGAACAAAAACTTATTGATTCTGTATATAATGTGATTTGTTATCTTTTTGAGGAAAAATTGATTTGATTGGTTATGAAGGTACATAAGGCACAATGATTGAAGAATTGTTGAACGAAAGATTTGAACAATGGCAAACAAGAATGTTAGACAAACCATATTTGACAAATACAACGGACATTGTGCGTATTGTGGTTGCGAGTTGCGTATTGAGGATATGCAGATAGACCACATAAATCCCAAATACCGAAGTATGATAAATGGCAAGCCGATAGATAATTCAGTTGAAAACTTAAATCCTTCCTGCCGACAATGTAATTTTTACAAAGGGACAAACGATATTGCAGGTTTCAGAAAACGAATTTTCAATCAATTACAAAGAACGTGCGTAGATTCATTTCAATCTCGGCTTGCAATGAAATATGGAATAATAAAACATAATGAATGGTGTGGAAAATTTTACTTTGAGAAACTTTAGTTTGTAAAAGGTAAAAAAAGTTCCAAAAAGGTAAGAAAAGGTAAAAAGAGGTAAGAAAAGGTAAAAAAAGGTAAATCGCCAAAATCGGGAGTTGTAACATTGCCCCCGATATGGGGAAAGGAATTAAAACAATATTGTTTTTGGCAGCTGGATTAGCTGGCGGTTGGTTGCTACTCAAAGGCAAGTCTCTTGTTTCTTTTGTAGAGCAATTGATGATTACTCCACGTATTGACGGAGGTGTAAAACGAATCAACTTCAAAAATTCCGCACTCAATATTCCTGTAGCTCTCGATTTCGAGAATAATACCGAACAGGAAGTAACAATATCAATATCCAATGTAATATTAAAGTACAACAATGTAGTAGTTGGCTCTCTTAAACCAAATACGCAAAAGGTTCTTATTAAGAAGAACGCAAAAAGCACGTTGTCGAACATTGTTGTGTCTATTCCACTTTCGAATCTTGTCCAAGTCGCAGGTGCAATGGTTCAATCGCTCATTACTACTCAAAACTACAACGAGATAGTAAAGAAAATAACCGCTGATGTTACTTGCATAATCAACAATACACTTGTGTATGAATTTACAGAGAAATTTGGAGAAACCAACAAGGTAAATCCTAATAACGGTAAAACAGTTTCGGGTTTGGGATTGGTGGCGAACAAGGTGCGTACGCTTAAATCACTCAAAGAGTACCAGCACCTTATTCCGCCGCAGTCGGAACTTAAACAGCAAGGTCTGATTGTTATTCCCGATGCAACCGTGAACGACACCGTGGCACTTATGCACAAGGTAGCAACAAACTACGCATCCGACACAGCGGAATTGGCAAAGACTTTGAAACGTGACAATCTGAAAGATACAATACAGGCGATTTTCGATTTTGTGTACGAGCATATCCAATATGTTCCCGATAACAAACTGAAAGAACAAGTCCGCCGTCCGTTGCGTACTCTCTACGACCAAAAAGGCGATTGCGACTGCTACGCTACGCTTATTGGGTCTATACTAACGAATCTTAACATACCGTTCAAGTTCCGTATTGCGGCATACAACGGTAAGCCATACTACCAGCACGTGTATGTGATTGTCCCATACACTGGCGGTTACTACGTGTGCGACCCTGTTCTCGACACTTGTTTCACCGAAAAAACAACATCAAAATATCTTGATTTATGAAAGAATTAAACGGCATACCATTGGAATTTCTTCACGGCGTTGATAATGACGACAACACGGTTCAACTTGTTGCCGATGTGTTGCGTGGATACGACAACGACACGATAGAGAATATCGACACGTTGGTTAACGGCTACGACCTTGCAGGTTTCCAAGGCGACGGAAGTGTTGAAGATTCCGAAAAACTCCGTTCATATTTGGTGCGTACAAAAATTGTTGCCGACAAATACCCGCAGTCGATTCGCGACTACCAAAATCCGCAGGATTTCTCTAAAATGTTGGGCTACGTGCTTCAACATTGGGACACGGCAAACCGTGAGGCTGCATTAGACGCTATGGTTGCAGAGGAAGAAAGATTGATTGGACTTGGTGCAATCAAGGTAAATCTTGCCGACGATGCCGACGATGTTGATTTGGTTGGCGTTGATGAACCTATCGACAATGATGAATACGAGGAAATTGGTACGGTTGCAACCACAGAAGGAATAAAGAAAGCAATTAAGGTAAAGAAAGGCAAGACAGGTTTCTTCCGTAATATCAAGAAACTTAACAACAACGCAAACATATCGAAAGATGCCAACGAGGTGGTAAACTCGAATCCGTATCTTAACAAGATAAAAAACAATCTCCGTAAAAAAATTGCGGAAAGCCGCAAAGCAAAGAAATCGCTTGTAACCGACAAGGCTACAAAACAATCAAAGGTTATTACGCAAAACGTAGCAACTGCCGTGAGCGGTCTCAACGGTTTCGACGACGATGTTCAGTCGGTTTTGCTTGGTCTCGATTTCTACGAAAACTTGAACGGAGTTGACGGAGATTCGATTAAAAACTACCTACAATCTACAACACGTGCCGTTGAACGTCATTCCGATGAATTGTTTGCGACACGCAACAACGAAGATGTTACGGTTGGTGCGTTGGAATATGCGTTGTTGAATCTCGGAACTCCAGCGTTCGACGTTGTGATTTCACAACTTTCGGGCGACGGAATGAACGATGACGAATACTATGATTTTATGCAGGGACTTGGAGCTATGAAGCGTCAAGGTCGCATCCGCTCGTTTTTCAAAGCATTGAAGAAATCGAAGAAAGACGGTGGAAAATCGTTGCCAACGGCTGCTAAAATCAATCCGATGGTAAAACCTGTAAATAACAATGCGGCGGTAAAGAAAGCTGTAATCAAACGCACGCTCAACGGCGTTGGTCTCGGTTCTACCGACGACACAAAACAGCTTCTTGCAAACACGCTTGCAATAGTTAACGAAAATCCAGCACTGTATGTTGAAGACACCGACGAATTGGAGAATGTTCGTGGTTTGCTTGGCTACGCAATCAACAACTGGGACAACGCAGATGCCGTTGAAAAGTTATGCGGTACAGGAATGAATTACGAGCAATACGAGAATTTTGCCGACAGTCTTGGTGCTGCCGTTGCAAAAATATCATTGCCAGTAAAGAAAGCACGTAAGGCAAGTATTAAAAAGACGAAGAAACTTTCGGCTATGAAAGCATCTTTGCAGAAAGCTGCTAAAAATACTACGCTCAAGGCGAAACTTGCACAACGTATTGCCGAAGCGGAAAAACATTCTCTTGGAAAGAAATTTTTCAAAAAGGTTGGAAATGCAGTAAAGAAAGCAGCAAAAAAGACAGGCAGTGCCATAAAGACGGCCGCTAAAAAAACTGGAAATGCTGTAAAGACAGCTGCAAAGAAAACAGGAAAGGCAGTCGCAACTGCGGCAAAGAAAACTGCACAAGCAGTTAAGAAAGCCGTAAAGAAGATAGTGAAATTTGTTGTTAAGTACAATCCCGTTACACTTGTGGCACGTGCCATAATCCTTATGGCTTGTTCGCTCAATATGTTCAAAATGGCGGAACGTATGTATCCGGGAACTATGAGTGAATCGGATGCGGCGAAACTCGGTCTTTCCTCTGAACAATATAAAGCGTCGAAAGATGCTTACGATAAACTTGTAAAGAGTTTTACCAAAATAGGCGGTAAGGAATCGAAGCTGAAAAAAAATCTCGAAAAAGGTTCTAAAAAAGTTTGGAAAGGAAGCGACGAATTGTCTGTAAAGGAACTTACCGCAGCCGCTCTTAAAAACAAAAAATCAATTGATTCTGAATACGACCAAGACGAAGCCGAATTGAAAAAGGCAGGTGCAACATCGAGCAACGACCCGAATGTTACGTACAGCGAAACACGTGAAGAGGTTGAAGTTGCAGTAGAGGGAATCCTCGGACTAATCGAGAACGGTTACATTGTAAATGGTCTTGGAGTTGTAACCGAAGCTACGGTAGCGAGCGGTGCAGCTTCGGCAGGTGGAATTTTGGCAAAAATCCTCGGTGGTTTGAAAAAAGTGTTTGCAAGCGGCAAGATTAAGAACGCCGTTAAGAACACCGTACAAAAAATAAAAGATAACCGACAGGCAAAAATAGCAAGTGGCGAGAAAGTTCCTTTGAAAAACAGAATACAGAATTTCAAGGAAAACCGACAAGCGAAGATTGCCAGTGGAGAAAAAACTCCGTTGAAGGAACGTGTTAAGAACTTTACATCGAACGCAAAAGATACAGTCAAGAATATAGCAAGCAGCCAAGCGGCTCAGAACATCAAGGAGACAGGAAAGGCACTCGTCACGACGGCGGTTGCTAATATGTCGCAACGATATTCGGGCGGCGACGCTACGCAGGGCAACAATGAGCAAACCGACAACTCGGCAACGAAAGACAATACAAAACTTATTTTAGGAATAGGTATAGGTGCTGCGGTTCTGATTGGTGGTGCGATTTTACTAACTCGAAATAAAGATAACTAATACATTATAACTATGGCAAATACACCAACATCGTACACGGCAGAAAGTTTTCCACTTGCAAAGGGAATGCAGGGCGAAAACATCAAGGTCTTGCAGACCGCATTAGGCGTTGAGGCAGACGGAAAGTTTTGGAATGCAACCGAAACAGCGTTGAAGAATCTGTACAATGTAACAACTTGTTCGGAAGAATTATTCAAACAAATAACAGGTCAAACTAAAAAGAAAGGATTTATGAACATCAATCTATCAGAAAAGGCAAAGAGAGGCATCAAAATCGGAGCAATTTGCTTGGGTGTTGTTGCTGGCGGTTGTCTCATTTACTCGTTAATTGACGGCAACAAGAAGAAAAGTGTTTCATCTGCATCGGGCAAAACAGCAACGGCTGCATTGAACGGTACGAAGAAGCCAAAAAAATCTAAAAAAACAAGTAAGAAAAGTAAGAAATCGGGCAAGAAAGTGCTCGCATTACAATAGTTATTAACATAAAATTTTTACAAAAATGGCAGAGTCTAAAAAACGTAAAAGACGCAGCACTAAAAGCCCGAAGACTTTCTCTATGGGTGGCGTAGCAAACTATGCTAAAAAAGGTGCTGCACTTGTAGCAGGTATCGCAGTCGGTACTATGGTACAAAAATTCGTGCAAAAGAAAGATGCTGTTTCGGGAACTGACCTTTTGGGCTTGGACGGAACATCATCGAAGTTTGTGGTTCCAGCAGCAATGATTGGTGTTGGCTTGGTTACTCACGCAGCAGTTAAGAACGACACTTTGAAAACGGTTGCTCTTGGCATTGGCGCAGCAGGTGGTGTAAACCTTGTAAACGCAATCGCTGGTGAAACTAAAATCGCTTTGAGCGGTAATGATGATGATAAACCATTAACTCCGATTATGCCGGGTGTTGGCGAAACTGTGGAAATCACAAACTACGACCAATTACCTGACAACAACGAGTTGCAGGTCGTTCATCCCGACCCAAGCAATATGATGGGCGTGGTCGGTGATGCTGACTATTCATTGGTTAATGGATTTGACTTCGTGTAAAAGAAAAAAAAGTATAAACAAAAAAATAAGAAAACAATGGAAAACGTAGTAAAAATAGCAGCTGCAAAAGAAGAATTCGCAGCACGTATCGGTCAAGTTTCGGTCGAAATGCAATCGGCATTGAAAAACAAGGTTGTGCAACTCGTAGATTACTCTATGTATGCTGCACGTTACATCGGCACTAACACAACTATCGAGTTGATGCAGTCCGCCGACAAAAAGAAAGTAGGTGTAACTAACGTAAACAGCCGTAAATTGGAAGCTAACGAATATGCCTTGTTCACAGGTATGCAGTTGCTTCAATCTTCAGCTGCAAAAACACGTGGAACAACTGACGAAGCTGTTGCCGCAGCTGATTACGGTAAAATCGACCAAACGATTGCAAATGGTGAAATCGAACTGAAACAAGGCGACCGCATTTTAATGCCTCGTTCGTCTTGCGAAGCATTCCGCACAAGTCAGTATTCTGACAAGTTGGTTGGATATGTAGCATTCGATTCTCCAAAAATGGTAACTCCGTTGTCGGATATTATTCCTACATTGTATTTAGCCGCACCTTGCGACGAAACAACGAATAACACATTCATCAAATGTGTATTCTACGGTGTTAAAACCAACAAAGCCTAATTTTCCGTCATAATAATAAATTTAGGTTTTTACGAAAAGGGCGTGAGGATTACGCCGCACGCCCTTTTTTATTTATCAATTCAACAAACCGACTGAAAAAATGTTCTATACGATACCAAGCGATACCGACACAATTCTGACGCAGACACCAGCAGGTGCAAAGTCAATAACTCACGTGTTTTTCGAGAGTAAAAATGATTCTGTGTTTGAATACAAGAAAATAATCGATATGGTATCAATACTTATAGACGGCAAGCAGATTTGCCGCAATCTTCCGATTCTCCCGTTTATGACGAGCCAGCCATACGGCACACACAAGCATCGTTGGGAAGATGTAGCACTCGAAGTTAATTTGAATGTGAACTTTTCGGAAATAAAAATAGATTTCGTCAAGAATAGTCTGTCGAAAGTAAACGCAAACGATTTCAACATTGTTTTCGTTTGTTCCGACAAAACAATAGACGAAGCTACGGGTTACGAATTTGTAGAAACCCGAAAAATCAAACTTAAAGGAAAATATTTCGATACGGCACGTGAGGCACTAACGTATCTACAAAATAAATTTCGTGAAGCACACGCACAATGGGTTGTTGACCACCAAGCGTGGGAAGAAAACCAACAGGCGTGGGAAGATTACAACACTGCACACGCACAATGGGAAACTGCACACGCACAATGGGAAATAGACCACCAAGCGTGGGCTGACAACGAACAAGCGTGGGCTGACTACGAAACTGCACACCAAGAGTGGGAAGAAGGAGGAGAACAGGGCGAAGAGCCGCAACCACCCGAAACTCCACGCTACGAAGAACCAACAGAACCCGAAGAACCAACTGCACCAGCCGTAGAACCATACGACGAACCAGTTGACCCATACACCGACGGTTACGAGTTGGAAATACCAGTAGGTAGCGGGAATATGTATAAAGATAGCGATTATCGTCTTTTATACGAACAAATGGACAATTCACAGGTTGCGTTCGGCGTAGAGCAGGCATTGCAATTCGACGGAATAGTGGAAAAAATGTTCGCTTTCCCGATTTACTCCGTAGCTCCTAAATACAACGACAGTTGGTTGGAACAATTTGAACGTGTAGTCAATAGCGATATACATTATAATATGTCGCTTTCGGGAACCGAGGGCGAAATACTACCACCAAATACCGACGTATGCCTGTATGCAGCTACCGAAAAAATATCGTGGCGTAAAGCATTGCTTGACTTCGAGGGTAATGTTAAGAAATCATTGCTCATCACTCTTAACAAAAACGACGACGAACTTGCAACCGAAAAAGATTTGGAATACGCAAACGTGGATTTATACCTGTGTTTCATCTATAAAAAATTAAGTTGATATGAAAAAGAGTTACCAAATATGGCGTGGACAAGAAGTTCCAGCACGTGCCGACGGCAACGACGGCGAACTTGTGATTTCTGACCAATTGAAAGAACAATATGCAAAAGCAACAGGATTCTTCATCGTGCCTTTTGCTGCAAACAAAAAGGACTTGTCGCCAATCAGTTTGTTTCTAAAAATTGCAGGAAACGAGATATTGCCAAAAGGAACTGACGCATCAATTGTAACATTCAACGGCAACGTGGAACGTGACAAAGTAGTGTACGATTTCTCAAAAGATAACATTCCAGCACGTTCAAGCGAATTTGAACTGGTGTTGTCAAACAGCTCTTCGGAAGCTATAAAAGTAAATATATACGTTGTGCTTGAAAACGAATAAAAAGTATGTTGTACATAGCAGAAATAGAAGTTCCTAATAGAAGTGAGTGGGGCAACGTGTTCCAACGCACTGTGAATATTCCGTCGAAAGTACGCAATATCAAGTCGATTTGCTGTTTCGCCGTTCTCAATGGTCTAACGGCAAAGGGGCACGATAAAAGAATGCTTCCCGACAGAAACAGAAAAAAAGTGGAGAGCGGTCAAGGAGGAACTACTATTGAGTGGAACGATTTCTACAGCATACAGATTGGAAACGTATCGATTTCTGTAAACAACACAAAGACAATTCTCGCAGGAACACCGCTTGTCGCATTGAATATGAACTCATCGACAACACTTGGAGCGAACAACCTACGATACGACAGCACGTTCGCCAACAACAAAATAGAGTTGTCTGAATCTATTGAACTCAAAGGTGGAAGCACGCTAACGATTATTGTTGAAGAGCGTGATTCTGAACCAAACTTGAAACGTAGTGCCTATCACCCAATGGAATCGGGCTATGTTAGCAACAACTACAAAGTAAAAATATACATAGAATATGATAGATAGACTTGTACAGATAGAACAGGAGCGTTTGCATTCGCTTGGATATGACACTGTTGTAACTCCGTCAAGCATAGTAGTTGACGAGAAAGAAAAAGTTTTGTCACTTGCTAACGAAAGCCTTATAATGACAGGAATCCGTATTGGCAACAACGACCTTGTAGCAGACACTACAACGGTGCAACTCATATCGCCTACTGAATCTATTGAATGTACACAAAGGGAACTTTCGCAAATGGGCACGTCTATCAATAAGCTGTTCAAAACATTTCTCATAATTAAAGTAAAAACTAAATATGAGAATGTTCCCGACTTTCGGCTCGATTTTATTCGTGTCTCCCCGGTACTGAAAACATAAACAGATCTAAATAATTAGAATTATGGCACAAGAAGAATTAAGCATTACAGAAATTGAGAACCGAAAAAATGAAGTACGTTCGGTTATCTCACAACGTGTGTCGAATGCAATTTCGACAGGAAAAGAAATCAGAATCGACATTGAATTTTTGAACGAGACGATTGGTAGTGGATTCCAATCGAGGGACACCATTATGGTGACAAAAGGAGCGAAAGAATCCGAAATTATGTCGTCTTACGACAATACAATTTCGACTATATTAAGCAATCCCAATAACATAGCAATACAAGTACTCATTAAAAAAACCACTGGCCAGCCGTTAAAAAACAGCAAATGGATGATTATAACCAAACGTGCCACTACGCCGACTAATATAATCATTCAACAGGAACGGTATGAGGAAACGACAGAACATCCAGTTCAGCCACAACCCCAACCGCAACCACAACAAGAGCAACCGCAGAACGGTATGAGTATGGCAGGAATGAACGACGTGTTCAAACTAATGGGATTCGACGTCAATACGTCGCTTGAAGGTTTTGAGAACAAAAATATGGGGCTTTTCGGAACTATTATGGCTGTGCGTGAAAATAATATCCGGGAAGAGTTCAAACGAGAGAAAGAAAAAGAAAGATACGACAATCTTCTAATAGAGAAAACCAAACTCGAATCTGAACTTGAGGGTGTAAAGAAAGAGCTTGCCGACGAACAGGCATATTCTGAAAAACTTGAAGATGAAATTGACGAACTCAACGAGCAAATAGAGGAATTGGAGAAACTAAAACCAGAACATTCATTCGCAGGTGTTTCTCTAATAGGAGTTGGTACAAAAATCGTCGAGAATCTTGCACGCAAACACGCATCGTTTGTCGGAAGTCTTGCAGGTATGAACGGCGAGGATTTCAAGAAAATGCTTGATAACGATGACAACGAAGTTGCTCAACAAACAGTTGCAGCACCCGTGACAGACGTTGAAGTAGAACCAGTAGCCGACGATGAGCGTTCACAAAAGATTGCTGAAATCGGTAAATTCCTAAAAACACTTTCCGACGAAGATTTTGAACGTATTTGGCAACTTATGGGTGCGTTCCACAACGACAACAGTCTCATTCAGAAGATAGAACTCTTACAACAATAAAACTATGAAAAAGAAAGTCACATACAATCCATTTACGGGAAAATTCGACATTATAACTGTCGAATCAACTGTAAGCGAATCCGACATTGAAGAGGCGATTGAAGCGAAGAGCGAAATACTTGACGGCTATACGTATATGGGTATGGCAGAACAAAACACCGTTCCCGACACGACACAGGGCAAAGTGTATTATCTTGCTTGGGGCTTGGAGCGTGGCGTGTATGTGAATTTCGACGAGTTGAATTTCCCGACAACTTCGCTCTGTGCGTTGATGTGGAACGAGGAAGAATGGAGCTACGAGGAAATTCTCGATGTGTCAGCGTATAACGATTCAATTAGTGGTTTGTCTCCATTACCTACGGTCACAAAACACGGCGACGAAATTGCAGTTGCAAGACAGGCGTATGGAGAGCAAAAATACAAATATGACATTGGTCGTATGCAAGTGTGTGTTGAATCGTGGGAGGAACTTATACAGGCGTTGTCAGTAGCAGACGACAGCATAAAGATATTTTGCTCCACTCCTATTGTCGCACCGACCGTAGAACATACTGCCGAAACTTATACGGAATGGAATATAAATCCCAATGTAAAGGATATAATCATTTCGGGGCAACCGATTAAGGATATTTGGCAGTTGAAAATCACAAGTCTTAATCGTTCAAAAGAGTTGAACATACGTTTCGACAACGAAGTGTCTTTTGTCGTTACATTCAATCCGTATGGTGGAACGACAATAGCAAACCCTCTTACAACAAACGTTGATAAGGCTTGCAACATTTATAACTACTATTCGCACGTGCCAGTAGGCACAATCACGAATTTAGCGTCGCCTACATTGCACATACACGGTCGTTTTGTGACTACATACGTTTCAGAGACGTTGATTTCAAGCACGACAGGATATGTTACAATACATAAAGACTACGTATATTCGATGATAGGCGGCGAAATAAGCCGTGCAATCGCAAACTTGTTTAGTTACAAAGGGGAATGTGAATACGCAGAATTGCCCGAAAATGAAACGACATACGGAACATATAAGGTTACGGACAGACACGGCAACATTCCTGCTGGTACACATTATTATTTCGATGGCGAAAAATGGCAACCGCTTATAGGAGAACTTGCAGGCTATTTTTCGGCATTGTCCGTTGGATTTGCACGTGACATAACGCCAAACGAGGACGACGCTGTTATTGACAACACAGCATTTGTTTGGCAAACGAGCGGTGGCGAAGTCAGTATTGCAGAATCTTCAACAGGCATTCTGAAAAAGATTACAGGTAATCTTATTTTGTCGCTAATTGGCGAAGACGACGGCAAATTAAAGCCGTTTACAGCAACTCACATTGTGAGCCGTGGAACAAATCTATTCAATTACCAAGACGAAGCAAAACGCATTGTCGGAAAGAAACTCAATAGCGACGGAACAATAACAAGCGATTCGTCGTACACGTTGTTTTTTGTAAATGTGTTGCAAGGCGTGGACGGCGGTAACAATGGATATGTACCAGTCGTAAAAAGTGGCGAAACATTGTCGGGAATAGGATTCGAGTATCTTGGATTTCAGATACCGCAACCGACTGACGAGACCGACGAAGTTACAATTCTTACACGTGGAACGCACGGAAACGCTTCTACATACATCGCTCCCGATAACGGTTGGATTGTATTTTCACTACTTACCGCAAAACAAGATTGTTTGTCTATTCAGTTTGCGTGGTCGTATGGAGAGAGCCAATTCTCTTTCGTGGATTATGAGGAAAGCGTGTTGAATCTTCCTGCCGTATGCTCCGAATATGGATTGTATGGCATTGGCTCTGCTTGTGATGAAATCAATAGCGACGGCAAGTATATTAAACGCATAGGCGTTGCGAATACGGCTGATTTGCAATGGTCACGTTGGACACAAACGGTGTATAACCCTTCTACCCAAACTGACGAAGAACAGTTTATGGGTTATAAAACATCGTCGCTTTCAAGCGTGATAAAACGCAGCACGACGACAATCACACACGACACTCTATCACACTTGCGTAACGCACAGACCGACGAAAATGGCGTGTTGTACTTCACGGCAGATTATGAAGACCCCGAAGTTCTCGCACAACTGACCGACGGTGTGAATCTGATGTACGAGCTTGCTCAATATGAGACGAGCGACGTTGCTTTCAACGGATTGTTGAACGTATGGGATTTCGGAGATATGCACATATTCGGAACAACCATATACAGTGAAAATCCTTATACAGGTTTGGCACAGCATATACCGCCTTATTCAGTAACATTCCTCTATTCGGTAAACTTACGTGACGTTTTGCGTTGGATAGCAAAGAGCGGTGCGACATTCGACCCTACGGGAATAACTACAGGTGGCGTATTCAAAAGTTCAGACGTCAGCAATGTGAATGTGAGCGGCACACTTGTATTGAGCGACATAAAGAAGATGATGAAATTTACGCTCACAGGCAGCAACAATACAATCGTATTGCCAAACATACAAACATTGAAAAGCAACGCATTTTCTTGTCAACTCAAAATCGTGCAGGATTCCACAGGCGGAAGAAATCTCTACATCGTTATGGACGACGGAAACGGTTCTACCGTTGCCGTTAAGAATCCAAGCGAGTTTGATTTTTCGACAGGAGAGGCTAACCAGTCGTGTGTTGCGACGTTGCTGTACGACGGTGACGGAACGTGGTGGTTAGAATCAACAAGATACGTAGAATAATAAAAAACAAAAGATATGGCTACAAGACCAATTAAATGGAGAAAGACGATTTCGGGTGCTATGTACGTTCACAGCGTGCTTGGTTCCGACACGCTTGGCGACGGTTCACAGGCAAAACCTTTCAAGACGCTTACAAAGGCAGGCGTATTGACTAACAAAAAGAAAGCGGTTTGCATCGGTTATTTTGCAGAAGATATGAACGGCCAAGGATATTATGGTTCTAACGGTTCAGAAATCATCGGCGATTTTTACGGAGCTTCGGTTTTCGACGGACAGTTCAAATACACCACTTGGGGCGTTACTATGACCGATATGATAATCATTAACGTCACGGCTCTCGCTGGGGGTGGTCTCGTTGGGGTCGGGCGTGCCATCAGCGGCAACTTCGTCGGCAATGCTGCCAGCGTGTCCGGCGTGGCGTCCGCACCTAACTTCATTCACAACTGCTGTTTGCATTTTGGATGCTTAGGTGGCTTTACCACCGTCGAAAAAATCGTGTACAGCAAAATCATACCAAACTCGGCGGCATATAAGATTTGGTATGGAAACGGCAACTACAATCCTACGTTGCGACAATCCACCGTGTACGACATTGATGTGACGAACATAATGAAAGTTCGCTACGGAACGCCGAAAATCCACACGACGATTTTTGCAAAAACGGCTATGATTGTGAACGACACGAATGAATTTACAGAATGTTTATTCACTGCCGACACGAAATGGTACATTTTTGCCAACGGCAACGCCGACAGCACATATACGGAAGTTACAGGTATAACAGGCAGCACGAGCGAGGAACGCTATGCAAGTCTTGTAGAACGTGTCGCCGCTCTTGGTGGCACATTGAGCGTCAAGTTCTTTGGCTGCATATTTTCTACGCATACAAGCGACGAAATTTTCAACGACGCAGAAAAGTTGGATTTCACGTTGAAACCCGATTGTGACGCTATTCGTGACACGGCGACTGGTTCGGGTTGTTTCTATTTGGGTGCTTTGCCGCCAGCTCTGTCGATTCCGATTATGGACGATTCAACTGGTGTGGCAGGAACGTGGGACGAACGAAGCATAGAGGGCTGTATCGAGGTTGTGAACGGCAAGATTTGTTTGAACGAAGCGAACATAGAAAATGGCGGTGCAATCTATTCGAAGATTGTACGCATAAATCCGTCACAGGTTCAGTTGAACGGCATATTCGCACTGCCTACACAACCGATGAACCGAAAAAGAATCCACCTTACTGGACTTACAACAATGTTTTCTCGTGACAGCTCTGAATATATCAGCCAAAATACCGACATTCCAGTTAGCTGGTACAAGGTTCACGGAACAATCAAATACAACAACGTAACGTATTACGGAGACGAAAACATAATGGTTACGGCAACAGGAACGCAGTTCACCGACATTGACGCTGGTTCATATCTTGTACCTGTTGTCGAATCGAACACTAACGATGTGATATATTGCCGCTGCCGTCGTTCCGTAACGGTTAAAATCAAGCAAGGAGACGGCTTGCAAGCTGGTGCTACATATTTGAACGTCGGCAATGAAAACATAACGTATCGTTCACGCACGATAGTGCCAGGCGAAAGTTTTGTCGCAATGAACAGCACAGACGATTTCAGTCATTCGGATCCCGATTATGAGATTGGCGTGATGTTCGACGATACACGTGTGCAGAACGCCGAATGGATTCCAGCACAGCAGTTCGGAGAGTACTTTGTCGGCAAGACGAACGGTGCAATAGCACACGACGACTATAACGTGCCAATTTCAAGCGGTAACTACTTGGCTTGGCAGCCAGTTTCGCAGGGCGGTTATTCCGATAGACTACGCAAGTCTATAATTGATATGCCGTTCGTTCAGTTTGCGGTGTTTGTTGAATATTATAACGAGTAGAAATGGTATTGAATCCGACATATACGGTTAACACATACGATGATTTGCTGTTACTTATACCTACGGCGAACGAAACGGCACGTGTTGTTTGTGGCGAATCATACTATGAGTACGACGGAACGAATTGGAACGCAACATATACGATAGCCGTTCACTCATCGAGTATTCGGGTTGCGGATTCGGAAGTTTTGGACGAGGCAAATGTTCTTGTTCACTCAACGAGTGCGAGAATAGCAGAAAGTGAGGTGCTTGACGAATCAAACGTATTGTTGCATTCGACAAGTGCAGGTACAAAAGCATCAGATTCCAAAGGTTCGGCAAGTCTGTTCCACGGAATTGAGTAATAGAGAGTTCTTTGACATAGTAGTAACTTGAAAGTTACGGCGACAGAATGCCACGCTGGGGGTGGTCTCGATGGGGTCGGGCGTGCCAACAACAACAACGTCAGCAATGCTAACAACGTGTACGGCGTGGCGTCCGCAAATAACGAAGTATAAATTGTTGCCGTGACTTTGCCGAAAGGCAGAACATCACGATATGACAGGACTTGTGAGTAACGTAATAGTGAAAATTGGTTGAATTAGTTAGGTTATGAAGCGGTTTGGAAATCTTTGGAGCGAAATAGCGTCACGAGGAAATGTAGAGAAAGCGGTGTGTGCCGCACTCGCACACCAGCGTAACAATGCACAGAAACGTGAGTTTATTGAAAATCGTGAGTTTTATACTGACGAAATTTGCAGGAAGCTGCAGGAAGGCACGTTCGATTTTTCTGAATTGTATGAGTTCAAGGTGTACGAGCCAAAAGAAAGAATTATCCACTGTCCTACGTTGTACGACAAGGTTGCACACCACGCAATTATGGACGTTTGCAAACCGTACATAATTTCCAAAATGACTAACGACACATACGGGAGCATCAAGGGGCGTGGATTGCAGATGTGTGCGAATAGAATCAAGACAAACCGCCACAAGTTCGCCGATTGGTATTATATTCAGATAGACTGCAAAAAGTTTTACCAGTCTATACCGCACGACAAGCTGAAACAGACAATACGGCGTGTGTTCAAAGATAAAACGCTTCTGAAACATCTCGATAAAATCATTGACCGCCACGAAGATTCCAAAGGTCGTGGACTTGCAATCGGAGTTTTCCCAAGTCAATATTTGAGCAACCTGTTTTTGTCGGAGCTTGACCATTTCGCAAAGGAGCAGATTCATTTGAAATGGTATTATCGTTATATGGACGACATAGTGTGTTTTGCCAAAGATAAGCAGTCGGCACATAGTGTATTGGAAACACTATCGAATAAGATTGAATCACTTGGATTGACGGTAAAGGAAAATGCGAGAATAGTTCCGTTCAGATGTGGTTTAGATTTCATAGGTTACAAGTTCTATCCTACGCATACTTTGTTGCGTAAGCGTATCAAAATGAACATCAAGAAGAAGTCGAACCGCCTTAAAAACGCCGACGATGATACGTGGAAAATGCAAATGGCGAGTTACTACGGTTGGTTGAAGCACTGCGACGGTAAAAATTTATTGAAAACCATAAAAGGTGACAGAATGATAGAATATAAAAAATTATCAGAAAAGAGACCACGCCCATCGTGGTTTGATGTACCCAAGGAGCAAAGAGAAAGTATAATGGCACTTTGCGAATCGGGACGTGAGATAGTTTTTATTGACTATATGGAAGTTGAGATTAAAAAAGAGAAAAAGGTTGTTGTAAAATACATATATGCCGACGAAAACTGTGATAATCCGACGTTCCATACATTCATTACGAAATCTGCAGTGATTATGGACAGATTGAGTAACGACAAAGAACTGATGCCATTTTCGGCACGAATCATTAAAAAGAAAAATTATATGTGTTACGAATAAAATAATAAAGATATGGAAATTGAAACATTACTAACAATCGGCGGTTATTTGCTCACACCAGTTACAGGTGTGGTATCGTGGCTTGCCGCCAAAAGAGTACGCAACAACGAAACACTTAACAAATTGCAGGAAACAATTGATATGCTTGTTGCCAAAAACAGCGACCTAATCAACCAAGTCACAGAACTCCGTTCTGAAAACTCGCAACTCAAAACGGAACTTGTGGCCGTAAGAAACGAAAATGCAGAACTGAAGAAAGGACAGGAAGAATTGATGCGTCGTCTTTCTTCTATCAAATTCAAAACAACTTCTCCACGTGCAACACGTAAAGCGTCGGCAGAAAAAAATAATAACAAATAAAACTTTATCACTATGGCTAAATACGAGGTAAAAATCAAAATCGAGGCAGAAACGACAGAAGAGGTTAAAACAGTAGGATGTGCCTTGCAAAATGCGGCAAATTGTATCAATCACGACGATTTGGTTAAGTTGGTTAACGCTGCAATCAAAAAACCGTCACTCATAAAAACGGCATTGAATTTCTTATAAAAAGGAGGAGCTATGGCAACAAGAAAAAAAACTACTAAAAAAGGTCTTGGCAACCCAGCAGCAGCAGTTGTAGCCATCGAGGTACTTAAAAATCCCGAATTGCTCGACCGTGCCGAACGCCGTGTGGATAAAACATTCCGTAACTTGCTTATTACAGGCGGTGTCGTAGTAGGAATTATTTTCGGGCGAAAGATATATAAGCGTTGGAAAGACAATAACGACGTGCAAAAAATAGCAGGCAGTACAAAATATGCTACTATGAGCGGCGACCAAGCGTTAGCCGCTGCCGACAAATTATTTGCAGCAATGGACGGTGCAGGTACTAACTTAACAAAAATAAAGGAAGTTATGCAACTTGTCGTTAACGAAGATGATTTGAATCTAATCATACTTAAATTCGGCAAGAGAAAATCATCGTGGTCGTTTTTCGGCGACGGACAAACGCTTTCCGAGTGGATTCAAAACGACGTTAAATCGGCGAGCGACCGAGAGACCTACATTAACTCAATATTGCGACAAAAAGGAATTAAAAAATTGTTTTAACCCTAAATAAACCGTGAGCCTTACAGGGTGCTTGCTTAATTCTTCTCTAACAGTGTCTTGCGGTTTATTTTAATAAAATTTACGATTATGAACCCAGCAGTAAATCAACTAATCACGGCGATGCACGACGAAGGTGTTGCACCGTCAATCATTCACGAGGTAGATGATAACACAATGTACGTTGGTTATTGTTTGCCCGACACACAGTCATTCGACGACAAGAAATGGCTTGTGAAACGCATAAAAACAGAAACCGTATCCGGGACAACTGGCACAGTACAAACAATCAAGTATTTGGCAGGTAGCCGCAAGTTCGACCAAGCGTGGACAGGACACGACACAAGCCAAAACTATAAATTCAACGAACAATTTTAGTTATGGACAAATCAACGACAATAGGGCTTTTATTATGTTCTTTTTCTTTAACACTAATAGGTTTAACAATGAAAGTAGCAAATACAATTAGCAGCAAGAAAGTTTCAGAGGCAGGGGCGAATTTGATTAAATCATTCGAGGCGTTGAAACTTACGGCATACAAAGCATTACCGACAGAGCAATATTACACAATCGGTTATGGGCACTATGGCTCCGACGTAAAGGCTGGTATGCAGATAACCAAAGAACAGGCAGAAAATATGTTCAGAAACGATTTGGCAAAATATGAGGCAACGGTTGCAACTGCAACTATAACAAAAGACTTGAAACAAAACCAATTCGACGCACTTGTATGTTTTTGTTACAACATTGGTCAAGGGGCATTTCTAAAATCAACTTTGTTGAGAAAGGTTCTCGCAAACCCTAACGACACGTCAATACGTTCTGAATGTGCAAAATGGAACAAATCGGGCGGACAAGTAATTGCCGGATTGACACGTCGTAGAACAGCAGAGGCAAACTACTATTTTGCATAATTAAACACAATACTAACTAAAAATTAACAACTATGACAACAAAAAAACAATTAGCTGCATTGGCAAAGGGACGTGAAAAACTTGCAAAATCACGTAAGTTGAACGGATTGAAAGATTTGTTCAAAAGCAAGAAAGACAAACCGACAGAAGCAAAAAAGACGGTTAAGAAAACCGTTAAAAAATCGTCAAAAGCAACTGCCACGGCCAAGAAAGCCGTACGCAAGCAATTAAGCGAAACAAAAAAGAAAGTTCGCAAGGCAACCACAAAGATTTTCAACGACGCAAAGAAAAAAGCGAATAAAACAACCAAAAAGGCACTTGACGCTACTAAAAAGACGTTGGCAAAGAAAGGGCTGGCGGGAACTAATTCGACAACATTAAAAAAAGCATTGAGCAGACTTGATGTTGCGAAATTGTTGGATATACTATTTAGGTATTTTGAAAAATCAGTATGTGCAAATTATCTATATGAGTGTTTACATAGTAGCAAAAAGCCTAATGCTCGTATATGGATAATAGAAACTATTATGTCGGAAGTGTCCTATGACGAACTGAAACAAGATGGGTGGTTGTAATAATACAAAGATATGAAAAGAAAACTATCTCCATATACCATAGCGTCCAATTGTACCGATATTACAGACTGTAATGATGGCATAGATGAAATTTTTGAAGCCTTCGACAGGTACGATGGGCAGCATAAAAAAAGACCACTATACCTGTACAATCGGTTAGAAAAATTAAAAGCAAAACGTGACAAGTGTTCGTTGAAAGAACACGGAATGAAGTACGATGACTACTTGTTATCACGCGATTTGGGGAAAACTGATGAAAAGATAAAGTTCAATTTTAGAAATCAATTAAACCAGTTCTTTGCAAATACATTTGTAGGAAGATTTATTGGAGTAACAATGCCCAAAAAGATTTTACTTGATTGCGGTATTCCAAATTTGCCAATAATGATAAACAAAAGAACTCTGTTTGAGAAAATTGAATTACATTCATTAAAAAAAGAACATCTTAAAAACCTTAATACAGATATAAATTCGCCAATATTTGTATTTAAGTCAGAAACAATTGCTGGTGCATATAACATTATTGTTGAAAAATCAAATGACGAGGGTGTTTTATGTGTTTCCTTACATACCAATAAATCAGCGAATAAAATTTTAATCAACGAAATAGCAAGTATTCACGGACGAAGAGTAAATCAAATTACTAAATGGGTTGAAGATGGATTCTTGCTAATGGCAAATCAAGATAAAGCAAAAAAGGTATTCAGGGGCTCTCGGTTCAATTCCGTGCAGTCTGAATACCTTTTGTCATTGATTGACAATGCAAATATAGAAAAAGATTCTGAAAATCAAACAGATTCACAAGAAAATTTAGGCTCATACGATAAAAACGACAATGAGAGATTGAAATTGATTAACGAAAAAAGTTTTTTCAATTATATAGCAAAGAATGAATCTCGACTCATTTCGAAAATCAAATCAGTTTATGGAGGCAAAACTAAAGCATTTAACGAAGATGATATACGTAATGATTTTCACATAATTGTTGAAAAATATAGAATCATAAAAGGCATAGACCTTTTAGATATAGAAAATGAATTACTTGACACTATCAAAAAAGTTTACAAAGATAACAATGAACCAAAACAATTAACAGAAACTGGCACATTCAAATTTGCACAACACCTATCAGAACTTTACAGCAAAGGCGAAAAACTTGATTGGCTCAAAGCAAAGAAGATAGCAAAGGATTTCGATATTGAAACCGAGACAGAAATAATGCAGGCGTGCGAATTGGGCGTTGTTCTCGAAGCACGTCGTATAGCAAATAACGGTAACTCTCTCCGTCAGCAATACGAGGAAATGAAAGACCTGTACGAGCGACAGGTAACAATTCGCCCACTCGATACAAAAAGCAAAGTTCTTCAGCAATACTCAACGCCCTGCCCATTGTCGTATCTGCTTGGGCGTTTTGTCGGTAAGAATGACAAATTTTGTAATGGCAAAATTTTGGAACCGTCGGCAGGAAACGGCTTGCTTACCATTGCATTTCCACCACAACAGGTTTGTGTGAACGAACTTGACGAAATTCGTGTGGCAAACCTAAAAAATCTTGGCTTCTCAAGCGTGACCAATCAAAATGCGTCAAGCAATTTGGAGTTAGCCATATTTCCCGACAAGGCGTTTCGGGGAATAATGACAAACCCACCATTTGCAAAACTAAACGAAAACGACAAGATAGAGCGTCACGGTTGGAAAATAAACACGCTTGACTATAAAATGGCGGTTCTCGCACTCGACAAAATGCACAACGACGGAAAGGCGGCTGTAATTGTCGGCGGTAAACTTTGGAATGCCTATTGGAAACCGCTTAATGAAAGGTCAAGCAAACAGGTGTTGTTTGGTCAATGGAAAACATTTCTTGGGTATCTGTATGCCCAATACAACGTGGTTGACGTTATTTATATCGACGGCGACCACATCTATCAAAAGCAAGGTACTACCTATCCAATAGTCGTTATTTTGATTGACGGTAGGCACGAATACGACGAATCAAACAAACCTCGCTACGTTTTCGACCCATATCAAGACACTATTTTAACGACATTCGACCAACTTTTTGACCGCCTTTATCCGTTTATTGAAACGAAACAAGACAATTCAGACGATAAACGCAAAAAGGCTAAAGCACTAATGCTCAAAATGAAAATGACTAAAATAAAACTCTAATTCTCAAAACTATGAAGTTAATTGAAATACAAAGACATTTTTTCCGTCTTAAAGGAGAACCGAACAAGGTTTGGTTCTGCACCGAAGCCGAAACAGATATGAAACTGAACGTGACGGTTGTCCGTTATATCCGTGCAAGCAAGTCAATGACATTGCCCGAAAATTGGCAAACAACCAAAACGCAGGAATTACGTGGCAAGGAAATCAACAAGATAGAGAAAATTGAAGAAGGACTTGGTATGGCATACCGACCAGCGTCACAAATCACGAAACTCGACACGCAAGTCCCCGACAGTATGGGCGACGATACACACGAAGCGTTGGCTAAACTGAAAACTGCCGTTGGTGGCGACGTTACCGACTTTGTTTGTGAACGTCTGCAATGGTCAAAGGAAGATATTGTAAACCGTCTGTTTGCCGAACAGGTTGATTCGGTTGCACTCGCAATCTACAATATGGAAGCACGCAAACAGGCAATCATCATTGGCGACCAAACAGGTATTGGTAAAGGTCGTATGGCGGCGTGTCTTATCCGCTACGCACACGTACAGGGACAGAAAGCCGTTTTTGTAACGGAAAAACCGAACTTGTTTACCGACATCTACCGTGACTTGAAAGATATTGGCTGTGCTTCGTTAAAACCGTTCATCATCAACAACGACCCGAAAGCGAACATTACAGAAGTTGGCGACAACGACGAAATTGTAACGGTTTACAAGTATATGACCGACAAAAAGCAGTTCGATTCAATCATCAACTCAAAGCGTGTTCCCGACGGCTACGACTACGTGCTTGCAACATATTCGCAGTTCACAACGCCAAAGCGTGACGGTGCAAAGATTGATTTCTTGCACGCCATTTGTGAGCCGAACACGTTGATACTCGACGAAGCACACAACGCAGGTGGTAGTTCCAAAGGGACTGACAGAGGTGGAAAATCTACGGTTGTCGGCTCTAACACGTTCCAAGCGTTCGCACAAGCCGTTAAACTTGCTAAAAACGTGTGTTTCTTGTCGGCTACGTTTGCAAAACGCCCCGACAATATGCCGTTGTTCGCTTTGCGTACCTGTATTTCCGAAGCCGAACTTCCCGACGCTGAACTGATTGAATCCATTTCAAAAGGTGGCGAAGCGTTACAGGAAATCATTTCGTCGGAATTGGTACACGAGGGGCAAATGCTCCGTCGGGAACGCACATACGACGGTATCAAGGTTAATTACATTTACCTCGACGAGAACGGAGAAAAGGAATTTGGCGTTCCCAATCTCGAAAAAGAACACCGAATTATGAGCGACAACATTACGGAACTAATTCGCGAAATCATCGGCTTTGAGAAAGCGTACATCAGTCCGATAATGGACGATATGAACGAGGAACTTGCCGACGAGGGAGAAAAAGCCGACAGCACCAACAAGGATTTGGGCGTTAGCCGTGCTTCGTATTTCTCGAAAGTGTTCAACATAGTAAACCAAGTGTTGTTCGCTATCAAGGCGGAAGCCGTTGCCGACCACACTATACGAAGATTGAAAGAAGGGAAAAAGGTTGTTGTGGCGTTCGCTTCCACGTTTGAATCAATGATTAGCGATTTACACGCTGATGACGGTCGCCATTCGCTTGAAAACGAGGAAATCAACACCGACTATTCTGTTGCTTTGTTGCGTGGACTTGAATCTACTTTACGCTATCAAAAGAAAGTGGCAAAAGGTAAATCGGAACTGCAAATTTTGAATTTCGATGAACTCATTCCCGAAGCACAAGAGGAATATCTACGCATTGAGCGTAAGATAAAGAACACAACGACAGGAATCACTTGTTCTCCAATCGACATAATAATCCGTAAGATTGAACGTGAGGGCTTCACTTGTTCCGAAGTTACAGGTCGTTCACGTAAAATTGAGTTTACCAACGAACAGGGAACGAGGGGAAGAATCGTAAACCGTAAGCGTGAAAAGGCAAACGTGGCATTTGCCAAGTTCCAAAACACTCAATCCGACGTGCTTTTGATTAACACAAGTGGCTCGACAGGAGCGTCGGCACACGCAACCAATAAAGGGACAAACTTGAAACGAGAGGAAGTGAAGCCACGTGTTATGGTTATCGCACAATATGAACTGAACGTATCTACGGAAGTTCAAAAACGTGGTCGAATCAACCGTACAGGTCAGTTCCCCGAAATTCCACCGTCATACGACTACCTTATTTCGGCTATTCCTGCCGAACGACGTATGATGATGATGTTACAGAAGAAACTCCGTTCGCTCGACGCAAATACGGCTTCAAACCAAAAGAACTCGACGAGCGTGATTGACACAGACGATTTCATCAACAAGTATGGCGACGAGGTCGTAAAAGCATATATGCGTGACAACGAGGAATTTACTATGGCAGTTGGCGACCCTTGCTATTTGTTTACTCCGAAACCCGTTGCAAAATCAGTCCCCGACGAGGATATTGCAAAGAAAGTTACAGGACGTGTGGCTATTCTTGAATCGAGCAAACAAGAGGACTTTTACAACAACGTGATTGGAAACTACAAACAGAAAATCAATCAGTTGAAGAATCGTGGCGAATACGATTTGGAAGTGGAAGCGATGAAACTCAATGCCGAGTTTGTCCGTGAGACTCCGTTGCTTGCACGTACGAGTGGGCAGTCAGTTTTTGCCGATGCAGCATATAAGGGCGTGTACGAATGCGATGTACTTCGCAAGCCATATACAAAAGAGATTGTTTTGTCGCTTATTGCAAAAGCAGGGGACGAGCCAAAGGAAACGGCAAAGAAACTTGCTGACGAGTTTAGAAACGCAGTACGCAAGGAATGCGACAAACGACTTGCCGAAATAGAGGAACAAAAGGTTCGTGCTGTTGAATCAATGCGTAACTCGCCAAAATTCCAAAAACTTGTGGAATCTGGCGAACGCACTTGGGACGAAATCCAACGTGAGGTTGAGCAAAAGTACGTGGAACAGGCGGAACGCAAGCAGAACGAAACGAACACAAAGAACTATAAGTCACGTATCATTGAGTATTTCTATGCAGGTCGCAGTTGCTTGATTGACTTGAACACAAAGGCGATATGTCTTGGTGCTGACGTGAACCGAAAGGCAAACAACCCTATGGCTCCGAGCAACATTACCATTTCGTTTGCCGTTGCCAATTCTACACGTTCAATCGACTACAATATTGCCAACGAGGGACACGAAAAACTTATGGCAATACAAAACTACACCGAAGATTTGTGGCGTAACAATAGCAGTTCCATAGACCTCGACAAACGTATTCTCGATGATTGGGACAAGATTACCAAAGAAGCGTCTGCAAACCGTGAACTCCGTGACATTATCACAGGCAACATACTAAAAGGTTTTGGGAAAGCACCCGAAAAATCGAGACTGATTTCGTTTACAATGAAAGACGGCTCTATCCGCAAGGGGGTTTTGTTGCCGAAAGACACGGAAAACAAAAACGGTGGCGGTGTTGTGGTTGCATTCAAAAGATACAAACCAACGAGATGTAAAAAGATTTTTGAGGAATACCGCAATGAGAGCATAAAAGAACCTGCACTTGGATTGAGCTTTGGATTTAAGTTGATATGCGTAGGAGAACAATTGATTGTTTACATAGACAACGATATTGCCAAGAAAAAGGAACTCAAACAAATAACAACAAACTCTGTTTGGTTGAAATATGGTACTGGTCGTGGATTTGAGCAAACATATTATCGCTACAAGCGTGTATTGGCTATTGGTTGTTTCCCTAACGATAGTCTTGACGATTTCTTACAGGATTTGGAAAATAACAATATCTACGTGGAATTGGACGCACAACAGGCAGCACACTATTTCCCTAATGATTTCGACAATGAAGACACGAAAGCAAACAAAGGGGAATGGAAACCGCTAAAAGTAGATAAATCGAAAATTCCGACAGGAAAACAGCAACCTAACAGTAGCGATTCTGCCGACACAAAACGCAAGCGTGCATTGGCACTTATGTTGAAGATGAAAATGGCAAAAGCAAAAATCTAAAAAAAGTATTAACCATAAATTTTTAAGATATGATTACAATAACTAACATCAACGAAAAATGGGACGAGATTAAATTAATATTAAGTCCCGAAACGGTCAAGATTGCAACCGATAATGGTTTTCTTGAATCCGCACAGAACTGGGAAGATTTGAAAGACTTTTTCGACGACGAGGCAAAAGACCTGTTGAATAAGTTTATCGACCGTGTTAACAAGGAACTCGAAGCAAAAAAAACAGATTCAACACCAAAGGAGAAAAAAGAATCAAAGCAAAAAACGCAGAAACAGCCGAAGTCAAAAGCTCCAAAACAACCGAAAGTAAAAAAAGAATTTTCGGGAGAATATGTAGAGGCACTTTGTCCCGAACTTGCACATATTAAGAGATATTGTGCGTTGAACGGCAAAAAAGTTTCCGAGGCACGTGAAACAGCACGTCGTATTCTTGCGTCGCTTCAAAAAGCTATAGTCGAAAAGAAAATACGGAAAACATCGCCGTATGCAGACGAAGTTATGAAACTACAGTCAAACCTCATAAAAATTCTTGACGCTCCTGGCAATAGCGAAATTAACATACAAAATGCTGAAGAGCTAAAAACTCTTGTAAAGGGATTTGCCGTAATGCCAAACATTCGTCTTGTTAAGTCGTTTATTGCAATTCAAGGCAAAGAAAACGTAAAAGAGAAAGCGAAAGACCTGTTAAAGAAGATTGAAGCGTCTAAAGACGACCATTTCAAATCTGAAATAGAAGAAATAAAACGCAGTCTTAACAAATATATCGACGGTAAAAGTAACGCTCCCGAAATATCGGCACAATCGTTGGCTGGTTTGTACGGATTGTGTGGTATCGAATTAAAAGGTTGTAAAAGTGGTTCAGCCGTTGGTAGTGCGGAATTTCTTGCAGCAAAGTTCAAAATTTTGCCTTTGAAAGGAAAGTTCAAAAAATTGATTGGCGACCCATCGGAACCATTCAAAATAATGATTTACGGAAAGGGCGGTAACGGTAAGAGTTCTTTGTCTCTTCAATTCGCACAGCATTTAGCTGAACTTGGTAAAAAAGTTCTTTACGTGGCACACGAGGAAAAGTTTGGTTATACGTTGCAGGAAAAAATGCGTCGTTATAACATAGCACACCGAAATTTATTCGTCACTGATACACTTCCTACGAGTTTTAAGGATTATGACGTAATCTTTATTGATTCCGTAACAGCAGGAAAATACGAACCCGAAGATTTGAAGAAACTCGACAACAGCAAATCATACGTATATGTATTTCAATGCACAAAGGATGGTAATTTCCGTGGCTCGCAAGAATTTGAACACGATGTCGATACAACAATCGAAGTTGAATCATTCAAAGCAAAAACGGTCAAAAACCGATTTGGTGGCAATGAGGAAATCAATGTATAGTTTTCAATGCGACCTAATAACCAAAAGTTATTAGGTCTTTTTTTTATCAAACGTGAGCAAACGTGAGTAGGATATAATATATAATTTATTAAATAATTGATTTTTAGTATGTTACATTATAACACACATTTCCTCTTAATCAATGGGTCGAGAGTTCGAGCCTCTCCGGGGTCACAAGGGTAAAACCTTGATTTCAAGGCGTTTATGAGACTAAAAATCATAAACGCCTTTCTTTTTTACCTGTCGGAAGGTTGGGCAACAGGTATTCCAACCATACAACAGAAATTACAAGAAAATGGTTCTCCACGTGCCACAATAGAAACAGATGAGAATAGAACGTATTTCTTGATAGATATTCCCTGCCACCCACAATTTTTGGCTACACATAAAACTACACATAAAACTACACGTAAAATCCTTTCTTTAATGAAATAGAATCCGTCTATTACAATAGAAGAATTGTGCGAAATATGCGGACTTACACGTGACGGACTGAATTGGAATATTCGAAAACTGAAAAAGAAGGGCTAATAATCCGTGTCGGTGGTAAGAAACAAGGGCATTGGGAAGTTAAAGAATTATATTGTGCCGGGGTTTACGTTTAATGATGAAAAAAAAGAAAAGATGTCACAATAGTGGCATCTTTTCTTATAAAATTGAAAACTAAAAATTGTTCCTATACTATTTTTTCAAGTTTTGAAACATTTTCTTTGATGATATCGTCTGGCAATTCGTAGTTGGTTAAATCGCCCGCAAGGTATTGGTCGTAAGCCGTCATATCAATCAATCCGTGTCCTGAAAGGTTGAACAAGATTGTTTTCTTAACGCCTTCTTCCTTGCATTTGTTTGCTTCGCGGATAGTAGCGGCAATTGCGTGTGCCGATTCTGGAGCAGGGATGATTCCTTCAGTTTGTGCGAACAACGAAGCTGCTTGGAACGACTCCAACTGTGGAATGTCAACACCTTTCATCATTCCGTCTTTAATCAATTGGCTCACAATTGTTCCCGCACCATGGTAACGAAGACCACCAGCGTGAATGTGCGCAGGAGCAAAGTTGTGTCCCAAAGTGAACATAGGCAACATTGGCGTGTAACCTGCCTCATCACCAAAATCATATTGGAAAACACCGCGTGTCAATTTCGGACACGAAGCTGGTTCAGCGGCAAGGAACACTGTCTTTTTGCCGTCAACCAAGTTGTGGCGCATAAATGGGAATGACAATCCACCGAAGTTCGAACCGCCACCGAAACAAGCAATCACCATATCAGGATATTCGCCAGCCATAGCCATTTGTTTCTCTGCTTCAAGACCGATAACGGTTTGGTGCAACGTAACGTGATTTAACACGCTTCCAAGCACATATTTGCAGTTTGGTGTCTGCATTGCCAATTCCACGGCTTCGGAAATTGCAGTACCAAGACTACCTTGATAATTAGGATTTTCGGTAATGATTTGTCGTCCTGCTTTTGTACTCATACTTGGCGAAGCAATCACTTGTGCGCCAAATGTTTGCATAATCGAACGACGATATGGTTTTTGGTTATAGCTTACTTTTACCATAAACACAGCCAATTCCAATCCGAATGCTTTTGCCGCATACGAAAGTGCAGCTCCCCATTGTCCAGCACCTGTTTCAGTTGTAATGTTAGTTACACCTTCTTGTTTGCAATAATATGCTTGTGCCAAAGCGGAATTCAATTTGTGGGAACCCACAGGACTCACACTTTCGTTTTTGAAATAGATGTGAGCTGGTGTGTCGAGTGCTTTTTCCAATCCGTATGCACGAACCAACGGCGTTGAACGATACGATTTGTATAAGTCGCGCACTTGCTCTGGAATATCGAACCAAGCATCGGTTTGGTTCAACTCCTGTTCTGAACACGCACGATTGAACAGACCTGACATTTCGTCAACCGTGATTGGTTTTTTTGTCTGTGGGTTTAACATTGGCAGCGGTTTATTCTTCATGTCCGCAACAATATTATACCATTGAGTAGGAATCTCGTTTTCTGGTAAAATAAATCTTTTTTGTTGTTCCATTGTCTTATATTTCTAAATTATTTTGTACAAATGTATTACAATTCTTAGATAATCAGCTTCATATTCGAGAAAATTTATTCTCTATGAATCAAAATGGTTTCTTTTGTGTTTTGGTTTTTCTGAAAATTGATTAAATCATAATTTTCAAGCAATATAATGTTGGATTGTTTCGTCTGATCATAGCAAATCACTCCGTTGTAAAACTCTACACCCGAATGTTCCACGTAGGGTTTGGGGGATTCTTCAAGAGCAATGACAGCGTTTTTCTCATTCAAAATCAACACAGCCAATTTATGGAATTGCGAACCGTCATAAATATAGTGTGCCGATAATTTTCGCATAGAGTTATTGATTTTTTTTCTCGCCTCGCTCCAACAAAACCTTTTGTTTGTTCAATGAATCAAGCACGTTGTCGTAAATGTCCTTGATTTCGCCGTTTAACGTGTAGTATTCCAAACTATTCTTAAAGATGGAATCGTTGCAGTCATATTTTGCGAAAAGTGCGGAATCATAACATTCTTGAGATAATTTCAGTTCTGACTTTGTGTTTGCATTGTGTGTAAATATCAGAGCATCAGTTAAATGCATATCTACAAGAACAGAGGTCATTGATTCTTTTGTTAAAATGCCC
The DNA here is from genome assembly GCA_017642535.1 of Bacteroidales bacterium. Lineage (GTDB taxonomy): Bacteria > Bacteroidota > Bacteroidia > Bacteroidales > UBA1715 > UBA1715. The sequence continues at coordinate 34,417 of JAGCOW010000048.1, read as the reverse complement.
TCGTCGGTGAGTTTTGGTTTACGCGAAGAACAAGAAATCAGGGATAAAGCAAGTAAAAATAGTATGTAAACAGATGTTATTTTCATTCTTTTTCCGTTTGTTTGAATTTAATTGCAAGGAAGAATTCGTGAGCTCCTCGTGAACCGTTTCGTAGTTTAGAATACGTTATGTCGTAGGAATAACCAAATGAGAGCATATCACGGTAGGTATAGCCAAGAAATAATACAACGGCATCTTGGCTTCGGTACGAAGCTCCTACCCAAATGGCATCTCTATACGTAATGCGCCCCGATAATTCTATCTGCCAAGGTGATGCATATACTTTTCTAACGAAGATGGTTGGGTCAAATTCAAGATGTTGCATCATTTTGTATCGCCCGCCTGCCATAATGTTCAAATGACTTTTGAAACGATTCAATGTGTTGTCCAATGCAAGTGTGTCGTTGTAAATTTCAATTCTATTGTTGAACAATTGGTCAACCGAAACGCCTATGAAATAGTGTCGCATATCATAGTATACACCAAACGATGCATCGGGACGAGTACTTTGATAGAGTGATTCGTTAAGATTTGTTTCTGTGTCTAAGAATTGAATTTTTGTCATATCAATTGCATATCGTATTACGCCGACATTCAATCCTAATGACAATTTTGAGAACGTGCCTATTCTGAGATGGTATGCATAAGCACCGTAAACTCCAAATTTGCTGAAGGCCCCCTGACTATCGTTATAAATCATTCCTCCCCAGCCCATAGGATGCGAGCTGAGTTTTCCCGTCAACGAAATGGTTGCTGTAATGGGAGCGTTTTCAATGCCGACGAATTGATAGCGATTGTTGACTTGTGCCTGATAATAATCTTTCAAACCGGCAACGGCTGGATTATATGCAAATTCGTTGAAGGTGTACATGGAATACAACGGGGTCTGTTGTGCATACGACATCGCTGCAGCAAGAGAAAACACTATGTAAAGTAACCATTTCTTCATTATCGTATAATTGAAACCGATCCTGTTTTTGTTGGAGTATTTTTTATATCGTTGTATTCTATTACATAATAATATGTACCCATAGGCAATTTGCTTCCGTTCATCGATGTCCCGTTCCAAGGTTGCGTCTTGTATTCAACGTTATTTTCATATACAAGTACGCCCCAACGATTGTAGATGTGAATTTTGGCTTCTGGACAATTATTTAAATAGGGGATGACCCACTCGTCGTTGATTCCGTCTCCGTTAGGTGAAAAACCAGAAGGTACAAAGTTACTTGACATTACGTCAACATAGATTTGTGCGTGTTCTTTACAGCCGTGTATTGTTGTAGCAGTTGCATACAAATATTCGGATTCTTCAAGTCGAATCAGTAAGCCAGTGTTGCCAGAACGGGTATAGGTCTTTTCGTTCGTGACAGTGTCAGCCAACAATCCTTTTTCCATTTTATTCGGTTTGGATGAACGCCACAAAATGGATGTAACACCATTTTCGCCTGTTTTGTCAACAAACCATGGATCATCAATAGGCATGAAGAGGTACCGCAGTCCTTGTAATCCCGAAACGGAGTCCATTCCAATGTAAACGCCCAATGTATCGTACATCTCGATTGCAAAATTCACGGAATCATAATGGAGGATGGTGTAACTGACGGGTTTAGAAGTACATCCGTCGATGCTGTAAGAGAATAAGACTTGACTGCTATCGGCGTAGTATTGTGCTTGTGGGGTAACCCACGTAGAAGGTTCGTCGGGTGTATTAATGGTTGCGGAACTATTCGTTTCGAGAATTGACCATGCATACGAGACTGTATTGTCGGTAGGAGTGTACCCATAGTCGTATGTCGGGCGTAACGTAGCCGATACGTTCAATGAGTCTTCCAAGCAGATTTGTTTTCGAATCAGCGTATTGTCTTCTGTTGCATAAATCTCGGCGTCCAATTTTACATAGGAATCGATGGTATCGGTCTGGAAGGTTTTAGAACATTCGTTCGCACCAGTTACCGTAACCTCATACGAACCTGTATTTAAATGAGTTGCAAGAGGACCAGTCTGTCGTTTCGCATCATTCCACGTAAAGGTGTAATCTGCAATGTTGGCGATACTTTGCATAGAATCGTCATAATTCCCTTTTGATACAATTAGTTTTGTAACCTCAATGCTACCGTCGGTTACGCCATTTCCTATTTCCGTATCAGTATAGTAACTACAACGAGTATGCTGAGATACTGTTTCTATAGATTCAGGCATAAGCGGGTTTGTGAAAAGTTCCTTTTCAATGTAGCATTCCGAGGAATCTTTGGTATATGTTATGGTACAGACAAACGTTCCTGCAGGTAAGTTCGTCAATGCTTGTGTCTCTAATGAATCGTAGTCGAACCATGTCTTGTCATCAGAGAGTTTTCCCCATTTGTAACGATATGGAGAATTTTCCCACCCACCAGAAATCTTGTCAATCGTTATTTTTCCAGTTTCTGAGTTGTTTCCACATTCGGTAACATCAACAGTGAAAATGGCTGTTAATGTGTCGGGTTCGGTCATTTCATAGGAGAATACTTCGCTTTCACACCCGTATTTGTCGGAGATTTTCACTTTGTACAATCCTTTTTTGCAATTTAGATCAGATTGCGAAGAAGATTGGAGTATGTTGTCATTTGTATCGTACCAATTGTACGTGTAAGAAGGCCAACCACCAGTAGCAACGGCTGTCAATGTGCCAGTGCCACCTTTACATTCTATACGTGGTGTTTCGTCAAATTCAACGTGTAGTTCTTGTGGATTGGGGACGAAATAGCTTTCGGTTGCTTTACATCCTTTCGCGTCAGTAACGGTAACGCTATATGTTCCAGAAGCTAGTCCTGTAAGCGTATTGGAATTAACGTCAGGATACCCATCCCACGCATATGTGAATTGAGGTTCTCCATTGATAGTAAACACCTCTAAAGCTGCGTCATTTCCCCCGAAACATTTAATGTCAGCGGTTGGCATTATTTGTAGTGAGAAGTTTGATATGTCGGAAATTTGTTTCAGTTTGGTGGCGGAGCAACCAACAGCGTCGGTGGCAGTAATAGTGATGTCAACTCCAGCAGGAACGACGGTACACGAAGCTTTGTCTCCCAATATATTGGATTCATTGTCTTTCCATTCATACGTTACAGGTAGAATAGGATCACCTATGATTTCAACGATAATTCTTCCGTTAGGCATTTGGCAATACGAGGGCATTTCTTCTGCAATAATCAATTGCATTTCAACTGGCTCGTTAATTGTAACGTCAACTATGTCGGCACATGTAGCATGATTATCGTCATAGACTTCAACGTAGTAATCGCCTTTTGATAATCCTGAAATCGATGTTCCAGAACCGATTAGTTCGTCTGATGATTTTTTGTACCAATTATAATGAACCTCTCCTTTGGTGTTTTCTGCCGTTACCGTAGCTGAGCCATTCGATTTTCCAAAACAATTTACATCTGTTACGGAAACTTGAGAGTTTAAATACTTTTCTTCAACTTGAAGCGACGTTGTTAGTATGCAACCATCTTTGTCGGTTGCTTTTACACTATGTAATCCATTGTCTAATCCTGTTGCTGTTTGGGTGGTGCTACCATTATCCCATACGTATGAATAGTTGGCAATGTCTTCGTTTGAGATTGTCAGTTTATAAGATTCTCCGTCACAAGTTGATTCTATGTATTCAAATTCAGAAGTTACGTCTAATACATGGCTGAGTGTGATTGTTGTGTCGAATGCACAAGTTCCGTCGGTAAGGTGTAAGGAATAAGCTCCAGCTTCCACTCCGGTAACCGAATTTGCTGTTGAGATAATAGTTCCGTCATTTTTCCATTCGTAGAAATAATCTCCCGTTGAAGAACCCGAAGGGGACACTGTTATTTCGCCCGAAGGTACAATTTCGCTACAAATAGGGGATTTTTTTATCGTATTATTTACCATCAATCGATCTCGCGTGCTATTCACATCAAATGAAATGGTCTCAATACATTTTTTTGCGTCTTCAACGGTCACTTGTTGTGTTCCTATGCATAATGCTGTTGCGTTAGAACCTGTTTCGCCCGAAGACCATTGTATTGTGTAAGGCATTGTTCCACCTGTGACAATAACATCGGCAGATGCGTCGCAATCGCCTTCGCAGGTTATTCCCGTTTGGTTTTCAATTGCGATTGTCAATGCATTGGGTTGTGTGATGGTGTATTCTTGAGTTACACTACAACCTTTTGAATCTTCGACAGTTACGGTATATGTTCCTGCTGCTAATTTTTGATTTGTATAGGTTGTTGGTCCATTACTCCAAGAAATAGTGTATGGAGCCACACCACCTTCAATGTCTATGGCTAAATATCCGTCCGCGGCACCAAAGCAAGATGCGTCTTTATGCTCTAAAGTAATGATGGTTAACACATCATCTTCATAAAACTTTATTGATGTTGTCACATCGCAACCATCGGCATCGGTGGCGGTAACGTTGTACGTTCCGGCAGACAAGTTGGTTGCTGTTTCAGTTGTTTGTCCATCAGACCACAGAAATTGATATGGTTCAACTCCATTTTTTGCTATGGCTTTTGCCACTCCCGATTGTCCGTTTACGCAGTGAATGATTGTGTCTTCGCTGAATACGGCAATGTTTATGTTCGCTTCTTTTTCTATAGTGGCACTCGTATCTAACACGCAACCGTTTCTATCAGTGACTTGTATATTGTATGTTCCTTCAGAAATCTTTTCCACTTTATTTTTGGTGCTCAGTGTTTCCGAACCTTTGGTCCATGCGTATTTAAGCTTTGATTGTCCACCAGTTACTTTAATGGTCGCCGTTCCTGTTGGAAACGAACATGCAGTTGGCTCAGTAGTTAACGAAGTAACTACCATTGGTGGCATTAGTCCAATTTCAATTGTTGCATTTTTTTCACAACCTCGAGAGTCGGTAACGCGAACTGTATATGTCCCAACAGCAAGATTTTTAATGTTTTGAATTGATTCCCCATTTGACCAGTTAAAGGTATATGGTGTTTCTCCATAGACAGTTTGAATTCTTGCTGTTCCATCTTCACGACCAGGGCATGTCACGTTAGATTTACTTGGTTTTATTGTAAATTTTTTCTCATTTGTCATACTTACCGAGTCAATGGAGGTACAGCCATGTTGATCGGTTACCGTTACCTTATACACTATTTCAGTCAAATTATCTATCGATGCGGAAGTTGCACCTGTATTCCATTGGTATTCAAAGGGTTCTGTACCTCCTATTACTTCAACAGTTATGTTTCCTTGTGTAATGTCTTTACAAGCTTCTTCAGAAACAACGATGTGAGCATTCAAAGTTTCCGGTTGTTTTAGATTGTACGATTGGTTATCGGAACAGCCATATTCGTCTGTTACTTCAATGGAATACGTTCCTTCTCCAACTTGACCAGAAGTTTCCGTTTTTGAATCAGTTGACCAGTTGTACGAGTAATTTCCTGTACCTCCGGTAACGGAAACTATCAATTCTCCATAATCTCCGTTACATTTTATTGGCGTTTTTTCGCTTATGGTAGCTGTGATTTTTTCTGGTTCAATGATTGTAGTAGTTGCAGGTTGTTCACATCCATTACCATCTTTTATCATTACATTCACATTCCCGGCTCCCACTTCCATTGAAGTTTTCGTACCATAATCTTCGTCGAACCATTTATATGAAATAGGGGGAATGCCACCTTCTACGGAGATTGCTACGGAAAGTGTCTCGCCGTTACAAGGCAGTACATTGGGATTAGCTGCTGTACCACCAGTAAGGGTAAACAATGCATCCAATGGGTTCGGTTGTTCTAAGTTGAACTGTATCGTGTCGGTGCAACCAAGGCCGTCAATGGCAATGATTTCATAATCGCCAGCAGATATATTATTTTTTGTGGCTTCTCCTAATGTTGAATTCCATTTGTAATCGAAAACGCCAGAATTTCCGCCTATTGCTGTTACGGTGATACTTCCATCGGAATATCCATAACAACTTGGCTCTTTGAAATCTTGCACTGATACGGAAACTTCGGTATCGGGTTGGGAAAGTTTTACAGAATTCGTTGCTTTGCATCCTTTGGCGTCGGTCACTGTCAAAGAATAAGAAATATTGGCGGCAAGGTCGTTTCTTGAGGAACCGCTTCCTGCACCATCGGACCAAAGATATGATACCGCTCCGTTGGCGTTTTCAACCGAAAATGTAGCTTGTCCGTTCGGGATATCTTTGCAATCCAAATCTTTGAAATCGGTAAGATTTAGCTCGATTTTTTTAGCTGGCTCTGTAATCTCAACGGGACCAGTTTCGTCGGTACAGCCAATCTCGTCTTCTACTTGAATCATATAAGTATCGGCTGCAAGACTGTTGTTCCCTAATGCGTTTTTGTCGATGAGATGATTTTTGTCGCCGTTCCAATAGAGATTGTAATCACCATATGCTCCCGAAACAGCTACTTCAATAACACCATCCGTAGTGTCTTTACACGAAACGTTTTTTGTGTTTGTAACAGAAATGGAAATATCTTGCGTTGCAATTGTGAGTGTATCGGAATTAATAGTACACCCATTCTGATCGGTTACACGCACAAAATAATCTCCTGGAGTCATATCAGTTATTTGTGCTTGGTTGGAATGTTTTGCAAAAGAAGCGTCATCTTTCTTATTCCATTCCCAAGTATATGGCCCAATACCTGCATTAAATTCTACTGAAGCAACACCGACAGGTTGCCCAGTACAGCCAGCTTCTCGCTCTTTCGTAAGTTTTGCGGAGTATTCAGGCACTTTTAATTGAAAAGACATGCCTTCCCATTTTGCGATACCGTCAATGTTTACCAATGGGTGATAAAGATTATTGAAAGCAAGATTTGAAAATGTTACTACGCATGTGCTCATTCCCGTAGGAATGTTCTTCTTCTCATATTCTTTTGTGTCAAAATTGTAAAGAATGACAACGATATCGTTTGCTGTTGGAGGTATTCCCGATACTTTTACGACATAACTACCGTCAGGTGGGTCAGGACAAAGAGGGTTGTTTTGTTTGTAGCAAACATTTATTCCATGACTATCTTCGCATTCATCCCAGTCATCTTGGGAAAAAGTAAGAAGGGAACTGCAGAGTAACCCAATACAAATAGTACATTTTAGAATAAACGAACGCATACGTTTTTTATACCTCTTATAATAGCTATTATTGCAAAGTAAATGTTTTTCACGGAATTTTTTCATTTTACTTTGACTTTTTTGAAAAAAAATCTAATTTCGGCACACATTTTTTGAGCGATGTCTATTTTAAGAACGGAAAATATTATGAAAAAGTACGGCAGCAGAACTGTCGTACAAAATGTTTCATTTAGTGTGAAACAAGGCGAAATTGTTGGTTTGCTCGGTCCTAATGGAGCGGGAAAAACTACGTCGTTTTATATGGTTATGGGGCTTATCAATCCCGATGGTGGAAAAATTTTCCTCGATGACATTGATATCACATCGGAACCTGTTTATAAACGCGCCCGTTACGGTATCGGGTATCTTGCCCAAGAAGCTTCAGTATTCCGTTCGCTTTCGGTTGAAAATAATATTATGGCCATTCTTGAGATGACCAATCGCACGAAAAAGGAGCAAAAAGAAAAATTGGAGGAGTTACTCACCGATTTCAACTTGCTTCATATTCGTAAAAACCTCGGCATTCAATTGTCTGGTGGTGAACGTCGTAGAACGGAGATTGCTCGTGCTCTGGCAAGTGATCCGAAATTCATTCTTCTTGACGAACCTTTTGCTGGCGTTGACCCTATCGCTGTTGAGGAGATTCAGCGTATTGTGCGAAATTTAAAGGATAGAAACATCGGTATTCTCATCACCGACCACAATGTTGACGAAACGCTTTCAATTACCGACAATGCCAACATTTTGTTTGAAGGAACTATCTTCAAATCGGGAACAGCCGAGGATTTGGCAAACGACCCTGACGTTCGTCGTGTATATTTGGGAAGCAATTTTGAATTGAAGAAATAGTTTTTTGTGCAACAATATCACATTGATTTTAGCAATCTGATGATATTTTTATACTTTTGCACGTCTTAAAACATACAATATGAAAGTATTAAAATTTGGAGGAACCTCGGTTGGTTCTCCTGAAAGAATGAAAAGCGTTTCGAAACTCATTACTGACGGAACGCAACAAATAGTTGTCCTTTCTGCAATGTCGGGAACGACAAACAATCTTGTTGAAATAGCAGATTACTATAAAAAAGGGAATGACGACGGTGCATCAAATCTCATTTCTGCTCTTGAGAAAAAGTATGCTGGCGTGATTGAGGGCTTGCTGAATACACAAGAATATCGCGACAAGGCCGCTGCCATAATCGCTCGCGAATGCGACGTTGTCCGTTCGTTTGCTCATAAACCTTTCTCCATTCAGGCAGAAAAAATGATTTTGGCTCGTGGCGAAATCATGTCAACAAATCTTGTTCAGTTATATCACGAGGAAAACAACATTTCTTCGGTTTTGTTGAACTCTTTGGATTTTATGATTGTAGATGCCGACGGTGAACCTGTTTTGTCAGAAATTGAAACTCGTTTGAAAAAGGTTCTAAGTCAATACGCCAACACTACGTTGTTCATTACGCAAGGTTTTATTTGTACGAACGACAAAGGCGAGGTTGATAACTTAAAACGTGGCGGTAGCGACTATTCCGCATCGCTTATTGGTGCAGCCATCAATGCCGAAGCGGTAGAAATATGGACGGATATTGACGGTATTCACAATAACGACCCTCGTATCGTGAAAGATACGCATCCAATTGCTGAAATGTCGTTTGACGAAGCAGCAGAATTGGCCTATTTTGGAGCGAAAATTCTTCACCCCTCGACAGTGCTTCCCGCAAAAGTGAAAAATATCCCTGTCTTGTTGAAAAACACTATGCAACCACAAGCAAAGGGAACAATTATCACGAATAAGACAACGGGTACGGGCGTAAAAGCCATCGCGGCAAAAGAAGGATTGACGGCAATTAAAATCAAATCTGGCAGAATGTTGCTTGCATACGGTTTCTTATGCAGAGTGTTCGAGGTTTTTGAAAAATATAAGACACCGATTGACTTGATTACCACTTCGGAAGTTGCTCTTTCGCTCACGATTGACAAAACCGATTACTTGGCTCAAATTACCGATGAACTCAAAAAACTTGGTACTGTTGAGATTGACAAGGATCAGACTATTATTTGTATCGTTGGAAATATGATTGCTGAAGAGCAAGGTCACGCGGCTGAGGTTCTTAACGCGTTGAAAGACATTCCGGTACGAATGATTAGTTATGGCGGTAGCGAGCACAATATTTCCGTTTTGATTGATAATGCCAACAAGGAAAAGGCGTTGATAGCTCTCAATGACAATCTTTTTAAATAACCCCAAAAAAGAAAATAACGACCTTGTGATTAAGTAGTAATGGATACGACTGAATCAAAACATATTTTAGCAGGGAAAAGAGGTATTATTTTCGGAGTGTTTAATGAGAAATCCCTTGCATGGGCTGTTGCAAAACATTGTGTTGACGAAGGTGCAAATATTGTCATCACTAATACGAAAGCTGCCGCAAAACTCGGATCTTCCGAAAAATTGGCTTCTTCAGTCAATATGCCGTTTATACCGTGTGATGCGACGAATGAAGATGATTTGGAACATTTATTGCTCGAATCGCAGAAATTACTGGGCGGTCAAATAGATTTCATACTCCATTCTGTTGCTCAGTCTTTAAATTTGCGTCGTCGTAAATCATACGATAATCTTTGTTATTCGTATTTTCAAAAAACACTTGATATTTCTGCTTTGTCGTTCCATAAGTTGCTCCAGACCGCTCATCGTCTTAATGTTTTGAAGAGGGGGGCTTCGGTGCTGACTATCACATACATAGCATCGGAACGAAGTATGGCTGGCTACAATGATATGTCGGACGCGAAAGCTCTTTTGGAATCTATCGTTCGGAACTTTGGTCGTATTCTCGGCGAACAGAAACAAATTCGTGTAAATGCGATTTCACAGTCGCCTGTACCGACAAAAGCTGGTAGTCATTGGAACGAAGAATCTTACTTTTTCTCGTATTCGAATCAACTTGCTCCATTGGGCAATGCGACTGCCGACGATCTTGCTGATGTGTGCGTGATGATGTTTTCCGACTACACCAAACGAGTAACTATGCAGACCATTTATAACGACGGCGGTTTTTCTAATACATTGCTTACACCGTCGCTCATCAATAGTTTCCGTAAATCAATTGATACAGAGGATACAAAATAAAAAATCCTTCCTCGCATCGCGGGGAAGGATTTTGGGTTTTACAGAGTAAGATTATTCTTCAACTGCTTCTTCAACTTCGTTCTTTACTTCCTTTACATCTTCAACAGCGTCATTTACTGTTTCTGAGGCTTCTTCAAGTGCAGATTGACCTTCTTCTGAAACTTCTGCAGGAGTTTCGGCAACTTCTTTTTCGTGACGTTTCAAGCAGGTCTTGCACAAACGTTCCTTACCAGCTTGTTCTGCTTCTTGGGTTGTTGTTTGGTGCAATTCCTCTGATTGGTTCAAATGTTGACAATCTTCATAAATGTGGAATACTTTTCCTCCTTCAGTCCAAAATACTGTTGAAGTAGCTTCTTCCATTTTCAAGATTTCTTGTTGTTCTTCTGCTGAATATGGATTATAGTCATAACTGCTAAATCCGGCAATCAACATTGCAACAACGGCAACGATTGTTCCGACTGTTTTTGTCTTTTGATCGGCGTTTTTGTTAGTAAGCAATAAGATGATGAATGGAATGAATGCTACAGCAGCCATAATCACGCCCAAGTTGTTCCACAACCAGAATGTGAGAGCATTCTTTTCGGAAGCAGGGTGAATGTGGTTAGCTTTCTTCCACAACAATGAACCTCCAATGACGCAAATAAGGTCAATTACCAAGAAAACGATGAGAGCAGTGAATGGAGCCATTCCCATAAATAAAGTTGCTTCTTCGTCTTCTGCCGGAGCTGGGATGAAACTTGCCTTGATTGCAAGAAATTCCGCTACAAGAGCTACAATCCAAAGTACTACTGAGCCAATACGAAGGCCTACTGTCGATTGGGCGATTTGTTGTGCCGCTACACCCTTGCTACTTGCTGTTTTCGCAGCATCACTCGTAATGATTTTGTGTTCTTTTTTTTCTGCCATAGATTTTACGTTTTATGCACGAAACAAAGCCCGTGCGTGATTAATAAATTTTACATCGTGTAAATGTACAATTCTTTTCTTTTTATGCAAATACAAAATCATTTTTTTGTTATTACCTAAAACTAATTATCTTTGAAAAAACTTTTTCGATGAGAAAATTTTTCAGTGTAATTGTTCTAATCTGTTCGGTTTTCGTGTGTTCCGCACAATACAATGGATATTCGCTTTCTACGGTGAGTGTGCGAATTTATGACGCATCGGCTTCGGTGCTGAACGAAATCCAGAAAATACCCGAGATAGAAAATCGTCTTGTACAGTTTGGAACCGATATTTCGCAGTCGGATTTTGATGCGGTATGCTCTAAATTTAAGTGGATTAAGAAGTTAGTTGTTGAAAACACGCAAGAAATAACCGACTTGTCATCAGTGAAAAAACTGAAGGAATTGGAGTCTCTTCAATTGAAAAAATGTCATACGCAGGAGCCGATTTCGCTTGCTCCGCTGGCTGAGGTCGCCTCGCTCAAAGAACTTTTAGTAATATCGACCGATGTAATTGACTATGAGTCATTGAGTGAATTGCAAAACTTGGAAAGTGTGTCGTTTGAAAAATCTCCATTGGCTTCGTTGGGATTTTTGGCTAAGATGAAACAACTCAAAAAGTTAAACATATCGGGAAGTTCGCATACGTTTATAAATTATGATACGTTGGCTGCTCTCAATCAACTTACACTGTTGGACGTTTCGTACAATCCTCAGGCAACTGATGCTACTTTGGACGTGTTTTCCGACGTTGCCACATTTACCAAAGTGAACGTTTCGGAATGTGACAGATTGAAATCGTTGGGATTTTTGTATAGTAGTACGTCGCGTTTGCAGGAATTTTATGCCATAGGGTGCGATTCTATTGGCAATTTTGATATGTTGATTCGTGCTACACGACTGAAAAAAGTTGATATTTCGCATAGCTCGGCAAAAAATGTCGCATTCTTGAAAAATAAGGTCAATATGAAGGAATTGAATGCGTCGCATACGCAGGTATCTTCTGTTGCAGAACTTGAACCAAGCGTCAATCTTGAGAAGTTGGATATTTCCTACACCAATGTTGCCGATATTTCGGTGTTGTCGGTTATGGATAAACTGAAACGGTTGAACATTTCTCACACGTTGATTACAGACGTTTCGCCATTGGCTGGCTGTATTTCATTGACGGATTTTGATTGCTCTCACACGCAGATTTCATCAATCGAAGGAATGGAACATTGTGAAAAATTATCGAGAATCAACATTGGTTATACGCCAATAGAGCATTTGCAGCCGTTTTATGCCGCAAAAAAGATAAAGGAAATCATTTTAGATGAAGATGTTTTGTCGGTTCATACTGACGCGCTCAAACGCCGTTCGCCGCTTATCATTATTAATTATGTGAAATCCAATGCAGAAACAACTGAAAACGGAACGATGGAGCAAAACGAGGGCGAAAACGAATGACGCATATCTTACAATATACGCTCGATGGTTCTCATACCATTTATATTCCAGAACTGGACGAACATTATCATTCAACGAACGGGGCTATTCAAGAAGCACTGCATATATACATTTCAAAAGCATATCAGTTTTCACAGGTTTCTCAACCAACGGTGTTTGAGGTTGGATTTGGAACTGGTCTGAACGCTTTGCTGACGGCCTTGGAAACAGAAAAATCTCAACGAAAGACTACCTATGTTTCCATAGAAAAATATCCACTTGGACCAGATGAATATTCTCAACTGAATTATGCGAGTTTGATAGGAGAGAGTGCAGTTGCTCTGTTTGAAAAACTGCATACGGCAAAGTGGGATAGTTTGGTGGAAATATCACCGTGGTTTTCATTACAGAAACTTCGTGCCGATTTGACTTTGTTACCCGAAATTCCTATAGCTGACGTGATTTATTTTGATGCGTTTGCTCCGAATAAACAAGAATCGATGTGGTCAAGGGAGATATTTGCCTATTTATTTGAACATACAAATAATAATGGTATTCTAACAACCTATTGTGCCAAAGGCGATGTTCGTCGAACTTTGCAATCTGTTGGATATTCGGTTGAACGAACCGATGGTCCGCCAGGAAAGCGGGAAATGTTGCGGGCGGTAAAATTGTGATACAAAAAAGGGCTGTCGTTTTAGGCAGCCCTTTAGGTTTAATCTTCTTCCTCATCTTGAGGTTTGTCTTTTGGACATTTCTTGTCTTTCGGGCATTTTTTCTGAGCTTTCAATTCCTCGAATTTTGCTTTCTGTTCGTCTGTCAAAATTGATTGGAACGATTCGTCAAATTTTTTGTGAATTTGTTTCAACTCTTCTTTTTGCGTGTCAGCAAATGTTTTGATTTGTGCTTTTTGTTCATCGCTCAAATTGAGTTCATCAGCCATTTGCATTGCACATTTCCCAAAATGTTTGCGACCGTCAAAATCGTGATGTGGACCACGGACTTGTTCTGTAGAACACGGTGGCATTTGTTTGTCACAAGGTTTATCACATTTTTTACAACAGAGTGTGCAACAAAGTACAACCCCAACAGCTGCTCCAACTATCGCTGTGCAAGCTCCAATTAAGAAATCTTTTACATTCATAACATTAAAATTTAGTTTATAGATAAAACGTTAATTGCAATTGATTATTTCATATATCTTGCCAAAATTTGCATTTATAGACGAACATTCGTTTTTTATAGATTTAATTGATTGCCAATTCCACAATTTCTCTGCTTTTGTCAAGGAATTGTATTGTGACTAAGTATGTGCCTTTGGGCAGATTTGCCACGTCAATGCTTTTGGTCGTTGAGGTTGTTACGATTTTTCCTATGGTATTTCTAACTTTAACCGACGATATTTCCTTGTTGGTTGCTATTGTTGTCGTTTTTTCTGCCGGGTTGGGGTATAAAATTGTTCCACAGTCTGATGTGGGAGCAAGGTTTGTTTTTACATTCACGTGGACGTGATAGATTTTACATCCTTCGTTGTATGAAAATTCCGTCGATTTCGTATAGATTACATTATTATATGTATCGTTGACGGTTGTGTCAATTATTTCCATTCCCGTAGTAGGTTTGTAAATTCTGAAATTTCCCGAGATATTGAGCATTGAAAGGAAATACACCATGCCGTTGAAATAACGCCATTCCCCTGTTGGAGGAGTTGTAAACCAAAGTTTTTGAAGAAATTGTTTTGTCAGTTCTGTGTCGTCAACGGCAAAACAAGCAACGCCGTTTGTCCCTGCAAGTCCTTCATTATACGGTCCCGAAGGATTGTCTCCGTTCCAGTCAAAATATCCATGTTGCATTTCGTCTTTTTCAAAAAACTTGAGCAGACGGGTCATCATTGCCACTTGATTTACGCTGTCGGTACGAAACCAGTTGTAATCCATGCCCACGTTCAATGCACAACGAATAGCGTCGAATTTGAATTGTTTTGTGTCATATTGTTGCCAACTGGGGCGATATGGTGTTCCGTCAAATAAGCTATATTCGGGGAACAATCCTGATTCGTTGTGGCAGGACAATCGTAAAAGCTCACGTGACGCTTCTGCCGCTTCGTACCAGAATTCATTGTCGGTTTCAGCCCAACGAGCCCATAGTTCCATAAAACCAGGCAAACAGTACGACGGGTCGCTGAACTTTATATTTTCACCCAGAGGAGAAAAAACAACCATGTGGTTGTCACTGTTGTACATATTGTAAACGCTGCCATTGCCTACTTTGTTTCTAATGCTTTTCAAAATGTATTGTGCCTCGGCATTATAATCAATGTCGCCGTCGTTGCCCCATCGGTTTGAAGCCAACAACAAAGCTGTGATAAAGTATTCTTCGCCGTCGGGTGCACAACCAACATCTATTTTTGAACCGTCGGTTTTACATTGCCACGCAAAATATCCTTCCCAAACGCCACTTTGATGTTGCATATATTTTTTTGCCCATCGCCAGAGTTTGTCAAATTCAGTTTTGTGGTCAAGTTGCACGGCAATCATCATTCCGTACGATTGTCCTTCGGTACGCACATCCTTGTTGCCAACATCATAAATATATGCCATGTTGTGGTCTCGTTCGTCCTCGTAATAGACCGCCGATGAAGAACCTACGGTGAAAAAATGCTCCCAGATTTTGTTGATTTTGTTTTGAACTTGTTTTTCCGACTTTCCTAAAATTTCGACAAACAAGTTTCGATATTCTCCTGTGTAGTAAGCACCAGTTCCGTTTCCTGTTTCGCCACATAATGGTCCGGAATAGCCACTTCCGTATGTAATGCTTTGTGCTTCCGAAAACAACGAGAAAGTTCCACAAAAAATAAGTGCTGCTAGGAATTGATAAAATAATTTCATAATAATAACAATATATTTTTGAAACTTTCAAATATAGAAAAAAAAGCCCAATCTGTAAAATCGGAATATTTTTTTGTTCTTTTTTTCGGGGAAAGAATCGTAGAAAAGATGTGTATCTCTACTATCAACATTTTTCCCTCGTATTGCATAGTAACAAAATATATTCCGACAGAGAAGTCGTATATTTCAATGCGGAAGAATATGAATTGGAGCTGCAAACAGACAATAAATAGTAAAGAATTTTAAATAGCAATTTGCTTAAATCAGGTCATTTTACATCTTGAATAAGGCGAACAGATGCCCCTACATGAGGTAAGGAGTAGTCAGTATCACCACTTTTATTGTCAAAAGAAAATGAAAAGACATAATGGTATAATAATTTTGATTGGTCATAATCTGACGCTGACCAATAAACACCTTTATTATCAACAAATCTAAGGTTAGTACCTATGCGAGAACCTGAGGCAGGTAGAAACACTGCTCCATACTCTTCCATTTTTGCCCATTCTGATACAGTATATGTGTTCTTATCGAATCCATAACCTGAATTAAACGTCATACCGGAAGGCATTGTCCAATCGTCTGGTAATAGAACGAGTCCTGGGATGCCGTTTATTGTTGCTTCACCTTGCAGACACGATGCATACGTCCTGTTATATATTATATAACACCAATCTCTGAAAGTTGGCGTACGCCACATTCCTATGGTGTTTCCTCCATTGGAAATATTGTTGAATATTCCCCAGTCCACGTTTTCATACTTTCCTGTAAAGTCGTTATCGCATGTGTCACCAGAAAAGTAATCGGATTCGTTGGTGCTTGTAGAATGAGGTAAATATGAATTAGCGCCGCTATTCCAACCGCTTGTCCCCCAACCAAACAAATCTATCCAACCGTCATAGGTTGGGGAAATATTTGAGTTATCTTCTCCAATAATGTCATACTGGTGTTCAGCAAAACGCCACGTGTTTGTACTTGCCTGATATTGCAAATTCCCTTTCGAAAAGTAAATTTTTTTCCCGTATTCACCAGTAAAGTAGGCTTTTATTGCCCCATTTTCAATGGTTACAGTTTGAATTTCATTTTCATAACTTTCCCCGGAGGTATGACTTTCAGTTAAGTCCACATCTTGCACAACCCGTACCGCAGCCCCAAGACAACGGAAAATACTATAACAGTCGTAAATATGGTTACGGTCAAAATAAAACGCATATGAATTACCAAAATCATAGCGTCCATCTCTTGTTGAAAGCCAATAGATTCCATATTTATCAACTGTTTCCCGAACACCATGATCGCGATCTGCTGAAGATGGCAAGAAAACAGCTCCGTTTGCCTCCATTCTTGCCCATTCTGATACAGTATAGGTGTTCTTGTCGTATCCATAATCTGGATTAAACGTAATATTAGAAGGTGTGATCCAATTGTCAGGTAAAATAACTATCCCATTCACTTCGTTTACTGTTGCCTCGCCACGTAATTTTGAGGCATTAGGTCTTTCCTTAATTAAATATGTCAGTTCGGCTTTAGTAAGTGTACGCCACATTCGTGCTGAATTTCCTCCATTGGAAATAGCATTGTAATATCCCCAATCTGCTTTTGCGTATGCGCCAGTTAAACTATTACAAATTGTTCCACCAACATTAAAATCTTTCGGATTATTGCGACAGCTTGCCCATGGTTTATATTGGTTTGCACCACTATACCAACCACTTGTGCCCCAACAAAACAAATCTATCCAACCATTATATATTGGAGAAACCATTAAATTGTCGCTCCCTTCCACTGTTCCCCCATATCTTGGATCATCAGTGGTGACAGAGTGAGTTCCTATGAAATCCCATTGATGCTCGGCAAAGCGCCACGTATTTGTAGTTGCTTGATATTGGAGGTTTCCTTGACTAAAGTACACCTGATTATTTGCCGAAATGGAAAAAGCCGCTTTTATTGCCCCATTTTCAATCTCAACCGTACCAAAATCAAAAATTATTTCTTTGTCCTCTGCAATTGTACACGATTTTATCTCTGTCTGCTTTTTATAATATCCCGTAAACTCGAACTCATCACCTTCGTAAAACGTGATAATATCATCAGCAGATTTCAAAAACGGTATTTGCTCGTTGTTTTCTATCTCAAAAATACCAGTTGATGTGTTTTCTTGCAACGAAAGTTTTACAGAAGCTGTTTGTTCATCGGTAGAAAACATAACTACGTATACTCCTGCAGATGCGCCAATCTGGAATACGTATTGTCCAGCGTTCATATAGTTTGTGTAACGTGTAACAACAGTTCCGTCGATAGAAAACATTATTACGTTTAATTGCGTTGTTTTTCCCACGTTTATCGCTACCTTGTCATTGGCAATTTTTCTTGTTTGCATGGTGTTTTTCACCACAGGCACTGTTGTCTTTTCAAATTTCTGTAATGTAATGATATTGTCGGGGTAGTGTAATATTTTAGTTTCGTTTGAAGCGATGTTTTTTATCTTGACACTATCCATTGCCACATTGGCAGAAAATGTACATGTGTAGTTGGTTTGTGCAAACAAACTTGCTGTTCTCACCAACAATGCTGCTAAAAATAAGGCATAGGTTCTCATATCAGTATTTTTTAGGTTCTAAAATAAGACCTGTTTAATCATCAAAAAGTTACATTACACGTAAGATTTTGTTTCGTTAACAACGAAATGAAACTGACGTATGAGCAATTGATAGAATCAAGATTAGGGCATTTAACAATATAAGATATTTTCCCTAAACCACATAGTGATTTTTTGCTATATTTGTATCAAGATGGCGAATTTTGGAGTATGACACCAAGTAACAGCGAATGGTCTTTTTATAGAACATGGATTACAATGACAAAACCTACTACTGTATCGTCTTGTGACGATTGTAATAATTCTTGCAATGATACATTACACTATTCGATACGTCATGGCAATGTATATAACGTACAACGTAAAAGTGAAGACCCATACCTGACATACGACAAAAACAAAAAACCGGAGAAGGTTGAGGTGAGGTAAAAAAGGGGATAACATCAACAATATCTTTTATATCTTTGCAAAGTGAGACAAATAGTATGCGTATCAGTTTTATAACAGCGATATATATATTGTTCCCTATTTTGATTGCAATGGCATTTCAAAAATGGAAGTGGGTACAAAAAGTGGGTTCTGTCATTATTGCCTATGCGGTGGGCATAGTACTTTCTCTTTCGGGAGTATCAGTATTTGAAAGTGGCAGTAACGATGCGGCGACAATGCTTGCCATACAAAAATGGTTTATGAACGTTACGGTTCCTTTGGCAATTCCTTTGATGCTGTTAAGTTGCGATTTTCGTCTTTGGGCTCATTCCTTGCCCAAAACTATTGTCGTTTTGATTGGTGGTTTAGTTTCCGTTGTGATTGCCGTAATCGTGGGTTATTTTACTTTCCGCAATAGTGGCATTGACAACTTCTCGAATCTCTCGGCTTTGATGATAGGCATTTACACAGGCGGAACTATGAACTTTGCCGCCCTTGGCACTGCTTTGCACGTGGACTCTACCATTATGACAAGTCTGCTTACCATAGAAATGCTTGTAACTTTTCCATTGATTGTGTTCATTGTAGGTGGCGGTTTTTGTTTGTTTCGTCGTTTGCTCCCTTTCAAGGAAAAGGACTTGAACGCTGGTGCCGATGTTGCAGTGGCGATTACCGATGTGGAAAATTATGATGGAATGCTTCGTCGTGAAACATTCCCTAAAACCTTGATTGGATTGGGATTAGCGATTATTTTCGTTGCCGCTGCGGCAGGGATTTCTTTGCTTGTGGCGGGTGCATTGAACGAAATGATTATCATCCTATCGGTTACCACGATGGCAATTGTTGCTTCGTTTTCTGAAAAAATACGTGCTATTCCCAAAACATTCGAATTGGGTATGATTCTGATACTGATGTTCAGCATTGTCGTGGCTTCGCAGTTCAATTTCTACACCTTGCAGTCATCGGCAATTATTTTGATAGAATTTGTATTGTTGGTGTTGATTGTCGCCACAACGCTTCATTTGTTGTTTTGTCGGTTAGCAAAGGTTGAAGGAGATTTGTTCGTAGTGGCAAATATAGGATTGCTTTGTTCTCCGCCATTTATTCCGCCCGTTGTGGGTGCTATGGGCAACAAAAAAGTTTTGGTCAGTGGATTGGCTATCGGTTTGGTTGGATATGCAGTGGGAACATATTTGGGAATTGCCTTGTCGTTGATTTTGGAATAAAAAGCGTTTTTTACCCCTTTTTATATCTTTCTATTCAAAAATTTCACCACATAAAACGGAATTTTACGTCTTGTTTTTGGATTTTTCACCCCAAAAGGGTGGTCAATTATCACTTTTTGAACGATGATGTGGATTGGTACGTATATTTTTGTGTCGCAATTTAAAAGCAGATACAATGAAATGTAAAGGAAATACGGTTCTCATTACTGGCGGAGCGTCGGGTATTGGGAAAATTATGGGTAGAATGGCACTCGAAAAAGGTGCTGAACAATTGATTATTTGGGACATAAACGAAGCGAATATCAATGCTGTTGTCGCAGAACATAGCAAATTAGGTAAGGTTGCTGGATATAAAGTCGATGTGTCATCGCACGATGCTGTGATGGCTGCGTTTGAAACTGTTACCAAGGAATGTGGCAATGTTGATATTGTGATTCAATGTGCAGGTGTTGTTACAAGCAACAAGACATTTGACAAAAATACGGTTACCGACATTGACCGTACTATGACTATCAATGCGATTGCACCGATGTATGTGGCTCACGCGTTTTTGCCAAGTATGCTTTCACGCGACAAAGGTCATATTTGCACCATAGCTTCGGCAGCGGGAATGCTCTCGAATCCAAATATGAGCGTGTATGCGGCAAGCAAATGGGCGGTGATCGGTTGGTCCGATTCGGTGAGAATAGAGTTGCAGAAGATGAAATCCAATGTACACGTAACCACGGTTGCTCCGTACTATATCAATACAGGAATGTTTGATGGTGTTTCGTCAAAGATTTTCCCTATACTTGAACCTGAAAAAACATCAAAGAAGATTATTAAGGCGATTGAGA
This sequence comes from Bacteroidales bacterium, assembly GCA_017642535.1. GTDB lineage: Bacteria > Bacteroidota > Bacteroidia > Bacteroidales > UBA1715 > UBA1715. Next base: position 13,782 of record JAGCOW010000048.1, on the reverse strand, counting down.
AAAATGTGGATTTTAAAGGCATTCCGTGGAGTTTCCACTTCATTCGATTGATGGAAGGTTTGCTTCCAACCAAGGTTTTTGACTGGTTTTTCGGCGAAGTGTTCGGAATTTATCATACAATGGATCATTTTACAGGAAGAAAATAATATGGAAAATACGGCAAATATCAGAATTGACGCTATTTTAGCACAGCAACGACAATTCTTTCACGAAGGCAATACCAAGTCTGTTGCGTATAGAATCGCAAGTTTGAAAAAACTGAAATCAGCTCTTGAAAAATGGGAGAAACCGTTGGCTGACGCACTTTGGACGGATTTACATAAATCGTACGAGGAAGCATATTTGACCGAAATCTCATTGGTGAAAGGCGAGATTCGTGACCATATTAAATCGGTGAAGTCGTGGGCGAAGAAAGAACGTCGTAGAACACCATTAACAATCTTTGGTTCAAGTAGTTATATTGTAAAAGAACCACTTGGTACGACATTGATTGTCTCTCCTTGGAATTACCCAGTTCAATTGCTGTTGAATCCGCTTGTGGGAGCTATTTCGGCAGGTTGTACTGCCGTATTGAAACCGTCTCCATACGTGCCTCATGTTTCCGAAGTGATAGAGCATATGATACAAGACACGTTTGAAGAAAACTATATTGCTGTTGTACAAGGGAATAGAGATGTGAACGGCTATTTGTTCCAACAAAAATTCGACTTGATTTTCTTCACTGGTAGTCCTGCTTTGGCACGCACGGTGATGAAGGCAGCCGCCGAAAATCTGACACCACTTGTGTTGGAGCTTGGAGGAAAATCGCCGTGTATTATTGACAAGTCGGCCGATATTGCCGTAGCGGCGAAACGAATAGCGTGGGGCAAGGCATTGAATTCGGGTCAGACGTGCATCGCACCCGATTATATTCTTATTCATTCCGAAGTGAAAGATGCCTTTGTCACTGCATTTCAAAAGAGTTTGAAGGAATTGTACGGTGACAATATTGAAGAAAGCAAACATTACGTTCGTATCGTTAGCGACAAGGCGTTTGCCCGTGTCACAAGCTATCTGCAAGAAGGTACTATCCTTTGTGGTGGAAGAACGAATGCAGAGACACGTTTTATTGAACCAACATTGTTGGACAATGTTTCCGTTGATTCGAAAATTATGACGGAAGAGATTTTTGGACCATTGTTTCCTGTGATTACCATAACGGAAACGCCAGAACAGTCTTTCTTACAACAAGTTACTGATTTTGTGACGAAACGAGAGAAACCACTTGCGTTTTACTATTTTGGAAAAGAAAAAGATGCGTGGAAGGCAATCGGAAATACTTCTTCGGGTGGAGCATGCATAAACGATACGATTATGCACATTGTGAATCCCAATGTGCCGTTTGGCGGAGTGGGAAATTCTGGTATGGGACATTATCATGGAAAGGAGAGTTTTGAGGCATTTACTCATCGACGATCCGTTATAGCAACGCCAACGAGTTTTGACTTGCCGTTCCGTTATATGCCATATAGCTTATTCAAATTGGTCAAGAACATAATTTAATTTGGTGAGGGCGAATAATTATTCGCCCTTACATTTTTATAAGAATAGATATTTTTATATATATTTGTAACGACAAAAATATATATATCAAAATGCTTACACTTCAATTGATTCGGGAAAATCCCGAATTTGTAGTTAAAAGACTTGCTATCAAGCACTTCGACGCAAAAGAGGCAGTCGAAAAAATAATTTCCTTAGATGAAAAACGTGTGTCAATTCAACAAGAATTGAATGCAAAACAAGCAGAGATAAATGCTTTGTCAAAAGAAATTGGTGCGTTGTTCGCTCAAAAGAAAGTTGATGAAGCAAATGCGGCAAAAGAAAAGACGGGTGTCTTGAAAGAATCCATTAAAAATTTGGATCAAGAAATGACAAACACTCTTGCCGAATTGCAAAAAGTGCTTGTGTTGTTGCCAAATATTCCTGCTGAGATTGTTCCCGAAGGTAAAACAGCTGAAGACAACGTTGTTGTAAAAATGGGAGGTACGATTCCCGAAAACGACAATCTACAATGTCACTGGGATTTGGCTGAAAAATACAATTTGATTGATTTCGAACTCGGAAACAAGTTGACTGGTGCTGGATTCCCCGTGTATGTGGGCGTTGGTGCAAAATTGCAACGTGCGTTGATTTCGTTCTTCCTTGACCGTGCAATCGCGGCTGGTTACAAGGAATATCAACCACCAATCATGGTGAACGAAGCTTCTGGTTATGGAACAGGTCAGTTGCCTGACAAGGAAGGTCAGATGTACTACGTTGGCCTTGACAATTTATATCTGATTCCGACTGCGGAAGTTCCTGTTACTAACATTTTCCGTGACGTAATAGTGAAGGAAAGCGATTTCCCGATTAAATGTACTGCTTATACGCCATGTTTCCGTCGTGAGGCAGGTTCGTACGGAAAAGACGTGCGTGGTTTGAACCGTCTTCACCAATTCGACAAGGTGGAAATCGTTCGTATAGAACATCCGGCTCGTTCATACCAAGCATTGGACGAAATGGTTGCTCATGTGGAATCGTTGGTACAAGCATTGCAATTGCCATATAGAATTGTTCGTTTGTGTGGTGGCGATATGAGTTTCACTTCGGCATTGACTTACGATTTTGAAGTATTCTCGGCTGGTCAGAAACGCTGGTTGGAAGTAAGTTCTGTTTCAAATTTTGAGACATATCAAGCAAATCGATTAAAATTAAGATATAAAGACGAAGCAACGAAAAAGACTGTGCTTGCTCACACCTTGAACGGAAGTGCGTTGGCATTGCCTCGAATTGTGGCTTCAATTATTGAAAATTATCAGACTCCTGAAGGCATTAAAGTTCCTGAAGTTTTGGTTCCTTATATGGGTGGTTTGACGATGATTAAATAATTTTTTATATTTGTATCGTTCAAAAACTCTTCTTATGCGAAAAGATTCAGATGCAAACGAAAATCTAAATGATGATTTGGATTTTTCTCCGAATGAAAGTGAAAAGACTTTCAACAATAATGGTAATTCTTCTGCAGACAACGAAGAACCATTGTTTCAGTTAATAGGGGAACCTTCAAATGTTGCTTCAACAGGTAAGGAAGAAGTACAAAATGAGGTTTCTCAAAAATCTGTGGTTGAAGAACCCAAGAGTGCACCCGTGCAAGCATCTGAGCCAGAGCAAGATGAGATAGATGAAATTTCCGACGAGGAGGAAGAAGAGGAAACGAAAAAACGCAAATGGTTATGGATTATTCTGTTGCTTTTGTTGTTGCTTCTTCTTTTGGGTGGCGGTATTTGGTATTATTTTACAAAAGTGAAACAAGCACCCGTAGAACCTCCTGTCGTTGCTGTTCAAGACACGGTGAAAGAAGAGCCACAACCAGAACCTGAGCCAGAGCCAGTGATAGATACTATTCCTGAAGTTGTGGAGGATACGGTTGTAGAAGCACCCGCACCAAAGAAGGTGTATACTCCTGCACGTGTTGCAACGAAGAACAAAGTTCCTACAACGGGATGGTTGATTGGCTATAAGGCAACAGCTGATGAAGTTGAAGCCATCAAGATTGTTGCCGAAATGTCGTATGTTGATGGTCTTCCGTGTGGATATTATTGGATAAACGATGCTCGTAAGGGCAAACCGTTGTTCAAAGTATATGTTGGTCCTTATAAGACTCGCGAGGAAGTGGAAGCTGTGTTCCCGACCATAAAGGCAAAGGTTCCCGATGCTCATATCTTCTCGGAGAATGCTACGATGCAACAAGAATATAATCAACAAAAGAAAGTTTATACAGCAGAAGTAGAAGAAAAGTAATGAATGTTTTATTGTTAGGTTCAGGCGGACGCGAACACGCATTGGCTTGGAAAATTGCTCAGAGTCCTTTATTAGATAAACTCTACATCGCACCAGGAAATGCTGGTACGGCACAAGTAGGAACGAATTTGCCTATTTCGGCAACGGCGTTTGACGAGATAAAGAAAGCCGTTAAAGAATATGCAATAAATCTTGTTGTCGTTGGTCCCGAAGACCCTCTTGTGAAAGGAGTACACGACTTTTTCCTTAACGACGCCGAATTGAAGTCTATTCCAGTGATTGGTCCTCAAAAATATGCTGCCACGTTGGAAGGTAGCAAGGAATTTGCCAAGGCGTTTATGAATCGTCATAATATTCCTACGGCAAAACATTTCACGGTAACTGCCGAAAATCTTCAGGAAGGATTTGATTTCCTTGCAAAGCAAACTGCTCCGTATGTGTTGAAGGCAGACGGATTGGCTGCTGGCAAAGGTGTGTTGATTCTTAATGATTTGAACGAGGCGAAGTCGGAATTGGAAAATATGCTAAACGGCAAATTCGGCGCAGCAAGTAAGACGGTAGTGCTTGAAGAATGTTTGAAAGGCATTGAAATGTCAGTCTTTGTTTTGACCGACGGCGAAGGATATGTGATTTTGCCAGAAGCGAAGGATTATAAACGAGTGGGAGAGCACGATACGGGTTTGAACACTGGTGGTATGGGGGCCGTTTCGCCAGTACCATTCGCTGACAAAAAACTCATGGAGAGAATTGAAAGTGAGATTATTAAACCGACAATAGCAGGTTTGAAGGAAGACAATATTCCATACTGTGGTTTCATTTTCTTTGGTTTGATGAACGACAACGGAACGCCGAAAGTCATTGAATACAATGTTCGTATGGGTGACCCAGAAACCGAGGTTGTCATTCCTCGTATAAAATCTGATTTGTTGCAATTATTTGTTGCTGCGGCAAATAAAAAATTGTCACAAGAAAAGATAGAGATAAATCCATTCTCGGCAACGACGGTAATGGCTGTTTCTGGTGGTTATCCCGAAGCATACGAGAAAGGAAAGACGATTACGTTCAGTGAACAATTCTCCGACAGCATTGTGTTCCACGCAGGCACGAAATTGGAAAACGGCGAAGTGAAAACTTCGGGCGGACGAGTGTTGGCAGTTACTTCGTTGGGCGAAAACAAAGATGCAGCATTAAAAATTTCATATAAAAACATCACCAAGATTCATTTTGATAAGATGTATTATCGACGCGATATTGGTCAAGATTTATAGTCGTAATGTTCCAATTTCTACAAAAGAACACAACAATCAATTTTATTTTGCTCCCTATAGTTGTTATTTTATTATGGGGAACAAATCTATTGAATCCGCAATTCGTCTCGCATTATTACGACACGAATCCTATGGTCTTGTATAAGCCATTGATGGCGATTCAAAATTGGAATGCACTTGCAGGGCAAATTGTGTCGTTGGTGATATTGCTGATAAATGTCATAATCATTATCAGAGTCAACTCCGTTACTCGATTGATTGAGAATAAGTCGATGTTTTTTATTTTCTTGTTCATTTTTCTTTCTGCAAGTTTACAAGATTATAAACAATTGAATCCGATGCAACCAGCACTGACCTTCCTGATGATTGGGGTGCAGTTGCTTTTTAATATGTATAAAAACGAACACGAACTGAAAAAAATCTTTGAGGCAGGTTTTTGTTTCGCTATCGCCTCGTTGTTTTATGCACCAGCAATCTATTTTGCAATCTTGATTTTTATCGGTTTGGGAATGTTTGTTCCTTTTTATTGGCGACAATGGTTGTCGGCCCTGGTAGGATTGTTGTTACCCTTTATATTGGTTTTGTCAATAGCTTTTTGTTTTGACAACTTTATGTTGCAAGTAACGACATTTTATGAAAATGTGATGGCAGTGAATGCACCTCCTTTTACAAAATTGTTCCCCATTGCGTTCTCGGTATTTTTAGCATTGTTGTTTATACGTTCTGTTATTTATGTATATCTTGGCGGAACTCGTAAGGTTTCTACTCGGAAGTACTACACGTTGCTTTTGTTTTTCTTGATGTTGGTATTGGCGTTGTATATATTCGTACCACACGTAACCTATGACTTCTTGTTTTTCGGTGGAATCTCGGTATCGGTATTTATTGCCAACTTTATGATAAACATGCGTAGCAAGTTCTGGCAAGAAGTTTTATTTGTCCTTATTCTTGCATTTACAGTATTGGTGCAGATATTTCCAGAGATGGAGTTGTCGGCGTTATAAGCAATTTCTTATTTATTACGATTGTTTTACGTACAACCAAGCATTGTTATACTCGGAACCGTTACGTAATTCGTTTATGTATTGTTGTGCTTCGGATTTGTCGGCAAAAGCGGAGAGATATACGCGATTTTTCTCATTGTCACTAATTACGCCCGAATTGAAATCTTTGTCTTTTAACTTTTCGGAATAGTTTTCTGCGTTTGATTTAACTGAAAAAGTACCAACGATGATGAAGTATTTTGCATTGTTGTCGGCAGGAGCTGCTTTTGGCGTGGCATTTCCTTCTTGTTTTTTCTGTTTTGTAACTTTTGCAGTTTTTACCTTTTCTTTTTTCGCTTTACTAACTTTTTCTTTTTTAACTGGTTTCGAAACTATCGCTTTATCTTCTGTTTCCATAGGAGTTGCTTGTGCAACTTCTGCAATTTGTTTATATTCTTGGGGACGAGGAACTTCGGGGTGGTTAAAATTCATTGTAACCTTGGTGTCCCGAAACAGCGAAGCCAATTGTGCATCGTGCGAAATCTGGAGTATGTTGGGAATTAACAATGCTCCAAAAACAATAGGAGATGATATGAACAACGCTTTTCCTGCTGTTTTTGCTATATTCAACGGTCTTGCTTTTGCTCGTTTGCTTTCAGCATCGGAACAAGTGTCAAGAACAAATGTTGGGAGTGCAAAGTTTTCGGGCGAAATACCGCCATACGTTGTCGATGTAAATTCTTTGCTTTGTGTGAGCGTGCCAATACCGTTGAGGTACAAAGTCCCTTGTGTTTCAATTTCTGTAAGTATGGCATTCGAGAATTGTGCTATTTCAGCCAATGCCTCGGCTTCTGATATGTTTGCACATTTAGCATAGTGTTGTTGCAAGGTGTTGTCGCTTTCGTCGCATTGTGCCGAATAGGTAACAAATGATTGTGGAGGTACGAATGTAACTTGTTCCTCTTGTATAAGCCGTGCAGGTTTGGTGACGATGGCAAATGTGCCTAAAAAAGGAACAGAAACGGATTTCTTTTGATACAGAATTGAACGTATGAGAGTTTCTAAATCCATAATCGTTTGTTACGATTACAAATTTATTCGCTCCGAAGCGTAGAAATTCTATTGACGGGTGAGAGTTTTCAGTCAGTTATCAACAGATAAACAATTGTCGCTTATTATTTTACGACAACACCTTTCGTCTTGTAGGTTGCAAGGGAATTACCTTCCGAATAAATGAGCACGGCGTCAAATTCGGGGTGCTTATTGAAAAACTCCTTCGATTTTTCAACGCCCATTGCCATACACGCTGTTGCAATCGCGTCGGCATCAATACATTCCTTTGCAAGAACTGTAACGCTCAACAAATCGGTAGGAATAGACTGACCAGTATGTGGATTGACCGTATGAGCATATTTTTTTCCGTTGGAATAGAAGAATTTCCGATAATTTCCCGACGTAGCCAGCGATCTGTTATTCAGTTGAATGGCTATCTCGCTTTGCTTTTCGATTGGCAACGAGTCTATTCCTTCTTCGGGACGAGTAATGCCAATTCTCCAAATGTTATTTTTTGCGTTTACTCCTTTCGCACGCATTTCGCTCCCCACATCGACCAAATAATTTTCCACACCTAAAGAATCCAGATATTGAGCAAGTATATCGCTGGAATAGCCCTGTGCATTGGCGTTTCCTGTAATTTGAATACGAGGGTCGTCTTTCACGCATTTCCCGTTCACTATGTTGATTTTATGCATACCGACAAACTGCAAAATACTATCTATCTGATTTTGAGTAGGTAACGGATGTTCAATTGTGTCGGGGCCGAATTTCCACGCACTTACGAGTGGTCCAACAGTGATGTCGAAAAGTCCGTCAGTCATAGCGGAGATACGCTTTGACTGTTCAAAGAAGTAACAAAACTCAGGGTTGATTTGCACGCTTGTATCATTGCGATTTATCTTGGAAATGAGTGATTCCTCAATATAAATGCTGAATGTGCTATCAAAGTTGTGCAACAGAGAATCAAATTCGGCTTTTCGCATAACAGTGTCTTCGTAAACCACACGGTAATACGTACCTTGGGCTATTCCATTTACCTCGATATATTTTTTCTTGGGAGAAGCACTCTTACAAGAATAAAACGAGATACAAAGACAGGCAAGAAAAACGACGAATTTAAGGTTTCTTGATAATGCCATTCGGTGAATTCTCAATAAACGTCAGTATTGAATCACGTTCAGCTGATTGTGGCACTTGCTGACGAACCATTTCAAGAGCGTCTTTCATAAGGACACCTTTTTGTAAGAAAATCAGATTGTAGATAGTCTGGATTTCACGAATCTTTTCTTCTGGAAAACCGCGACGAGAAAGACCTACGGAGTTCACGCCAATGTATTGGATTGGTTCTTGTGCCGCTTTTACAAACGGAGGTACATTTTTTCGAATAAATGTGCCACCAGCGATGAATGCGTGGTCGCCAACAACCATAAACTGTTGTGCACCCGACTTGCCTTCAATTATTACATAATCGCCAATAATACAATGACCAGAGAGAGCAGCGTAGTTTGCGAATATACAGTTGTTACCAACGATGCAATCGTGTGCAATGTGAACATATCCCATCAGCAAGCAGTTGCTTCCGACAACCGTTTTCATTTTGTCGGCAGTACCGCGGTGAATAGTTACACATTCACGGATGACCGTATTGTCACCAATTTCCGTTGTGGTATGTTCTCCCACAAATTTCAAATCTTGTGGAATGGCCGAAATGACCGAGCCAGGGAAGATATGGCAATTTTTGCCGATTCTTGCACCAGGCATAATGGTTACATTTGGTTCTATGATTGTGCCGTCGCCAATTTCAACGTCATCATATATGTAAGAAAAAGGTTTTACAACAACGTCTTTTCCCAATTTCGCATCTGGGTGGATGAAACAAAGAGATGTATCCATACTCTAATTCGTTTTTTTAGTTATTTGAGCTTTAATTTCACCTTCGGCAACAAGTTGTCCCGCCACGAAAGAATATGCCTTCATATAGACAATACCTCTTCGTATAGGCGTAATCAATTGTAATTTGAAGATGAGCGTGTCGCCCGGAAATACTTTTTTTCTAAATTTAACATTGTCAACACTTAAGAAATACACCAGATAATCGGTTGAATTTTCCACGTGCGACAACGCAAACACGCCTGCACATTGCACCATGCTTTCAAGCATGAGAACGCCCGGCATGACGGGTTCTTCAGGGAAATGTCCTTGGAAGAATGGTTCGTCGTTCGTAACATTCTTGATACCAATAACTTCGGTGTCGGTTAACGACATAATTTTGTCAACCAATTGGAACGGGTAACGATAAGGCAGCAAGTTTTTCAACTTTTGAGTGTCGTATATCGGTTCTGCGTTCAAGTCAATTTTCGGTGCAGGAATCTTTGTCGTCGGTTTGAGCTGTTTGCGAAGAATTTTCGCAAATTCCGTATTGGCTTTATGACCTGGAATTGTTGCAATGATATGTCCTTTTATAGGACGACCAACCAACCATAAGTCGCCAATCAAGTCAAGCAGTTTATGACGGGCAGGTTCGTTTTCAAATGAAAGGGGAGTGTTGTTTAGCACGCCTTCTTTCTCGATTTTCACATCGGGACGATTAAAGATTGCCGACAAACGAGCAACTTCCTCGTCGGAAACCTTGCGGTCAACAAATACCAAAGCATTGTCCAAATCGCCACCTTTAATCAAGTTTGCGGCAAGCATCATTTCTATTTCACGCAAGAAACAGAACGTCTTACAGCAAGCAATTTCTTTCCCGAAATCGTTCAAGTCGCTCAAACTTGCGAACTGGTTACGAAGCATAAAGGAATCGTAGCTGATTTTTACATCGACGCGGAATGTATCGCACGGATAAGCTATGATTTCCACGCCGCGTTCTGGCTCAGTATATGTTGTCTTTTCTGTGATTTCAAGATATTCTATCTCTGCATCTTGCTCTGTTGTGCCAACTCTCTGAATCTCGTCAAAAAATGGTTTGGCGCTACCATTCAAGATAGGAACTTCGGGACCATCAACCTCAATCAGGGCGTTGTTGATGTGGTGTGCGTGAAACGAAGCCATCATGTGTTCTATGGTGCTAACCACCGCTCCCGCAATGCCTATGACGGTTCCGCGAGCTGTGTCAACCACGTTTTCAGCCAATGCAGGAATGATAGGATTTCCTTCCAAGTCAATTCGTTTGAAACGAATGCCTGTGTTTGGCTCTGCTGGCAAGACCGTTGCTGTTACCACCTTTCCGGTATGCAAACCCTTGCCCGAAAACGATATCTTCTGAGAAATTGTCCTTTGCTTTGTCATAAGACGTTTTTTTGTGATGCAAAAATAATGATTTTTCCCGAAAAAAAAAATGTGGATTAAAACCTGTGTTAATTTGTAAATCGCTTAAAATCTTTTACATAAAACGTCCATTGGGGCGTCAGTATCTCTGTGTTTTCATCGCTGTCGAGCGAGATTGTGAACCATGGACTGCAATCGTCCTGATAATTTTTCAGCACTTCAATATCTTGCGCTGGAGAAAAACCTTGTGCAAGCATTATTTTTATTGTATTGTTCTTGTCGTTGTACAGCACGTCCAACACGATTGCCATGTGATTGGGATAACCGCTCTGAATGAGTAAATCGCCTGCCTTCACGTCTTTCAATTCCACTTTCGACATTTCACGGGCAAGCGAAGGAACGGTCGCATTTTGAAAAACGACATCCAGATATTCCAAGAAATTCTTTCTGCTATAATCTTGCTCGCTGGTATGGTCCCAGCCATTTTTCGAGTCATTTACCCTGAAACCCGCAGCCCACTTGGCATACGTGCAGTTAAAACCATTGTTGAAGTTGAAGTGAATACGACCGTATAATTTCGATGAATACAGATATTCTGCGCGAAGTTTTATTGCCGGCTCGGCACTGCACACGTTCGTGCTATTCTTGATTTTTACGTCCAAAACGCCAATTTGAACGTCAAACGATTTCTCCTCGCCATCATGAAAATGCGTCTTGTAACCGATGGGTTTCATGGGAAGATTGAGCAGATAATGCTCAAAACTACCATAAGTGACATTTTTTCGATAATAGCCGTCGCCCGCTTGTTCAATAGCATAGCGGGAACCAACGGTCATTCCTTCCGGATTGAGATATTTCATCTCTTTTGTCTGGTTATTTTGTGCGAACGAAAATAACTGGCAACCAAGTGCTAAACAAAAAATAAGAAAAAACCGTGTTTGTCGCATTCGGAATTACTAAAAAAGGTTAAGGAAATCCTTAACCTTCAGATGATTACCACATTTTTATGTCTTCGTTGAACACGATAGACTTGAAATCAGACAAAAGATGAAGATGCTCAATTTGTCCCGAGAACGTATAAACGCTTCCTGCTTCAAGTTTCTCGTCGGTTGGACCTTGTATGCCTCCGCCAACTTCCAACAATTTCTTGTCTTTGTCTTTTATGACCAATCCAGCGTGAGGACCCATAAACGAGCTGTTGTCAATTGCTTCCACACGAGCTTCAAGAAGAATTTTGTCAAATTCCATTCCTGTAACCCACACGCTTAAAATTTTAATTTTTTCGAAATTCTTTGTCTGTTCAAATGGGAGATACAATGTGTCTTTTACGTCGGCAAATAGTTTTGTCAACACCTCGTTGGCAATTTTCTTTTGTGCCGAGGCAGAATCTTCCATTTGAAAATACAAATCGATATTGTCCATATCGCTTTTTGCCTTTGATTCAAAATTTTCGATTCGTTCTGCAAAATAACTTGCCGTATCGGCATAGATTGCCAAAGAAACATTTTGTTTTTTGTTGCCACATGAAGAAAGAAGGGCAACAATTGCAATTACATAAATAATTAAATTTTTATTCATCTTTATTAGCTGCTTTATCGTATGATTTAACAATTCCTTTAATTAACGCTGAGCTTAATCCGTTGTGTTCCATTTCGTTAAGTCCGGCAATCGTGATTCCTTGCGGAGTAGTCACTTTGTCGATTTCATCTTCGGGATGTGAATGGAGCTGGAGAAGCAAGTCAGCCGCACCTTTTGCCGTTTGGGCCGCTATCAATTGAGCTTCTTCGGCGTGGAAACCAATTTGTATTCCACCTTGCGAAGCCGCACGAATGGCACGAAGGAAATATGCAATACCACAAGAACCGAGAGCTGTTGCCGACAACATCAGTTCTTCGTCAATCAACAGCGTTTTACCTAACATATTAAATATGTCGGTAACTTCTGCAAACTGAGGGGAATCAGGTTTGTTTGTGGCAATACACGTCATTGACTGACGGATTTTTATGGCCGTATTGGGCATTGCACGTGCAATACAAATGTCTTTCTTGATTTTTTCTTGGAATTTTGCAATCTCAACACCTGTAACAATCGTGATAAGCGTGTGTTTTTCGGTAAAAGCATCTTTTATACCGTTCAAAATGCTTTCATAGATGTGGGGAACAACCGAGAAAACGACGATTCTTGCCTTTGAAACAGCGTCGGCGTTATCTTCTTGGAAAACAAAACCTCCTTCGCGTCTGTCTTTTGGCAAATCAGACTTCTTACGAGTGATGATAATCTGTTCCGGCTTGTATTTTCCTGCGTTTACAAGCCCTTGAGCAATGGACATCCCAATGTTTCCACCACCAATGATTGCTATTGTTTCATTAAAATCCATAACCGATTTTTAAAGTTTGCGAAAAATACAACCTTTTTTTTAAACCGAGATTGTGTTTGCGTTTTTTCTTTTTAAATCCAGTTTCCAAAGATTTGCATAATACCTTTGTCTTTGGTTATTTGTATGGTATGTATGCCTACTGTTGCCGCTGCCGCCACATTTTCCGCCAAGTCATCGACAAACAAGGTTTCTTCGGCTTTGAGATTCGCATCACGCAATGCAAATTCAAAGATCTCGGGATTAGGTTTCCTCATACCAATTTCGTTGGAATACCACACTTTCTCAAAAAGGTCGTGGTTTGACTGAATGCCAAGTTGTTGCCGTTGTGCTATATGGGGAAACTCGCCAGTATGAATTTCATTCGTGTTGCTCAACAAAAACGTTCGATATTTTTTTTTGAGTGCAAGCAACAGCGGAATGTGTTCGGGAGGGTAGCCCACAAGAATAGCGTTCCAAGCAGCAAGAATCTGTTCTTTCGTGATAGGTTGCGGTGCAATGGACTGTAAATGAGCTATAAAGTCAGGCACGGAGATTTTTCCGCATTCAAAAGAGAAGAACAAATCGTTGGCAAACAAGTACTCCAACGCTTGCTTGCCAGAACAGTGATATAATTGGGCAAACGCGTCAATCGTCCGTTTTTCTTCAATGTGAAACACCACGCCGCCAAAATCGAATATGATGTTCTTTATTGTGTTTTGCATAATAAATTATCATTTGATTTGCAAAATTAGACAAAATACCTATTTTTGCACTCGAAAACTTTTAGAAATAAAAGTAGGGCTCTTAGCTCAGCTGGTTAGAGCACCTGACTCATAATCAGGTGGTCGCTGGTTCAAGCCCAGCAGGGCCCACGGAAGCACTCACAAGAAAATGTGGGTGCTTTTTTTATGGATGCTGGATTAATTTTTCGGCTTAATGGTCAAAATGAGACCTGAAATCCTTGTAATAAATTGAAATTTATATATTTACAGCATTTTTAAGAAAATGAGTAAAAATCTGCTTTCATTGT
>JAGCOW010000047.1 GCA_017642535.1 Bacteroidales bacterium | reverse complement strand
TTTTTCTCGTTCACGTAGTTCGTCAACTTTTCGACAGCCGTCATTTTGTTCTCAAACGCACGTTTTCGCACATCGTCAACCAAACCAAGTTCGATCCCTTTTGGCGTAAGACGAACATCGGCATCATCCTGACGAAGCAAGATTCTAAATTCCGCGCGCGAAGTAAACATTCTGTACGGCTCGTTCACTCCCTTGGTGATAAGGTCGTCAATCAGCACGCCAATATATGCCTCGTCACAATGAAGAATGAACGCCTCACGTTCCGATGCCTTGAGCGAAGCATTGATTCCTGCAATCAAACCTTGCGCTCCTGCTTCCTCGTAACCAGTTGTTCCGTTGATTTGTCCGGCAAAGAACAAATTTTGTATCATTTTTGTTTCCAACGACGCCGTCAACTGTGTCGGCATGAAGAAATCGTATTCGATGGCATATCCCGGACGGAAAATCTTGCAATTCTCCAAACCTGGCAACAAACGCATTGCTTTATATTGCACATCGGCTGGCAACGACGATGAAAATCCGTTCAAATAATATTCGCACGTATTGATTCCTTCAGGCTCCAAGAAAAGTTGATGTTTGTCCTTGTCGGCAAACGTCACCAATTTTGTTTCAATGCTCGGGCAATATCGAGGGCCAATACTTTTTATTGTTCCATTATACAACGGCGAATCGGCAAAACCAGAACGAAGAACTTCGTGAACCTGCGGATTCGTGTAAGTCATCCAACAACTTAACTGAGGTAATCGTTTAATTGTTCCACGTGGAACAAACGAAAATTGACCAATTTCTTCGTCACCTTTTTGTTCCTTGCATTTCGAAAAGTCAATCGTTCGTCCATCTATACGGGCAGGAGTTCCCGTCTTCATTCTTCCAACCTCGAAACCAAAATCACGGATTTGATCAGAAAGTTTATATGAAGGCAACTCCCCTATTCTACCACCTTCGACTTGCGAACGACCAATGTGCATCAAACCGTTCAAAAAAGTTCCGTTGGTTAAAACCACAGACTTTGCCTTGATAGAAATCCCCCAAACAGTTTTTACACCAACAACTCTATCTTTGTCAAGCAACAGTTCGCAAACGGCATCCTGCCAAAAATCAAGATTCGGGATAGATTCAAGTTCTTCGCGCCAGTGCTTAATGAACAACGCCCTGTCGGCTTGCGAACGAGGGCTCCACATAGCAGGACCTTTCGACTTGTTTAACATTCGAAACTGAATGGACGACGCATCGGTGATTTTTCCCATTGCACCACCAAGGGCGTCAATCTCGCGGACAATCTGTCCTTTGGCAATACCACCTACGGCAGGATTGCACGACATGGCCGCCATTTTTGTCATATCCATTGTGATGAGCAACGTCTGTGAACCCAGACGGGCGGCGGCAGCAGCGGCTTCACAGCCAGCATGTCCGGCACCAACAACAATTACATCGTATTCTTGTAACATACTACTCTACCAAACGCAAATAATAATCTTCCTTCTGAGTCATAATTTTCTTATCCTCTGGCTTTTTGTCTTTGTAACCAACCAGATGAAGTACTCCATGAATCAAAATTCGGTAACATTCGTTGAGCTTCGTCACCTTGTTCTGCTTTGCGTTGTCCTCTATTCTATCCATACTCATATAAATATCCGAAGCAATCTCCGATTCAGAATAATCGAACGTGATAATATCAGTATAATAATCATGCTTCAGAAAATTTTGATTGATTCCCAACAAATAATTGTCGGAACACGCAATGAAATTGATGTAGTCGATTTTTTTCTTCGACTCATTCTGGACAATGATTTGGACTATAGAGCGGAACGATGTCCGACGCAATCCCGAAGGAAATTTGGAGTCCTCTTGAAAGAAATTTATTTTCATTGTAAACTCAAATGAAACAATCAATTAACAAGGCAAAAATAGTCTTTTTCAGGGATTTATGTCATTATTACTTTTTTTCTTGAAAAATACCGAGAAATTATTCATTCAGATTAATGATATAATCCGAATAGATTTTCTGATATTGAGGTTTCAGTTTCACAGCATTTTCTTGTAACACGTCGTCGTATTGTTGTTTTTCCATTTCGGTTTGCTTGAACATTTTTTTCGCATTGTCAGATGGACGTTGCGTTGCCGTTTTCGACTCTCGTTCCTTGTCTTGGTCACGTTCTTTTTCGGCATTTTCTGCCTCAAGCATACGAGTAAGGATTTGTTCCTGGCGCATAAGCGTTTGAGGCGTAATGTTCTGATTAACAATATCTCGTTCAGTTTGGTCCATAAGCCGCTGAATATCCTTCAATTGCTGAACGCCTTCGGGGGAAAGTTCGCCTTCCTTCATCATTTGATTTCCCAATTGTTTAAGCATTTGTTCCTTCATAAGCATTTCGCTCAACTGTTTTTGCATCTGTCCTGACGGCATTCCACCTTCCTTCATTTGCTGCATCATCTGTTGCATTTGTTCTTTGAGCGACTGTTGCATTTGTTTCATTTGTTGGAACGACGGTTTTTGTCCTTTACCACTATTACGTGGATTTTGACATTGTTGCTGACCTTCCATCTGTTGTGCCGCTTGCTGTTGCATTTGTTGCAACACTTCGGAGAAAAGCAGAGCAAGATTGTTGGCCGACGTCATAATATATTGCTGACTCACTCTCGCCAAGCTCCGTTGACGCTGTTCAAGATTGTCGATTACGGCATTTCCGTTTTTCAATAATTCAAACATTTCATTATTGATTGTCTGCGAAATCTGCGGAATGCGTAAACTCAGCGTATAAAGCGAATCTTTAATTATCTTGAAATTTTCTTGTAGGACATTTTGTTTGTTTGCCACCTCGGCATATTTGGGATCGGCATACGAGAGTTTCCCCGTTTGTGCCATCAATTCTTCTTGTTGGAACGAAAACGTAAGCAAATTTTCAAGAATTTGCCGCATATTGGCCATATCCTCCATATTTTGATGAGCCATTTGTTGTTGCATCATACCTTGCATTGATTCCGCTAACTTTTGCGTTTGTTCCGCTGCGTTCTTCATTGATTTTGAGGATTTTGAACGCTGCCCCTGTTGTTGTTCCTCCTGGCTTTGCCGCATAGCATTTTTTATGTCTTGAAACTGTTTGTCAAAGTCTTGTAAATCAAACTTTTGCTGCAAAGATTCATTTTTCTTTTGGGCATCTTCATATTTTTTCTCAATAGATTCCAATTCGCGAGAAATCTCGTCAAGCTTATTTTGAATTTCCTCGGAATTCTTCTCGCTCTTCAACTGTTCCGACAATGCACGTTGTTCTTCCGCAAGCTCTTGCAATCGTTCACTCGTTTGATTAACCGATTCCTCAACATCCATTCTGTTCAACAGTTCCAAATCCCTGTCAAGCTGTTTTGAAAGCTCTTCAAACGACATTTTCATTTCCTCAGACTTACGGATGAACTCGTTTTTGTTATAATTATCCATCATCTGATTAAATTCTTCCATCATTTTTTTGAGCTCGTCATCCATCAGTGCATTCAGCAAATCTTCAATTTCCTTCTGTTTCCGAAGAATTTCCTCGTCACGTTCCGACAACTTATTTTGCATATCGTTCTTTTGTTCAAGCGATTGCATCAATTCCTCCACATTTTGCTTTATTTGCTCTTGTTTTTGACGCATTTCCTCAAGTGCCTGTTTTCGTTCCCAATCGGAAAGATTTTCGTTGAGCAATTTCTGTTTCAATTTGTCGAAATCCTTCACCAATTCTTGCGTGAGCGACGACGACTGGTTAAACGAAGACTCGATTTGTTGGGAAAAATCATCCTGCATTTTTTCAAGTTCCTCTTGCGTAGGTATCTTGAAATCATACGTTACTGTTCGTGCCGATTTATATCCGTTAACTGCATCATTATCAAACACTTCGAAATAATAGTTTACAACATCGCCTTTTGAAAACTGAGCAAAATCGAACATATAAAAGAACTGCTGGTGGGCATTTGCAGGCGAAAATTCTAATGGAACGCGCACTTGGCTTGAAGCAGAATCGTTCAAGAAATACACAAAATCCAATGAAGAAAAACCATAATCATCTTGAATATCGCCCTTGAAATAATAGGTAAAATACTGCGAACTATCCTGTTTTTGTTCAACTTGAATGGTAGGTCGAACATCAGGAATGACGGTAAACGTATATTTTATAATCTGTACCGTATCGAGATACGCATTTTTACCAAATAGAGTATAGGGGGTTGTTTCCATAATTCGTTGATTAAGAACGAATTTGCCATTTTTTTTAGAAAAAGCGATTCGTTCGTCTGTTTCTGGCACGAAGAATAGTGAATCGGCATCGGCAGCATCAACGCTCCACGAAATCCTTGTGCCAACAGGAATTGTCAAATCACCCGTATTTGTTACGGTTGCATTATCAAGTTGAGTGTAGGAGGGAACCGTTGCCACAATAGTAAATCCAAGCAATTGTGGGAGAGGGAAGACCTGCAATTGATACGTTTTTGATTGGTATTCATCGGCAACGAAAGCAAAATTCAACGAATTATTGCAACCACGAATGACATACTCAAACGAAGATGTCGTTTTTTTCGTCATAAGGAAGACATTGCCGCCAATGGAGATATTTACCCGTTCTGGCACAAATTTGCCTTCTACGTGCATTATAATCGTAAAATCTTGGCCTTTTAACACTGTGAGAGAATCGTTGTCAAGAAAAAACTCAAACGGTGCTGGTTTTTCAAAAAATTCATTGTGTTTCACGATACGTTTTGCCCCATCAGCAATGGCGCGAGGGTAGAAGACCAGCACCAAAACGACAATAAAGAGCAAGGCGACAAAATATTTCCAATATCCCAACAATTTCTTGAAATCAATGGCCGATTCAAACGGAATAGGTCGCAAACGAGCTATTTTCTGGTTTATGGCGGCAATTGCCAACGCATTGTCGGCATACGACGCCTCGTCAGCCAATTCAAGCGCGTTGAGCAACGTATCCTGAATTTCGGGGAAAAACTTCGTGATGATTTCTGCAGCTTCTTTGTGGGAAAGCACATTCCCGATTTTGTGAATTTTTCCGAACGGAATCACAATATATTTCACAAACGCCACGAGAGCCAATGCAATTGAGACGTAGAAGACTATTGTTCTAACCGTTGTGGGGAAAAATGCGAAATATTCAGCACACGTGATTATCAAGAAATAGAAGGCACCAATCAGTACGAACAAAATGAGTCCTTTAATAAATTCGTTGGTATAAAACTTTTTGGTGAATTTATCTAACTCATTGATAATGATATTGATATTGGATTTCTCCATAGGCATTATTTCGAAAGCCACTGTTCAGGATCCAATTTTTCGAGTTCTTTCCAAATTTGCAGTTGCAAAACGGTAGAATTAGTTTCCGGATCGGTGTAGATAGTGCCTATTTCTTGTTTTGCCTTGATTTGCTGTCCTGCTTTCACATTGACAGTCACAAGATTATCGTAAACCGTGTAGTAATTTCCGTGTTTGATGAGCACTGCAGTGTTTCGACCAGGAATAAGAACAACTTTCGAAACAGTACCGTCGAAAATTGCACGGGCGCGGGCACCTTTCGTAGTGGCTATTGAAATACCATTACTTTCAACTTCAACGTATTCCAACGTAGGATGTTTGTGGCGACCGAAATGTTCCGTAATTTTCCCTGTAGCCGTCGGCCAAGGCAAACGACCTTTGTTTTCGGCAAAGTTTTTCGAGACGAGTTTTTCCTCTGGCGTCAACGTATTTACCGTCGTTGCATTATTTGTCTTGTTTTTGGTTTCCGCCGCCTTACGTTTTGCCTCAAGTTCGGCCTTAATCAACGCTTCAATTTGTTTATTCAACTTACGTTCAAGAGCTTGTTTCTCGGCAAGTTTCTTTTTCAGATCTTGTTGACGGGCGTTCAATTTTTTTATGGTTACGTCTTCCAAATACTTGTCCTGCTCAAGTTTACGAGCTTCTGACTGCTTTTCTGAAACAAGATTTTTCTTTTTCGTGAGCATTTTTTCCAAATCATACTTTCGGGCTGTCAAGCTATCTTGCAACGTCTTGATTCGCTCCGCCTGCTGAATCATATAATCGGAATAGTATTGTAAATATTTCAATCGATTGTAGGCCTGATTGAAATCGTCGGCCGAAAGGATGAAAATCAACTGTTCGTACTGAGAATTGACTTTATACAACGTGAACAGCGTTTGATTGTAATCTTTCTGGACTTCTTCCAATTTGGTTGTCAGCGTGTGAATCTGGGCATTGGTGGCAAAAATGTCTTGTTCGATAAATTCTATTTCTTGTTGGAGAGAATTCACATAATTCTTACGCTCAACAATCTGCTGACCCAGCAATGTAGCACGTTCAATGGAAATTGACTTGCTTTTCTCCGTTTCTTTCAACAATTTGCTTGTACGTTCAATTTCTTTCTTGGCTTTGGCGGCTTCTGCCTGTACCTGTTTCACGGTCTTCTTCCCTTTCTGGCAATAGCCATCGTACGAGACACAAAAAAGCAAGGCAAACAATATGAAACAAATCTTCTTCATCAATTCTTCAACCCCATTTTTTGATAACTACTATTTACATTGAACGGGAACGACAAGGGTTCGTTGAACATAATCTTGGAATATGTCACATTCCAGTCGATTTTTTTATTTGGCATCTTCGCTTTCACATCCCATTTTGTTGGGAACGATATGGCATTGAAATCCTCATAATCTTGATAATCGATTTTGATTTTTGCCTCGTTCATCGCATCGTCAGTCGCAAAAATCGTCACATTATTGATACGATAATTGTCATTGGAAACTTGCCATTTCTGCAACAACGTCAACGTGCTGTTTTTCTTGAACGCTTTTTTCGACGTGTTTTGGAATGTATATTTATTTTGTTCAAACGTGCGTATTAATGCCAACGTGTCGCTTACCGGCTCGTGCAGGCAGAAGAATATCTCATCTAAAAATAGTGCCTCGATTGTTTTGTAGTCAAATTCTCCGCCAGTTTGTCGCGTGAGTGAATCCAAGCGACCGGCGTAATATGTTTTTTGCAATTTTGAATAAAATTTCACGCTATCTTTCGTAATCAAGAAACGAAATATTTCCAAGTTTAGCGTCGGAGCAACAGAAATCCAAATAGCACTATCACGTTTTATGCGAATGGAACCTTTAATCTGTTGTATAGGTAGAGACTTTAATTCCTTCGATTCCAACGAAAATTTCATTGAAACGGTGGAGAAATCTCCATAGTGGCTTGTTATAGAATCATACAACGAAACCATATCTATGTCCTTTGTGTTCGCCACACTCACTGTCTTCTTTGACGAATGGCACGACGTGAACAGACTCACAAGCAACAGTATGTAAACGAATTTACGCATACTAATTTTTTACAAAATTATCTTTTTTTACCCATTTTCACGTATAAATCGTCTAAAAAGCGTTTATACTCAAAATTATCGGGTGAAAATTTTACTGCTTTCTTTGCGTATTCTTCGGCTTCGGTGAAGTTATTTTTAGCGGCACAAACCTGCGCCAATTCGTAATAAACGGCAGCACTTGAGGCTTTAATCTTTAAGCAGTCGAAATATAACAACTGGGCCTGTTCGTAATTCTGACGATTTTTCTCCAAATTGGCAGAAACAAAAATAGTTTCAAATTCTGCCATTTTTTTGTCATACTTGACCGAATCCTCGTAGGTTTTCAACTTTTGCGAAAAAGCGTTGACTGACAAGCCAATCAAGACAAAAAAGAGAAATAGTATCTTTGTACCTCGCGCGCTCATGTCAAGATGTGTGGAACAACGTTTACAACGACGCATTAAAATAGCCAAAATCTGGTTTTTTCTTCATTAAATCAGCCAAAGTGTAGCTATCGAAGAAATCACAAACTGTTTTGTATAATTTTTCCCACATTGGGAGCGTACGGCAGATAGATTTCCGTTCGCAGACTTTTGCGCCACATTCAAGGCACGCCACGGGAGCCAACGATTCTTCGGTCACGGTCAATATTTCTCGTATTTTATACTCTTCGGGGGCACGATTCAACTTGTAACCGCCGCCACGTCCGTGCACGCCTTCAATAAGTCCTGCCTTGGAAAGGCTGGTCGTTATGTTTTCCAGGTATTTCAATGAAATATCCTGACGTTCAGAAATATCTTTTAAGCGGATATAGTTAGAAGAACCTTGTTCCGCCAAATCAATCATAACTCTAATTGCGTATCGACCACGCGTTGAAATCATCATAATTGTCTTAAAATTTTCGTCTAAAATACAAAAAACGTGTGAATAACACGCATTTTAGAGGGAATTTCTCACTGGTGTTATTTACGGAAACATTCCATATCGTTACAAAGAAAAAAAAGAATCTCCATGTTTCCATAGAGATTCTTCATTCAAAATAGTATAAACCGACGTTATTCAGCAAATAACGGCGTACTCAAATATCTATCACCTGTGTCTGGCAATAGAACTACTATATTTTTCCCTTTATTTTCAGCACGTTTTGCCAACTGCAATGCTGCCCAAACAGCAGCACCGGCAGAAATTCCTACAAGAACACCTTCCTTGTGACCTATTTCCTTTCCTGTTGCAAAAGCGTCTTCGTTGGAAACAGGAATAATTTCGTCATATACCTTGGTATCAAGTACATCGGGAACGAAACCGGCACCAATACCTTGAATTTTGTGAGTACCGGCAACGCCAGTCGAAAGCACTGCCGAAGTAGCTGGCTCAACGGCTACAACTTTCACGTTCGGATTTTTTGATTTCAAATATGAACCCACACCAGTGATTGTTCCACCTGTACCTACACCAGCAACGAAAATATCTACTTTGCCATCGGTGTCTTCAAAAATTTCAGGACCAGTCGTATTGAAATGAGCTTGTGGGTTTGCCGGGTTAACAAATTGTCCAGGGATGAAACTGTTAGGAATTGAATCAGCCAATTCTTGTGCTTTTGCGATGGCACCCTTCATACCTTTTGCTCCGTCCGACAAAACCAATTCCGCACCGTATGCCTTCATAAGCTGACGACGTTCCACACTCATGGTTTCTGGCATCACTATGATGATTCTGTATCCACGGGCAGATGCCACGCTTGCCAAACCAATTCCCGTGTTACCACTGGTAGGTTCGATGATGACAGAATCTTTTTTTAGTTTTCCGCTCTTTTCCGCATCGTCAATCATCGCTTTTGCAATACGGTCTTTTACACTTCCCGCAGGATTGAAATATTCCAATTTCGCATAAATATTTGCGAGCGTATTATGTTCACTTTCAATGTGTGTAAGTTCCAACAATGGAGTATGTCCGATTAGTTGATCTGCTGTTTTAAATATCTTTGCCATAACTGTATGATTTAAAATATTTTACATTAATTATTCTTTGAATTATTTTAGTGCATTGAATCCACCGTCTAAGTCGGCAATAATGTCATCAATATGTTCCGTACCGATTGAAAGACGGATTGTTCCTGGCGTGATTCCCTGGTCGGCAAGTTCTTCGGCAGTTAACTGCGAATGCGTCGTAGTTGCCGGGTGAATTACCAAAGATTTCACATCGGCCACATTAGCCAACAAGCTGAATATCTGTAGATTATCAATAAATTTCCAAGCAGCTTCCTGTCCACCTTCAATTTCAAATGTGAATATGCTTGCTCCACCATTTGGAAAATATCTTTCATACAAACTATGATTTGGATGATTAGGAAGCGAAGGGTGATTCACTTTCTTAACAAGTGGGTGACTATTCAAATATGCAACAACTTTCTTCGTGTTTTCAACGTGTCTATCCAAACGAAGTGAAAGAGTCTCAACACCTTGCAAAAGCAAAAATGCGTTGAACGGGCTGATAGCGGCACCTTGGTCGCGAAGTAAAATCGCTCTAATATAGGTAACAAATGCAGCCGGGCCAACAGCGTCGGCAAATGAAATGCCGTGATAACTTGGATTTGCATCGGCTATAGGAGCAAATTTGCCAGCTTTTTTCCAATCAAATTTACCACTATCTACAATGATACCTCCAAGAGTGGTTCCATGTCCACCCAAGAATTTTGTTGCTGAGTGAACAACGATATCTGCTCCGTGTTCAATAGGACGAATAAGATACGGCGTTCCGAACGTGTTGTCAATTACCAGCGGTATATTGTTTTTGTGAGCTATTGCCGCAATGGCGTCAATATCAGGAATATCGCTATTCGGATTTCCAAGAGTTTCAAGATAAATTGCTTTTGTGTTTGGCTTGATAGCATTTTCAACTTCACTCAAATTGTGAGCATCGACAAATGTCGTATCAACACCGAATTGACGTAACGTATGTCCCAACAAATTGAATGTACCGCCATAAATTGTTTTCTGTGCCACGATGTGGTCGCCACTTTGAGCCAACGCCTCAATAGTATATGTAATTGCAGCTGCGCCCGAAGCAAGAGCCAATGCAGCAACACCACCTTCAAGAGCCGCAACACGGCGTTCTAAAACATCTTGTGTTGAATTTGTTAAACGACCATAGATATTTCCCGCGTCAGCCAAACCAAAACGGTCTGCTGCGTGTTTTGAGTTATGAAATACATACGATGTTGTCTGATAAATTGGAACTGCACGAGAATCCGAAGTAGGATCTGCTTGTTCTTGACCAACGTGTAATTGTAATGTTTCGAATTTTAACTGTCTCTGTGCCATAATAACCTCCGTTTTTACTATTTTGTATTGTTTCTAATAATTTGACAATGCAAAGATATAAACAAAAACATATAAACCTATAGGTTTGGTAGGTTATTTTTAAATTATTTTTCTAATTTATTGATAATCAATAAGAAAAAATTATGGTTTTTTCATACGCATATTATTTTGTAGGATGATTATTAACAAAAATGGAAAAAATTCTATTTTTGCCGCCAAGAGATATTATAGTGAAAAAAAATCATACATATAATAAGAACACGTTCCGTTTCCATCGCTGGAATCATGCGGCGTATTCGGCATTTATGAGTTTGGGAAAGCAAATCACTATTGGGCGACTCAATACCAAAATTGTAGATGGCTTGATGCGAAACAAACATCTTCGCAAACTGTTGCTCACTTCGTTTATTACCACACAACGTGCTGAATCAGATTTTTCTGACGATGACAGCGACGAAAGCCCCATAGAGCAATTGCAACAATTATTTATTTGCCCAACACTCACTGCAGACGTATATCCTGCGTCACAAGAATCATTTTTGTGTAACAACATATCCTATTTTCTTCATAATGAAGGGAATAGGATTTTTATTTTTTATTACTATGAAAAGAATTAAATGTATAGTAATAGCACTTTTGTGTGCAAAATTTTGCTTGGCTCAAAACGATACAATAATCCCTATTTCCACTGTTGAGATAAGCCGTCAAGCAACTTCACTTGCCTCGGAATCGTTACGAATTGTAACCACGCTTACAAAACAAGAAATAGCCGATTTGCCAGTTCAAAGCATTAACGACTTACTTGACTATTTGCCGGGAATTGACGTTCGTTCGCGAGGTACAAACGGCGTACAGGCAGATTTGTCAATACGTGGCGGCACATTCGACCAAGTTGTTGTTTTGCTCAATGGCATCAACATAACCGATCCGCAAACTGGTCATCAAAGTCTTGACATACCTATCGACATTTCCATAATAGATAGGATAGAGGTCTTGCAAGGCACGTCGATGAACGTGTTCGGGCTTTCGTCGTTCAGCGGTGCAATCAACATTATTACGGGAACGCAGAAAAAACAAGGTGTTGAGGTCGGCTTGGTTGGCGGTAGCAACGGCTATTTTGCACCACACGTGGCAGCACGCACGAGTAATGAGAAATGGAATGTTACCGCTTCGGCATCAACGAACCAATCTTCAGGATATATTGAAAATACTGATTTTCAGTATTCTAACTTGTATTTTCAAACAAATTATAGCGATTCAACCATCGGTACACTTTCCTTTCAACTTGGCACGCAAATAAAGAAATTCGGGGCAAATTCCTTTTATTCATTCAAATATCCAAATCAATATGAAAAAGACAACGTGCTGATTTCATCGTTGCAATGGCTTAAAACATTGGGAAAAACGGAAATTTCAGCTACAGGATTTTATAGAATGCATTATGATGAATTTCAATTGTTTAGAAATAATATAGACGCTCCCGCGTGGTACAAAAATCACAACTACCACATTTCACAACTAAGTGGTGGAAATGCAAAGTTTTCCCGTTACTTCTCATTTGGAAAGCTAACGCTCGGAACAGAACTTAGGAACGAACATATTGTGAGCAATGTGCTTGGTGACACGCTTAAATCACTTAAAAAAGTGCCTTTTACTAACCCGGAAGATAGTCTATTTTTCTCTTTTGGTAAAAATCGAACTAATGTTAATTATTTTGGAGAACAAACATTTGTTTGTGGAAAATTCACTGCTTCCGTCGGATTTTCGGGCAATTATAACACTATGTTCAAGTCGAATTTCTGTTACGGTGTGAATTTTGGCTATCGTATAAACCACCTATTAAGAGTGTATGCAAACGCGAACAAGGCACTTCGTTTGCCGACGTTCACCGATATGTACTATAAAAGCGCGAACCAGCTTGCAAATCCCAGTTTACAGCCAGAAGAGAGTTTTACGTGGGAACTTGGTTCACAAATTCAAAACCAAAGATTTTCGTGCCGATTTTCAGGTTATTACCGAATTGGTTCAAACATCATAGATTGGACACGAACCAAAGATGAAGAAATATGGAAAAGTATGAATATTGATAATGTAAACACATTAGGCACAGAAATATCGGCACAATACAATATTGGGAAATTTATTAAGTCGGTCGGTGCTTCGTATGCCTTCTGCACGTTGAACAAGAAATCGGGAGAGTTGATTAGTAAATATGCATTAGATTATCTTCATAATTTTATCACAATCAACATAAATCATAGCATTTATAAACATTTAGGAATAAATTGGCAATACTCTTACCAAGAACGTTTGGGCTACTATGTTGATTCGAACGGCAATACAATCAACTACAAACCATTCTCGTTACTTGATTTGCAAGCATATTGGAACAATAATCACACAAAACTATTTGTAGATGTTACAAATCTTTGTAACACAAAATATTACGATTATGGTGGAATAGAACAACCAGGAAGAGAATTTAGGATAGGAATAAATGTAGCAATAAAGTAAACCTTAAAAAAAATCCTGACCATTTATTGGTCAGGATTTTACTTTCATTATACAGAACACAACTATTTAGCTTTGTTCTGCATTTGTTCTAATATTCCTTTTTGTTTTTCGCGTTCATTGTCAGCTTGTTGGATACTTTTTTCAAGATTTTTCAAGTCTTTTTCCATTTTTGTCTTCTTATCAACAAGCTTTTTATAATTACTTTCTGCCTTTTTAACTTCTTTTTTCTGTGCTTCTATGTTATTTTGTAAACTAAGTGCTTCAACATCACCTTTGAGAGAAGATACGAAACTTTTTACACAAGACGCCTGGTCATCCTGACCCGTTATAAAATTTCCATTTGAACCAACAACATACACATACACAGTTGAAACTTTGCTGGAACCGTCAACCATAGTATATACATCCGTTCCATTAACACAAAGATCTTTATACTGTGCACTTGCATAATACATCAATTTACCAGAAGGTTTTCCCTTAATTTTTGCATCTTTAAAACGTTTTGCCACAGCTTCTTGTACAAGTTTTTGAGAATAATTTAACTGCATTGAGAAAGCAGGACGAGATTCTTTGTTGAAAGGTGCCAAAACCTCTTTAACCTCTTGTGCAGACGAAAATTGTGAAAACATAACTGCACTAATCAAAATAATAAAAAATCGATTCATGTCTTTTAGATTTAAAAGTTATGTTTCAAAAGTATTAAGATTTTTAATAAAAAGCATAATTGACACATTTTTTTATAATTCATTATAATCCCCAACGCTCAGTTCTTCGGCTACCTTCTGCATTTTCACCGAATTACCAACCATGGAATTTGTAATATTCACATTTGCCAACACGCTGTTAGTTTGAATGATAGAATTTGAAACAACGGAATTTAAAATTTCCGTCCCTTCTCCTACCGAAACATACGGACCAACTACAGAATTGACGATTTTAGCCCCTTTTGCTATGCAACACGGCTCAATTATCTGCGAACTGACTATTTCTGCCTCTTTTGAAATTTCACTTCCACAATTCACTAAAACGCGTTGATTCGTCTGCACCGTGGCATTTTTGTTTCCGCAGTCAAGCCATTCGTTTACTTCGCCAGTATAGAACGCAAGACCTTTATTCTTCATATTTTCCAACGCGTCGGTCAACTGGTATTCAGTGCCTTTAATTACATTATTATCAATTAAATACTGTAATTCCGCACGAAGATTTTTGCCATCTTTGAAATAATAGATACCAATAATTGCCAAGTCGGAAACAAATTCCTTCGGTTTTTCAACAAAATCGGTAATCATACCTTCATTATTGAGTTTTACCACACCAAACGCCGACGGATCGGCAACTTTTTGCACCCAAATAATTGAATCTTTCGTTGTATCAAGATTAAAATCAGCAACAAACAAGGTATCGGCAAACGCTACAACCACATTGTCGCGCAAGGAATCGCCAGCACACAAAATTGCCTGAGCCGTACCTTTCGGCTCCTCCTGATAACAAATTTTTCCCGTCGCACCCAACGATTTAGCTATGTTCAACAACATTTGTTCAACATCTTTACCAAAACTTGGATGAATGATGAACGCAATTTCATCGATATTTTGCTTACAAACACGGGCAATATCCTCAACCAAACGTTGTACGATAGGTTTTCCCGCAACGGGAATCAACGGTTTAGGAATCGAAAGTGTATGAGGACGCATTCGTTTACCCATACCGGCCATTGGAATAATCAAATTCATAATTTTATTTTTTATTGTAGAGACGCGCCATGGCACGTCTCTACAACCATAATTCTTAATTTTTAATTTTTAACTATTTAACCCCAGTGTGTCCAAATCCGCCTTCACCTCTCACTGTTTCCGATAATTCTTCCACTTCAATAATTTCGGCTTTGGCATATTGTGCAATCACCATTTGACAAATTCTTTCGCCGTCGTTAATAGTAAACGGTTCTGTGGAAAGATTCGCCAAAATAGCTTTTATTTCGCCACGATAGTCGGCATCAATCGTTCCAGGAGAATTCAGCACCGTAATGCCGAATTTTGCGGCCAAACCGCTTCGTGGTCGAATTTGTGCTTCGTAACCTTCGGGCAGTTCTATAAATAATCCCGTAGGGATTATAGCACGTTGCATTGGAGCAAGCACCACCGGTTCATCAATATTTGCACGTAAATCCATTCCTGCCGAATATTCTGTAGAATATGCCGGCAACTGATGTTTTGATTTGTTTACAATCTTAAGTTTCATCGCAACTAAAATTTTTGTGAAATGTATTACAAATTTTGGAAACGACCAACCATTTTTCCGCATCAGTTTTCAAACCACTTTCCACACACAATTAAAATAATATTTTTATTTTTTATTAAAAAAACTATGATGTATATAATACGGCTGTGAATTTGTTTCTAAAATTTTTTGATTTTTCTTGTTTTGAACACAAAAAGAAAGTTAAGAACAGATATAAACACGTTATGAGATTCGTATTTTTTTGATAATCAGTAATAATTTGCGTTTATGAACAAATTCTGGTAAACAATGATAAACACACAATTGTTTACTTCTTTTTTTGATTTTCTCTGTTCGTTTTTATGTTTATAATTCCTCAATCAAAAAGAGTTATTTTTTTGTAAAATTAAAATTCTTGTTTACCGAAACAGATTTTTTTACTTCCAAAAATTTTAACACATTTTTATTGAAAAATTTATTCACTAAATTTTTTGGGTTGTAAACAGAAATGAACAGGGGAGTGAACACTATGCAAATCTATGTTCTAATTCTTGAACAGTCTTACGTTCCACTTCAACAGCAGCGCGTAGTTGATTCCATATCTCTCTACCATTATGTATAGCTTCAACTGATACTTCGCCAATAGTTTTGTCGGTAGAGTAAATAGTTAAATTTGACAAGCCAACGAGTCGCAAAAAGAAAGGTTCAAATAACTTTGTATCTGTCACACGTTTCAAAAAAATCTCATCGGTGCGTTTTGAAAACAATCCGCGTTCTACGATAATACGTTTTGTTGTGATTGTTGTCTTGGTACATTTCACCAAAAAGTAATAATAAAGTGCTACGAATATAGGGATGACAGTCATAAAAAAGATTAAACAAAGAAGATAAACTTTAAAATTTGTCCATTGTGACGGAGAACCCTCATAAATTATTTTTTCTTCCATAGAAATATGTTTATTGATTTCACAAATATATGATAGATATTTTTTAGTGACAAAAATCAATGAAAATATAGCAAATAATTTTTCGTTTTTGTGTAACCTCTGTGGCAAGTTTCCTATCTTTGTATTGAAAATGCGTTGGTATGGCAGATACGAAAGAATTGGTAATTATAGGTGGTCCGAATGGTTCGGGAAAAACCACGTTTACTCAGAGCTATATAGAACTGCATCCAATGGCGTGTCTGAATGCCGACGAGATAGCTAAAACCATCGATCCGGTGAATATGAGTAGGGTGAGTGTGAGCGCCGGAAAAATTTTCTTTAAGCAACTTGAAGAATACAAAAAACGTGGAGAGAGCGTTCTTATTGAAAGTACGTTGTCGGGAACTTATCTTACCAAGATGATGGACGATTTTCACAAGGAGGGCTACGAAGTAACGCTGGTATATGTGTTCTTGTATTCTCCCGAAGTTTGCATTGAACGTATCAAGGAACGCGTGCTTAAAGGTGGTCATTTTGTACCAAATCGCGATGTAATTCGTCGGTATTATCGAAGCAAGGAAAATTTTTGGAATAATTACAAGAATGAAGCGGACAAATGGTTTTTGGTGTATAATTCCGAGAACAAGTTTATTCCGATTGCATTGGGAATGAAAAATCAGTTTTCGATTGAAAACAAGGACTATTTCTACAAATTTATGTCGAAATTTTAGTGTATGCGAAAACTATACATTTTTAATCCCGACCACGATTTGGCGCTTGCCTCTGATTCTGATCATTTTGATGCCCCACTATCGGCAAAAGTTTTTGCTCGTGATTTCTCGGCGCTTCCGCTTTGGTATAGTGCAGAAAATGCAGTGCACATCGTTTCTTCGCAATGTTGTAGGGACGCATTCAATGCGTCCGTTTATACCGAAACTGTTGACCAATCGTGGCTTCAAGAACAACAGAAATTATTTCCTCAACTGAAAAATTCTTCTCTTACGACGCAACTCTCCGAATCAATGGAGATTTTACCGTGGGGATGGAATAAGACAATTCGCCGTTATTTTGAAAAAAAAGGAGCTTCACAGCTTCCGTCAGTTGAACAATTAGAACGGCTTCGGACGTTGCAGCATAGAAAATTGGCTATTGAGGCGACAGCTTTTTTGCAACCGTTGGAAAATCCTACGCTTCATCTTGCAAAACCTGCTTCCGTGCTTACAAGCGATGAAATAGAAAATTTTGTTGCTGTTCATCCATTTGCCATTTTTAAAGCGCCGTGGTCGGGTAGTGGCAAGGGAATTGTGCGGAGTTTGGGCTATTTGCCCGAAAATTTGCTTAATCGGGTAAAAAATATTGCCATAAAGCAGGGGAGTGTGATAGCAGAACCGTTATACACTATAATTCAGGACTTTGCGATGGAATTTTCGTGTAAAAACGGGAAAACTGACTTTGTCGGCTATTCGTGGTTTTATACTAATGAACATGGGGCATATCAAGGAAACTTGCTCGCTTCGAACGAGTTTATCGTCAATAAATTACAAGAATGGATTTCAGCAGAAGACCTTCATGCCATTCAAAATGCGCTCATTACGTTTATTTCGGAACACATTGCTCCGTACTATACAGGTTTTGTGGGTGTAGATATGTTTATTTATAAGGAAAACGGACAAATTTTCGTACATCCTTGTGTGGAATTCAATCTGAGAATGACAATGGGAGTGGTTGCCCGATTGTTTTACGACAGATTTGTAGAAGACGGGAAGACAGGATCGTTTTCAGTCGATTTTTTCAACAATAGTGAGGATTTGCTTGCCGACCACACAACACAATCGTCAAAAACAGTACATATAATAAATGGTAGAATTCAGAACGGCTACCTTTCGCTGACGCCTGTCACGAAAGACACACATTATAGGGCACGAGTGGAGATTACATTATAAACTCTTCCTCATTCGGTTCGCCTTCGTCAAGAATAAGTTCGTCAACTTCGATTTTCACACCTTCGCCGTCGTCAATTTCAGAGTCAACCTCGCCACGAATCTCAATTTGAGTTTCATTGGATGACGGAACCAAAGGCATAAGATGCGATTTCACCTCTATGATAACTTGTCCAGTGCTGTCCTCAAACCAGAAGCGTTTTTTCTTTTGTGATATTGGCGAAGAAATAACGCCCTTCAAGGTTACTTTTACATCACGTTTGTCGAGTTCGACAGCATTTTCAATGACATCTCTTACCGTGTTTTTTTGGATTATTTTTGTATTTGAAAAAACAAAAGCAAACACTATTCCAACAACGATAACAAATAATAAACCGAAGAATATTTTTTTCATTTTCTTACAAATTTTCAAAATTCGTCTTTACAAACATACAAAAAGAAACAAAACGAGTAGCATATCTCTTATCACTTTTTTCTGCCAAAGATTAATATAGATGAATAAAAAGTGTACATTTGCACAAACAAAAATTACAGAAATGAACTCAAAATCAAGTGTTATCTTTTTAGTAGTTGCCATTCTTTTGGCATTAGGTCTTGGCTATTTCGTGTGGCAAAATGCACAATTGAAGTCGGAAATCGTTACAATGACCGATACAATTGTACAAGTACAGCAAGAAAAAGCAGAATTGTTGTCGAATTTGGATTCTCTTGAGACAGAAATCAAGAAACAAGTTGCTGCCAACGAAGAAATGGATTCAGTTCTTACAGAACGTTTGGCCGAAATTGAAAGAACTCGTGAAGAATTGAAGGCCGCACAAGCCGACGCTGCCTTGGTTGAAAAATACAGAAAACAAATCGAGGTTTTACGTGCCACTGCCGAGAAATTCATCCGCGAAAACGATATGTTGAAGCACAAAGTTGACTCTCTTGGTTTCGAGGATTCGCTCAAGAAACGCAAAATCGACACGATGACCATTATTGATTTCCAGAAAACGCAACAAATTGAGCAGTTGAGCGAAAAAGTTGAAATTGGTTCACAACTTCGCATCAGCGACATTGTTGCAAAAGGATACAACAAAAACGGAAAGGTTGCTACAAAGGCACGTAGAACAGCAAAAATCGGTGTTGCCGGCACATTGTTGAAAAACAGTTTGGCAGAGTCTGGAAATAAGATTTTGTTCATCCGTATCATTGCTCCTAACGGCACAGTGTTGACGCAAAGCAACGCAAATCAGTTCGATTTCGAAGGTAAGACAATTATGTACACCGAAAAGAAAGAAGTGAATTACAACAATGAAGATTTGAAGTTCGAAATCTTCTATAACGCAAGTAATGAAGCGTTGGCAATCGGGTCGTACCAAATTTCTATTTTCTGTGACGGAAAAGAAATTGGTAAATCGCAACTTGGTTTGCAATAAAAAATTTCATACATTTGTAAAAATATCTGGGAATCCCTTAATTGGGATTCCTTTTGTTTTCTCATATTTAGTAAAAAATTATTTTTATGGCAGAAGTTTCATACGTAACAGAAGAGGGCTTGAAGAAATTGCAACAAGAGCTGGACGAGCTTACTACAATTGAACGTCCAAGAATTTCTCAACAAATTGCCGAGGCACGCGACAAGGGTGACCTTTCGGAAAATGCCGAATATGATGCAGCACGAGAAGCACAAGGTCTTTTGGAATTACGCATTTCAAAGTTGCAGCAACAAATTATCAATGCCCGCATTATTGACGAGTCAAAGTTGGATATGTCAACAGTGGCAATTTTGTCGAAAGTGACAATTCGCAACACGAAGAACAATGCAAAAATGCAATATACGCTTGTTCCAGAAACCGAAGCGGATTTCAAGAGCGGAAAAATCTCCATCAACACTCCAATAGCAAAAGGTTTGCTTGGTAAAAAAGTGGGCGATATTGCCGAAGTGCAAGTTCCAGCAGGTAAAATTCCATTTGAAATCATTGAAATATCTCGATAGTTATGGCATCAATATTTTCAAAAATCGTTGCAGGCGAAATTCCTGCCTATAAAGTTGCCGAAAACGATGAGTTCTTGGCATTCTTGGACATTAATCCTATGGCAAAAGGACACACATTGGTGATACCGAAACAGGAAATTCCTTACATCTTCGATGTAGAGGACGATTTGCTTGGAAGAATGATGGTGTTTGCAAAAAAAGTTGCGAAAGCCGTTGAGAAAAGCATTCCTTGTGCTCGTATTGGCGTTGGCGTTGTTGGCTTGGAAGTTCCTCATTGCCACATTCATCTTATTCCATTGCAAAACTCTGTGGGAGAAATGAATTTTGGCGGGCCAAAACTTTCCCCTTCGCAAGAAGAACTTGCCGAAGTGGCACAAAACATCAAGAAAAACTTTGAGAATTAAAAATTAAAAGGTAAGAATTAAGAATGCCCGTGTAAAAACATTCTTAATTTTTAATTCATAATTCTTAATTATCGTATGGCGAAGATTGCAATTTATACCGAATCAAAATTTCTCCCTGAAAAGAACTATACGTTTCACGTAATTTTTCACGAGATTTTGGGAATTGACTACGAAGTTTTTGACAACTCTGTGAGTCAAGTGTATAAATTTGTGTTGGGAAATGGAAAATTCCTCGAATTTCGCGATGATTTCTTTTGTCATATTCCCGAATCTATCGGTTATTGTGACGAAAAATATCTGCCGACAAAAATTTCGGAACTGAAGGGTGTGTTACCCGACGAAAAAATCCCATTTCTATATGGCACCAACATTTTCACCGATCACAAGAATTCTATCTTTTGTGGCGGCGACGTGATTGGTAGTGCGTTTTTTATGCTCAGTCGCTGGGAAGAGGTGATTTCAAAAAAATATGACCCTTGTGGTCGATTCCCGCAAGAAAACGCAATCGCTGTAAAATTTGGCTTCATTAACAAGCCCATCGTGCATATGTATGCCGAAATGTTTCGAAAACTTTTTGCCAACTATGAGTTCGAGATACCACAGAAACACTCGTATCAGAAAGTTCTTTCGCACGATGTTGATTTCCTTTATAAATGGGGCAAACCGATTGATTTCATAAAAAGTTGCTGCGGTGATATTTTCCGTCGTTTCTCTATTCGTCAGTTCAAGCTTTCCATTTCTATGCGAAAACGCAAGGAAGACCCCTACGACGTATATAATTCGTTGATGGACCTAAGCGAGCGAAATGGTTTGAAATCAACGTTTTATTTCTTGAATTCCAAGTCAAATGAGTGGCGACTTGCGAGTGAAAAAGGAAAAGTTATTGTTGAAAACATCCTCAAGCGAGGCCACAATGTAGGCATTCATTCAAATTATTTCCTTGAAAAGGATGCTGAGAAAATCCAGAATGATTTGCAATTTTACGAGAATTTCTTTAATAGAAAATTGGTTGTAAATCGACAACATTTTTTGAAAATTCGTATGCCCGAAACGTTTAGAATCCTTGAACGTAATGGTATTTTACAGGATAGCACTCTGTATTATCCGAATTATCCTGGATTTAGAACAGGAATGTGCATAGAGCATTCATTGTTTGATTGCGAGCTTCGTCAGCAAATGAAAATAAAGGAACTACCCCTCACGTTGATGGACGTTTCGTTGCAGGACACTCGCAAAGTTTCCGAAGCAATAGAGTTGGTTGACGTATTGATGGAAACGGTAAAAAAATATCATGGCACGTTCTGTTGCTTGTGGCATAATAGTAGTTTTAACGTCTTGGAGTGGGAATATCTTGATGGCGTTTACGAACATATTGCCGACGCAAAATAAAAAGAGAAATTACGATGAACAGTTTTGGAAGAATATTCAAAATAGAGATTTTTGGTGAGAGTCACGGACAGCAAGTAGGCGTTGTTGTTGACGGTTGTCCGGCAGGGATTCCATTGTGCGAGGATGACTTCAACGAAGATATTCAGCGTCGCCGTTCTGGGAAAATTGGCACTACACCACGTATCGAAGCCGATATTCCACACATTGTGAGCGGCGTATTCAATGGCAAAACCTGTGGAACACCAATAACGATATTATTTGACAATACAAATACGAAATCGGGTGACTATGCTAATCTTGTGGCTCATCCCCGCCCTGGTCACGCCGATTTTACGGGAAAAGAAAAGTATCATGGATTCAACGACCCACGTGGTGGCGGACATTTTTCGGGAAGAATCACGCTTGGAATTGTTGCTGCGGGAGTTATTGCAAAAAAAATAATCGCACCTGTTCAGATTTCTGCCGAATTGGTTGAGGTTGGTGGTAGAACCGATATTGAAGATTGCATAAAGGAAACAATGCAAGAAAAAGATTCCGTTGGCGGCGTGGTGACGTGCGTTTGTAAAAACGTGCCTGTCGGACTTGGCGAGCCATTCTTCGATTCGGTGGAATCGTGTATTTCTCACATCATTTTTGCCATTCCGGCAGTAAAAAGTATTGAGTTCGGAAGTGGCAATGCTGCCGCCCGCATGAAAGGAAGCGAACACAACGACAACATCGTCTCTGCCGATGGCAAAACGCTTACCAACAACGCAGGAGGAATTAACGGCGGAATCACTAACGGAAACGATATTTATTTCCGTCTTGCAGTAAAACCAACGGCAAGTATTGGTAAATCTCAGGATACATTCAATTTTGCAGATAATAAAGTCGAGCCATTAACCATAGCTGGTCGTCACGATGCATGCATTGCCGTTCGCGTTCCTGTGATTGTTGAATGTGCCACAGCTATTGCGTTAGCCGACTTGTATCTGATAAACAAGTAATGCTATGATATACGTTTTTTTATTTTTCTATACGATTATCTATGTATTTTTATTTATTCCTATATTTTGCATTGGTGCGTTATTTAATGCAAAAATGCGTGAAGGGCTTATAGAAAGAATACGACAGCCAAAGAAAATCAAGAAATTTGCTCGGGAAAACGCTGGAAAGACCATAGTATTTTTTCATAGTTCGTCGGTTGGCGAGTGGGAACAGTCTATTCCAATTATTAAATCTTTGAAGCAGAAGCATCCAGAAATTGTTGTTTTGGCTTCGTTTTTTTCTCCTTCGGGAATGAAGCACGCGAAGAAAGACGACGTGGATTGCTCCATTTACCTTCCATTTGACGTTTGCATTGCAAATTACATCTTTTTCAAACGCATACGACCTAAAGCGTGGGTGGTTTCAAAATACGACATTTGGCCGGGAATTTTGCTTGCTGCTCATTGGACAAACGTTCCTGTGTTGCTTTGTTCGGCTGAGCTGGCAGAAGATTCTGTACGTTATAAAGGAATTAATGCCGCAGTCAATCGTCTGTTCTACAAATACATAACATATATTTTGCCTGTTTCCGAAGATTATAAACAGCGGTTTTTGAATATTTTCCCTTACGAAGAACGGCTTGAGGTAGTTGGCGATGCCCGTTATGACCAAATCATAGCAAAGGCAGAAGCTGTTCAGACACAAGAAGATATAGCGATTTTTGAAAATCCGTTACCAATTACTTTCATTGGAGGTAGTATTTGGCCAGCCGATGAAAAGCATTTATTTCCGGCTCTTATTAAGGTGTTTAAGGAGCACGACGATTTACAACTTGTTCTTGTCCCTCACGAATTGCACGAATCGCATTTACAAGCGATAGAGCAGACCTTTGCTGCCGAGGGAATAGCTACGGAACGATATACAGTCTTTTCAAAAAAAGAAAGCAAAAAAACTACGTGTCGCGTTGCCATTGTCGATACAATAGGAATGCTTGCGAAATTGTATAAGAACGCTGATTTAGTGTATGTTGGTGGTGCTTTTTCAACAGGCGTGCACAATGTGGCTGAGCCGTCGGCATTTGCAAATCCCGTCGTGTTTGGCCCTAAGCATGTTAATTCTTATGAAGCCGTGCAACTAAAGACGAAAGCGGGAGGTTTTCCTATCAACAATCAAGATGAATGTTATGCGATACTTTCGAAATTAGTTTCCAACGAGGCATTTCGCAAAGAAGCCGGACAGAAAAACCGCGATTTCCTCTATGCGAGCAAGGGCGCTGCGGAAAAAATTACGAAACATATTTTAGAATTTATTGAATAAGCGACGAAACACTACGAAAAATTATTACTTTTAACCGATAAAATTCTCAAATGAACCTTTTCTACCATATTGGACGATATATGCTTCTTATGAAGAAAGCCATCGGGCGACCCGATGAGAAACATATGTTTTGGCGAAATATAGGAAAAGAAATCGTCGCAATCGGATACGATTCCATCGGTATTGTTGCAATCATCTCATTTTTTATGGGGGGCGTGATGACCTTGCAACTTGCCATCAATATGGAAAATCCTATTTTGCCGCAGTATCTGGTTGGTTTGGGAACGCGTGATGCCATTATCTTGGAATTTTCATCGTTGGTCATAGCTCTTATTTTGTCGGGAAAAGTTGGTTCGAGCATCGCTTCGGAAATTGGTACAATGCGAATCTCACAACAAATTGATGCTCTTGATATTATGGGCATCAATTCTGCGAATTATCTTATTTTGCCCAAAATCATAGCGGGCATTTTCTCATTTCCGGTGCTTTGTTGTATGAGTATCGTGTTGGGAATTGGCGGTGGATGGATTGTAGGCGATGTTACGGGAATGGTTTCGAGTAATCAGTTTATTCTCGGTCTGCAATTTTT
Organism: Bacteroidales bacterium; assembly: GCA_017642535.1. Classification (GTDB taxonomy): domain Bacteria; phylum Bacteroidota; class Bacteroidia; order Bacteroidales; family UBA1715; genus UBA1715. The sequence goes on along the minus strand of JAGCOW010000047.1, from coordinate 14,031 downwards.
GTTTCAACCATTTTATATTGTTTTCACCAATATAAAAATGGTGCTTTTCGGCATTATAATAACTTCAATTTCAAGTTATTATGGTTATTATGCACAGGGTGGCTCCTTGCAAGTGGGACAGGCAAGTACCCAGGCAGTTGTAATCAGTAGTATAGTTTGTTTAATTTTTGACCTTTCGCTCACCGCAATGTTATAGTTATGATAGAAGTTCAGAATGTATCGAAGTCGTTTAAGGATGTGCAGATTCTCAAAAACGTTTCTACGGTTTTTGAGGAAGGAAAGGTGAACTGCATTATTGGTCGAAGTGGTTCGGGAAAGACCGTTTTGATGAAATCTATTGTTGGTTTGCACGAGATTGACGAGGGAAAGATTCTCTTTCACGGCCGAAACTATACTGATATGACTGATAAGCAGCGAAAAGTTATTCGCAAGGAAATAGGTATGGTGTTCCAAAGCGGTGCGTTGTTCGATTCCGAGACCTTGGAGGACAATGTGATGTTTCCTCTTCGAATGTTCTCGAATATGAGCGAGGAGGAATGTCGCGAGCGGGCAAATTTTTGTCTGAAACGTGTTGAGGTGATTAACAAAAACAAACTTTTCCCTTCGGAAATCAGTGGTGGTATGCAAAAGCGCGTAGCCATTGCTCGAGCAATAGCTCTTAATCCAAAATATCTGCTTTGTGATGAACCAAACTCTGGTTTGGACCCTATGACGTCGATTGTGATTGATAATTTGTTGCACGGCATTGTGCAAGAATACAATATTACCGCCATTGTTAATACGCACGACATGAATTCGGTGATGGAGATTGCCGATAAGATTATTTTTATCTATAAAGGCGAAAAATGGTGGGAAGGCACTAAAGACGAGATTTGGCAAACTGACAACCAAGAAATAAACGATTTTATTTTTGCCTCTTCGTTGACAAAAAAAATCAAACAAGCATTGTGATTTTATAGCTTTACACCTCAATTTTCAATTGCCAACTATCAATTCTCAATTTTAATTGTAACTTTACCCTTATTTTTTCTATCTTATTGTAGATGAGAAAATTTGCGTTATTGGTCATAGGGATTGTTTCGTCTATTGCCGTTTTTGCCCAAAATTCGGAAATCTATTTTACCGAAAATCAGCATCAATGGGCCGATAACGTATTGTTTCGCAGTCAGTTGTATGGTGGTTACGTGTTCCTTGAAAAAAACTCTCTTACCTACTATTTTCGTGATTCTGAAAGTTTGAAACACCGTCATGCTACGGCGGAGATTACGGAAGAATTTTTAGATTCAAGTCGGCGTTTTTTTGAACAAACAGGCAAGCAACTTTCGTTGACAGAAACGGTAAAAAGCCATGAGATGAAAGCACACGCATATCGAGTGAAATTCAGTAATGCGAATACAAAAGTCAAAATCTATGGTTTTAATCAAAATGCTTACACCGAGAATTATTTGAGTGGTTCGAATCCGAAAAAATGGTCGTCGAACGTTCGCAGTTTCAACGATGTGATGTATAAAAATCTCTATAAAAACATCGACCTTCATTTGTATGGCAATAGTGCCGACTTGAAATATGATTTTGTGGTATATCCGGGTGGAAATCCGCAAAAAATTGTTTTGGAATATACCGATATTCCATCAATGAAAGTCCGTCACGACGGAGTTCTTGTGATTACCACTTCGGTCAACGAGGTGTACGAGCAAAAACCGTTTGCGTACCAAATCATCGATAACGACACGATTGAAATTCCTTGTGCCTATCACTTGGAAAACTTTAAAGTAACCTACGATTTAGGAGCGTATAGTCCAGAATATACGTTGTACATCGACCCGAATCTTGTTTTTTCAACCTACACTGGTTCCACTGCCGACAACTGGGGCTTTACGGCTACGTACGATTCCAAGAACAATGCTTATTTGGCGGGAATTGTCGAAGGATTTGGTTTCCCCGTAAATTTGGGTGCTATTCAGCTTACCTATGCAGGTGGGAACTGGGACATTGGGCTTATAAAACTTGACGAAACGGGTAAGAGACGATTGTATGCCACGTATCTTGGTGGTAGCAGTTGCGAAATGCCTCATAGCTTGATTGTGAACAGCAACGACGAGTTGCTTATGTTAGGAACGACCGGCTCAGCCGATTTCCCTGCATATAATGGTTATCAAACGACGTTTCAAGGCGGAGACTCTGTTCTCTACGACAATTTGATTTTGTTTGAACACGGCGTTGATATTTTTGTTGCTAAAATTGCCGAAGATGGCTCGTCAATCCTATCGTCAACGTTTTTGGGAGGAAGCAAGAATGACGGCATCAACTTTAGTTGGGAAGAAGGCGATTTGTATTATGGCTACGATTCGCTGTATTACAATTATGGCGATGGAGCACGTGGTGAAATTATGGTTGACGATAACGATAATGTGTATATAGCCTCAACCACATTTTCCACAGATTTCCCTATCGTGAACGGATTTCAAGGATCTTCGGGAGGTTCACAGGACGGCGTTGTGTGTAAATTCTCGCCCGATTTGGCAAATTTGGAATGGAGCACCTACATTGGTGGCGATAGCAAAGATGCGGCGTATTCCATCGATGTTGACCACGAAGATGGGGTTTACGTGACGGGAGGAACGTGTTCTTCAACATTAAATATGCCAAGTGGCGGTTATCAAACCGAACGAATTGGCGGCACAGTGGATGCTTTTGTGCTAAAACTTGACAAGAGTGCCGGTTCTTTGCAAGGAGCATCGTATTTCGGTTCGGAAGAATATGACCAGGCACATTTTGTACGTGTTAATTCAAACAACGACGTATTTATTTTCGGGCAAACAACGGCATCTGGTAACACGTTGATTTACAATGCGAACTACAACAATCCCAATAGCGGTCAATTCTTGGCATCGTTTACCAATGACTTGTCGGATTTGCGTTGGTCAACAGTTTTTGGAAGTGGTTCGGGAGAACCAAATATCTCGCCTACGGCTTTTGAGGTCGATATTTGCAACAGAATCTATCTTGCTGGCGTTGGCCGCGAGTGGCCCGATAATTTGGGTCAATGGTATATAAACGGAAATATGTATGTTTATGATTACGGTTGGCTTTCTATTAACGGAACCAAAGGTATGGACATTACTCCCGATGCCTATCAGAACGCGACCGATGGGAAAGATTTCTACATTATGGTGATTGACGATGAAGCCAATAATTTGGATTATGCAAGTTATTTTGGAGAATTAAGCGACGCTTACGTTTTGTATAATCCGTATGCGGGAACGTACACGTATAATGGCTGTGCGACGAGTGGTCGCGACCACGTGGATGGCGGTACAAGCCGTTTCGATGCCAATGGTTATGTGTATCAGAGCGTGTGTGCGAGCTGTGGTGGTTGCAACGGATTTCCCATTGCACCTAATCCAGGGGCGTGGTCAACACGCAATAATTCAAGCAATTGTAACTCGGCAGTGTTCCGTTTTGTGATAGATTTTGGTCTTATTGAAGCTGATTTCGACATACCTGAAGTTGGTTGTTTGAGCAAGGAACTCACCTTCAACAACACGACAAAAATTCATTACAACAATCCTCACGTAACCTATAAATGGGATTTTGGCGATGGTACCACTTCTACCGACGAGTCACCGTCGCATACCTACAAAGAGAATGGCACATATACAATCACATTGTTTGTTCAAGATTCCACATCGTGCAATCAAAGTGATTCGGTGAGCAAGAAACTCACGATTTCTACAAAAATCAACTATGAAACATTGGAAATGCAGAATATCTGTTTGGGCGAAAGTGTGTTGATAGGTATTCCCAACGAATACAATCCCGAATTGGAGTATGACTGGAGTCCCGAGGATTGGTTGACCGACCCGACGCAACCACATACATACGCTTCGCCGCAGGATACAACAACGTATGAGTTGACGGTAACTTCGGGGTGGTGTCAGACGGTGTATAAACAAACGGTGAACGTGTTTAACGAGAATTATTTTGTGAAAGAAATCAATGTGATGAAAAACGGACGGAAGCAAAAACCGCAAGTCTGTCTTGGCGAGACGGTTAGACTCGTGGTTGAGACAAATGCTCCGTCGCAACGATATTTGTGGGCAACCGACGCAAATTTTATCCATATCATAAATCCTGATTTTTCGTTGGATTACATTGAAATAACTCCGACAGAGAATGCCACGTATTATGTAAAAACGCTTAGTACCTATTGTGAATTTGAAGCTGAAAGCTCCATTTCCGTTGAGGTTTTTCACAACGAAATTTCTGTTGCTGGCGACACGCTCATTTGCTGTGGCGATTTGGTGCCAATTTCAGTGACTAATCTTAATCCAGAGAACGAGTTATGGTACGATTGGTCTCCAAAAAGTTTCATAAAAAATGGCGCTGACAAAGCAACTGCATACGTAAATCCCACGCACACAACGGATTTTACTATCAAGGCAACCGACGCAATTGGCTGTACCTATTACGATGTGGTTACTGTTGAGGTTGATAGTCTTGCCGTAAACATAAAGAATTTCGTTCCAATATCATGTAATGGAAGAAATGATGCAAGTTTTGATGTGGAACCATCGGGAATTTCTCCGTATGAATATCTGTGGGAAAACGGCTCGACAGATTCTTTTAGAACTGATTTGGGCGAAGGCGAATATAGCGTAGCCGTTATTGATGGTTTGGGCTGCAAAGTAAGTATGACAACGACGGTGCGAGAGCCAGATGTTTTCAAACTTGACACGATTTATCAATTCAACGAAACGTGCCGCGGAGCATGTAATGGCTCCATTCGTGTGGTAGCTTCGGGAGGAACGCAACCTTACACGTTCAATTGGTCGAATGGTGCGACAACGGACAAACTTACGGGCTTATGTCCGCAAACCTACACCGTAATTGTTGATGATGCCCACAACTGCACTGATTCAACGGTTCATTCGGTGAATATCGTATTGGAAGAAAAATTGCCTGAAATCAACATTTCTGCCGATAAGCAGTTGTTGTACATCGGTCAAGTCGGGAAACTCTCTGCGACAAAACATCCTGTCGATACAATAAATTACATTTGGTCGCCGTCGGTTTGGCTTGACGATTACCAATCGGCCATTACGACGGTTACCCCCGATATTCCTCTTGCTGTTACGTACAAAGTGATTGCCGTTGACAAATATGGTTGTCAAAATACCGACACCATTACCATTACGTCGGTTGACTGGATTTGCGGAACGCCGTTTATTTTTGTTCCAACGGCATTTACGCCAAATAATGATGGCAAAAACGATGTGATTCAAGTAAATAGTGGTGTGATTTCCGAGTTTGAATTTGCAATTTATGACCGTTGGGGCGAAAAAATCTTCGAAACGAATAATGCCAATGAATATTGGGATGGCACGTATCATGGGAAATTGCTTGAACCGCAAGTTTTTGTGTATTATTTGAAAGGTACGTGCATAAACGACGAAAAATTTGAAGCAAAAGGAAACATTACTCTCATTCGTTAATGTTCAATAAAGCATTTACATATTGTGTGTTATGTCTTTTTGCGATACAGTCCTTCGCACAGGATATTCATTTTTCAAATTTTTATACCAATACGCTCAACGTGACTCCTGCCGATGCTGGCTTTTTTACGGGGAAATCCCGTTTTTGTCTGGCGTATCGTGACCAATATCGCACCGTTGCCGACCCATATCAAACGTTTTCGGCAAATTTTGACGGAAAATACACCAAGCGACAATGGAATTACATTATCGGATACGGAATGCTCATTAATTATGATATGGCTGGCGATGCTGATTATACTACTGTTCAATTTGGAATTCCGTTGGCACAACATTTTCGTCTTGTGGGAAATACTGTCATCATTTCGTATGGAATTCTTCCTGCTATGCACTATAACACGCTCAATTACACCAAATTAACCTTTGGTGAGCAATTCGACGGAACAAAGTATAATCCCGATATCTCCGTTACAGAAGCGTTTGACGGGAATTCTGCCGTTTATTTTGACTTGAGCGCTGGCGTACAAGGCACGTTCAAACCGCAGAAAAATCAAACCTATACGATGGGAGTGGCAATGTACAATATCAATCAGCCCGACATCTCTTTTTTCAATGCGGGCGATGCCATATTGCTCCATAGGTTTTTAGTTCACGGAAATGCTATCATTGGAGTTTCCAATAATATTGACGTCATTCCGGGATTCAAAATGCAGTTTCAGGGGAAGCAACACGAATTTCATTTTGGCGGAATGGGGATATTTTACTTTGAAAAATCTGCCATATCGCAAGTACAAGCAGGAGCGTGGTTTCGCTCAAAAAACAAGGATGCAGTCATTTTTGGCTTAGGTTGTCGCTATATGGGATTCGACATAATGCTTGACTATGACCTAAACATTTCACGACTGAGAACGGCCAGCAACGGTCACGGAGCAGTGGAAATCACATTAACCTATATTGTGGATAATTCAAACAAGAGCAAAAAAATGACAGCTGTACGCTGTCCACATTCGTTATAACTTTTGTTGTAAAATAGTTATATCTTTTGAAAAATCCAAGAAAGGATTCTCTTTAGAAAGCGTCTCACAGTCTCTTAGAGTGTTTTGTATAAAGGTTTTATACAAGCTGCTCTCCGCATTGAACGGTCTATGTTCGATGGCTTTGTGGATTGCCCCAATTTGTGAAATCAAACCTATAGTTTCTTTAGAAAAATATGTTTTTGAGAATGTTTCCCAAATATATTCAACTGCCGTGGCACTTGGGTGGAGCATGTCTTCGTCGTAGAAACGATAGTCGCGCAAGTCGTCCATAAGTAACTCATACGCAGGAAAATAACCTATGTTTTTCGCTGTTTTTTGTAATTCGTCAATTGCCAAAAACAAGGTTGCTTTGCTTACCTGATTTTCGTGTGCACCGTCTTTCCAGTGCCGAATGGGGCTTACGGTAAAAATCACATGCAAATCGGGATTTTTTCTTCGTAAACGTGCAATTGACTTTCCCAAAATCGAAACGCATTCTTCAACCGATAGTTTACGACGATTGAATTGCGACGCAGGAGTTTTGTGGCAATTATTCACAATTTGCTTCGTTTCGTTCAGTTCGTACACCCACGCAGTTCCCAGTGTAAGAAAAAGATAATCAACGGATTGAAACCTTTTCAGAAATTCATTTCTCACGTTGTTGAACGACTGAAGAACCTCTTGTTTGTTGACCGATGAAAATGAAGTATGCAAATAATACGATTGCCACACATCGTTGGCGAAGAAAATCTGTTGCTCGTCGAAGGGAATTTCACCGAGCAACAAATCAATCGTTTGTGCAATAGAAACAGGATTGTAAACCGTTCCGAGCGGATTCACCAAAATGGGAAACTTTGCAGCCAGCAAACGGTTCCCGATATTTGTGGTGAAACACGAACCAATAGCCATTCCTTTCTGTGCGTGAGAAATCTCAAACGAAGCATGAGGAACGTCTATGGTTGTTTTGAATAGCATTACGTATTAATCTTGTTTGCAATAATACAACTTTTTTGATCTAATTTTTTTTATATTCTCTCTTGTTTTTAAACTAATCTCTATATTTGTAAACTTTAAATTAGTTATTATTTTGATTTATTTTTATTTCGAAAACATATGAAACGTTCTAATCAATTGATAATCAGTAAATTAAACGGGGGGGGGGTAATTTCTCTCTTCTGCAAAAATATACTTTTGCGACTTTCCATCATTTGTATGGGAAGTCGCTTTTTGTTTTGTAATGTTTAACTAAAATTCCATAATATGAAGAAAATCGGTATTTTTTTGTTGATGATTGTAAGCATTGCGGCACAAACTGCGTTTGCTCAAACGTATTGGGACGGTACGTCCGACAAGAATTTCTCAGGTTCGGGAAGTCAAGCAGACCCATATTTGATTTCCACAGCCGAGCAATTGGCTGGCTTGGCGGCACGTACCAATGTGGATAAAGAGGATTTCTCTGGAAAGTACATTAAGCTTACGGCTGATATTTACCTCACCGATTTCACCGATGAGGATACTGCCAATTGGAAACAATGGGAGCCGATAGCACACACGCGTTTATATTTGAATGACGATGCCGATTATGGTTATTTCCGTGGTCATTTTGACGGAAACGGACATACCATTTATAATATGTATTACGGAGCAGGAATGAACTGGGCTGACGATTGGGACCCGAATGATTTTGACATTGACCTTGAAGATTACGATTTTTCGGTTGTCAATAAAGCATTGTTTGTCAATTTGGACGGAGGCTCTATTGAAAATCTCAATATGGCAAACTCTAAACTTTCTGCCGTTCAGCAAGCGTTTCTTACGTTAAATGTGTCAGAGGGTTCAAGCATTCGCAATTGTCACGTTGAGGGTGAAATGCGTGCAACACAAGAAGCAATGGCGGGTTTGGTTCGTACAAATGGTGGTTTGATAGAAAATTGCTCAGTAAATATTCATTCCGACTTGCAAGGATGTTCGGCATTTGTTTTAACAAACGAATCCACAGGTGTTATCCGTAATTGCTCCACCACTGGTGCTATTCGTTGTACAATGGGTACAGGTTCCGGTTTTGTGGGAACAAACTATGGATTGATTGAAAAATGTACGTCAAACGTGTATGTTCAGGCATTAGGCGGACCAGATGCTGCCGCAAATGGATCTGGTGGTCACACGTTCCGTTATCGTTCGGGGGCGGGATTTGTCTATCAAAACGAAGGTGAGATTCGTGCTTGTGGAGCGTTGGGCAATGTGGTTGGAGAAGGTCAGACAACAAATTCATTTTGGGTGAGTGCAATTGCTGGATTTGCATATAGAAACTGGAAAGGTGTGATTGAATCATGCTATGCTTTGGGCGACGTTCGCGATGTTAGTGACTCCACAGGTGTTGGGGGCGATCCTATATTAGCGTCTTTTTGTGCGAGCAACGGTCACGTTTCCAATCACCAATACGATTATCCAGAGTCGGGTACGATACAAAACTGCTACTCGGCGGGAAATATCCGCCACCACGATGTAGAGACTTATCGTAATGATATCCATGCGTTTGTTGCAGAATCTTTCGATGGAGAAAGTGGAATGGATTCAAAAGAAGTAGTTCCAAGTTTCCAGTTTGGTTATTTCTCCAATGATGGTTTGCCACAGATAACAAGCCAATCAGGAGGAAGTTGGAACGGCACAGGCGTTGCTCTCTCGTATATGCGTTCACAGGCTTTTGTAGATACGCTGAACATGATTGCGTCGGTTTTCGGCCTCAGTCAATGGGAATTGCAAGACGATTTTCCACGTCCTACCGGTGAATATGTACAAAATGCAACAACATTGTTTGACGGTGGCGTAGGTACGAAAGAAAATCCTTTTCAAATCCGTACAAAGGAACAATTGGAAAATTTCCGCTGGTTGGTGAATCAAGGTATTGATTTTCGAGGGAAATACATACTTCAAACAGCTGATATTGAACTAAATGCGCCACGTTCGCAATGGGGAGAAACTGCACCTACACAATGGACACCGATAGGCACAAAATGTTCACACCCATATTATGAGAATAGTCTGTCTATGAAATTTCTCGGTACTTATGACGGAGGATTCCATGAAGTGAAAAATATGTATATAAGCAACATGCTTTCAACCCAAGGTCTTTTTGGACAAATATGGCGAGGTGCTTCTTTGCGTAATCTTGGTGTTGTAGATGCATACGTTCGCGCGTCGGAAAAAATAGGTGTTCTTGCCGGTTCCGCTTCCGACAGCACAATAATTATACAATGTTGGACTTCGGGCGAAGTTTCCCGTCAATCAGGAAGCGAAGCAGGAATGGGAGCATTGTTTGGTATTATGGAAAATCAGGCACTGAACTTTTCTTCGTATGTATTAAACTGTTCTTCTTCAGCAAAATTGAGTGGAGGAAAAGGTCTTTTAGGAGACTATGTTGGGCTTATTCAGGGATCTGAAATCTTTTATCCCGAAGATTCAATTGTCAATTATCTTTTTACAGGGAACCTCAACAATGGAGGTCAAGGAGGACGTTATAATGGAATGGGATATATAGAAAATCTCTTTGAAGATGCTTCACTTGCTGAAATAACCGATGACGGTAATCCATATAACGGAGCCCGTTCTACCGAGTGGCTGCAATCGAAAGAGTTTGTCAATATGCTGAATAATACGGTTAAAACATGGAATGCCAGCCATGGAGCAGATTTTCAACTGAATTATTGGCAATGGAGAGAAAATGACTATCCTCGTGTGGCAACAGATGCGGATTGGCGTCCTGAATTTACAATTACGTTTAATTCAAATGGTGGCGACGATGTTGCTTCCCAACTTGCTTTGGCTGGTTCAAAAATAACACCTCCAACTCGTATCGAAAAAGATGATTATATTTTTGCCGGTTGGTATAAGGACGCAGAACTCAAGCAGATTTTTGATTTCGACACAGAAATCGTGAGTGATATTACTCTCTATGCACGTTGGATTGACGACGAACGTTTTGATTATGACATTACGCCGTTTCAAAATGAATTTGCAACAACATACCATATAAAAACCGCGGCTCAGTTACGTGGGTTTATGGCGATGCAAAACGGATTTTACGACTGGGGCGAAAAAATACAATGCGATAACGGTAGAAAAGGATATCGTGGAGGTGTTCCGACTCAAGTGATCGCTCCTTTTGATTTCAGTGGGAAAAAGGTCGTGCTCGACAACGACATTTTTTTATGCGACACCACCGATTGGCAGTATTGGGGAAGAGGCGCCTACGGCGTTCCTTGGCAACCTATCGGTTCATATTATGATATTTCTGGCGAAGGGAATCATACCTTCCATGGAACATTTGACGGACAAGGTCATGTTATCTATGGTATGTATATCGAATTGAATGGTATGCCCAATAGATCTCAATTAGATTATAACGGTTTATTCGCAGTTGTTGGAGAGAATGCAACAATCTGTAATGTAGGTATATCCGCTTCTGTAATTGATTTAGCAGAGCATTTTACTGACGGGAAAGGTTACAACGGGAAAAAATACCATTTTATGCTTTTTAATCGTTGCGGTTGGGCTTCTGTGGATTATGGCAGGCCAGGTATGCTTATAGGAATATGTGAAAGTGGGGCAACTGTTGATCAATGTTTTGCCGAAGGAATAATCTATACCAAAGATGGCGTGCGAACTTATGCTGGAGGTCTCATAGGCACGGCATGGGGCGGTAGTCAAATAAAAGATTCCTATGCTCGCGTTGATGTCAACGGATACGGATTTTGTGGATTTGATAGCCAAATAGGTCAGGTATGTTTGAGTAATTGTTACAGTGCAGGAAAATCATATTATAGTTTCAGCAGTGGTTATAGTCGAACTTCTTGTCTTTCAAGTTTCTATTTTGACAAAAGTCTTGTAACAGAAAATAATCTCTCGAATTCAACGTATGATGTTTTCCTATCTTCGATGGTAACCACGAACGAAATGCATGCAAAATCAACATTTGTTGATTGGGATTTTGAAACAATTTGGGGACGCAACGACGCGATAAACGACGGCTATCCATATCTTCGTGTATTCTACGAAGAAAACATTCCCGATTCTCCAGACCCTGTTCTTGTTACAGGAATAGAACTTGACAAAACTACGGTAAACAATGTGGCGGCAGGAAGCACAGTACAATTAACAGCTACGGTTTCCCCAGAGGAAGCAGAAAATAAAGAGGTCGTTTGGTCTCTAAAACTTCAAGGCGATTACACAACGAGTGCATGGGCTTCGATTGACCAAAACGGATTGCTCACTACTAATTTTGTGTCGAATAGCGCAGGCAAGACTGGTAAAGCAATAGTGACTGCCACCACGGTAGAAGGAAATTACAAAGCCACGTGTACCGTAACCATATATCAGCCAAAATTAAATGCGCTGGCAAGAACGCACTATCGTCGTGTAGGCGAATCCGCATGGACGAAAGACAACACCGCTATGACAAAGGATTTTTCAATAAACCACCAATACATAGTAGTTACGTCAATTCCTACGTATGCTTACGAACTTGTTACATGGTCAAGCAGTGATAATGATGCGTTTGATATAATACCGATTTCTGATTCTATAGTTACCGAAAACTCTGTGAAAAAAACATATTCTCGTGCTATTTTCACTTGTAAAAAAACAGGAACATATACAATAACAGCAACGCACCCGATAGGTACTTCAACATCCCAGTCGATTACGGTAGCTGACGTTGCCCTGACAAATATTTACATTTACGGACCAAATAAGACAACTCTTGCAACTTCTATGAAAGTAGGCGATACGCAACAATGTGTTCCGTCGTTTACTCCTGCATGGGTCAGTTCCGTCCCCGAACTTGAATGGACGTCAAGCGACACCGACGTTCTTACTGTTGACGAAAACGGTTTGATAACTGCCGTAGGTGCAGGAACAGCAAAAATCACGGTGGCAGCTGTAGGTACTGAGATTTCTTACACTACGTCGAACATAACCGTATCGCCAGTTTTGGCAACAAGTGTATCAATAGACGAATATACCGCCGGACAGACAATTGATTTGCTCGAAGGAGCAACATTGCAACTTATAGCAACCATTCTTCCCGAAAATACCACCGACAAAACTATCACGTGGTCAAGCGGCAATTCAGATTATGTCACCGTTGACGAAAATGGCCTTGTAACAGCAGTACAATCGGGAAAAACAAAAGTATCTGCAAAATCTTCGAATGGCAAAGAAGGGTATATCTACGTAAATGTTAAGAAAATCACGCTCAGTATAGACGAGTGCGAACAAGAAATGTCGTATGGAGAAAGTCAGCAATTATCGGTTACGTTCTCTCCCGACACCGTTACCGCACCAGTTACGTGGACAAGTGCAAACCCAGAATATCTTTCGGTTGACGAAACGGGACTTGTAACTGCTTTAAAATGTAGTTTTGCCAATAGCACGTCAGTCAAAGTCACGGCTTCACTTGAAAATGGCTCAACTGCGTCAAAAATAATTTATATTGCGAAAGGTGAACAAGTAACCGAGGTTACGCTCAACAACTCGACTCTCACGCTCGAAAACGGACAAAGTGCTACATTAACCGCTACTGTTACGCCGTCAAATGCCACTATTCCTACGTTGGAATGGTCGTCAAGCGACGAATCGGTCGTAACCGTTTCCGAAGACGGATATATTAGTACCGTTGGTGTGGGAACAGCAACAATCACGGTTACTTCGGTAAGCGATGACAGCAAATATGCAACGTGTGACATAACCGTCATAAGCGCCACTTTCTATACTATTACATTTGTCAATGCCGATGGCACGGAACTCCAAAGTGGCAAGGTGCGTGAAGGAACGCTTCCTGTTTACGAAGGTGAAACTCCTACGCAAGAATCGGTACAATATGAATATACGTTCGTTGGTTGGTCGCCAGAAATAACAACAGTGTCAGGTATAACAACCTACACTGCCGTTTACAGCGAAAAAATTCGCAGCTATACTGTGCGTTTCTTAAATTCTGACAACCTTGAATTGCAAAGTGATGTGTTAGACTATGGACAAATGCCGTCGTATCGTGGTGACGAAAGTGAATTGTCGTACAAGACAGAACAATACGTATATACGTTTGCTGGCTGGACTCCCGAAATTACAACCGTAACGGGAGATATAGATTATACACCGATAATAAATAGTGAAATAAGAAAATACGCCGTTTTGTTCTATGATTGGGATGAAACACTCCTTAAACGCGATTCGGTTGCTTACAACGAGGCGGCAACGGCTCCAGAACTACAAGAACGTGAAGGTTACACGTTTACTGGGTGGGACAACACTTTCACAAACGTTGTTTCCGATATGACCATTACAGCCCAATATTTGAAGAATGTAACATATTATACTGTTATTTATCAAGATTGGGATGGCACGCCACTCGGCGAAGAACAGGTTGAAGAAGGCGGCTCGGCAACTGGCGAACCTGCTATAACTCCGTCACGTGAAGGTTACACATTTACAGGTTGGGATAAATCATTGACAAATATTATGGA
>JAGCOW010000046.1 GCA_017642535.1 Bacteroidales bacterium | reverse complement strand
TTTCTTGATTACATTTTTCCCTCCACAATGAAAGCAGATTTTTACTCATTTTCTTAAAAATGCTGTAAATATATAAATTTCAATTTATTACAAGGATTTCAGGTCTCATTTTGACCATTAAGCCTGTTTTTTCAAAAAGCTCCGCTTTTTTATCCAATGTTTCGAACTCTTTCAATTCCATATCCGTGTCGTGTACAACGACTACTGTTTTACTACATGGATTCCCTCACAAAAAATGTTTACTGCTAAAAATAAAAAAGCGTGGAATAGTACCTGTTACCCGTTCCACTGTCTGAGGCTCTCGCATTGCCCTGTCTGTCGAAACGAGCAACGAAGAACCCACGCCGATATGAAAATAGTACAGGCGTACTATTACACTTCATATCAACAGGGCATCCATCGTTGCTTTGAGTTGACAGACATCAATACTTGCGAGAATTTCAGACAGTCAAAACAAAGCGTCAGATAAACGCCTTCTTATATGTCCAAGCCCACCCAACCGCATTTAGGAAATGCTTCGCCGGGAACTTTGGGTAAAAATAAGATTTTTTAATTAAAAATACGCAAAAAACTGTATTTTTATCCCGTTAAATGAAAATGCGTGAAGCAGTTTTTTTTCATAGGAATCGTTGTGTTGTTTTGTCTGATTTCCTGCCGGAAGGACGAAAATCCTGTTCCCGTAACATCACTTACGTATAAAGTTCTTGCCATTGAGGGAGACGCTCGTTATTCCAATCTTCGCACCGCTGGCGGTTCTGCCATTTTGCAGACAGGAAATATTTGTGCTGGACACAATTGCAACGGCATTGTTGTGTATCGTGTAAAAGTGAGTGGCGAATGCGACGATTTCAGGGCTTTCGACAGGACTTGCACCTTCGAGGCAAGTGGTAGTGCAATGGAAATAGACAAATCGTGGCCGTACATTCTCCACTGTCCCACCTGCGGCTCCGAATTCAATATGGAAGGTGGCTATATGGAAAAAGGTCCCGCAAAATATCCTCTTCGCGAATTTGATTGTGATTTCTATGATGGGGATTTATCGTTCCGAACAGTGTCGAAATAAATCTTATTTCAAGACATATTCGCTTATCCAATTGGCAAACAATCGGTCACGATGCGATTTCCACGAATATTTCACTGGTTTTGTCGCATCGTCGTCTTCAAAATAATTAAACGGAAACATAGGATTTTTCCCTGCCTGCATATCTCTAAAATATTCCGCTTTGATTCTCTCCGGTCCATATTCGGGATGACTTACGGCATAAACCTGTTTGCCTCCATAGGCAACAATCAGTCCAGGACCAGTCACTGGCGATTCGGCAATGATTTTTGCCTCCGAAACTTGTTGCATCTCGTCGTGCGACAGATACCACGGACGGCTCACGGGCAACACTATCTCAGTCAACGTGCCATCAACCAAAGGTGAAGTTTTATCAATAATCGTGTGAGGATACGCCCCACTCCACTGAAAACTGTTTCGTTTAAAGTGAATGCCCCAATTATAATAAATCCTTGCAAATGCCGACCAACAAATATGCAAGGTCGATTTCACGTGTTTGTCGGCCCAGCGAAAGAATACACACAATTGTTTCCAATACACAATTTCCTCATACTCAAAGCGTTCGAACGGTGCTCCGTTGATAATCATTGCATCGTACATCTCGCCTCGTTCCATAATTTCGGCAACATCCTCGTAAAACGTGTCCATATATTCTTGTGGTGTGGTCTTGTATCGCATATTACTCATTTTCACGAGAGTTATTTGCAATGGAACGTTTACATTAACCAAAGAACGATATATGTCGGCCTCCGAATCTTCCTTGTCGGGCATAAGATTCAGAAAAAGCATTTTGAGAGGAACTTTGTCTCCCGAATATGTGTCGGTCAAGCCAAGTCCTTCTGACTGCAATTTCGCTATAAGCGGTAGATCCTTCGGTACTATTATCATCTCCACAAAAATATCTGCAAAAGTACAATTTATTAGAAAAACCTGATTTCTTCTCGTAAAGAATTTATCTTTGTAAGTATGGAACAATCTTCGGGACGGACATATATTGCGATTGATTTAAAATCTTTTTTTGCTTCGGTAGAGTGTATGGAAGCAAAGAAAAATCCACTGGACACAAACCTTGTCGTTGCCGATGCAAGCCGAACCCCCAAAACCATTTGCCTTGCCGTATCGCCCACACTGAAAGCATACGGCATACCTGGACGGGCTCGATTATTTGAAGTCATTCAAAAAGTGGAAGCGGCCAATAGACAACGGCAATGGAGAAACAACGGAAAACCTTTTACTGGTAAGTCGTTCATCAATTCTGAGCTGCAAGAACATCCCGACTGGGAAATTGATTTTTTGGTTGCCACGCCACGAATGTCTTATTACATCGATTATAGTACAAAAATCTACAATATCTATCTCAAATACGTCGCCCCCGAGGATATTCACGTATATTCCATCGACGAAGTTTTCATCGATATTACAAATTATCTGGGAAGTTATAAAATGACAGCCCGTGAGATTGCAATGAAAATGATTCTCGACGTATTGAATGGGACAGGAATAACCGCAACGGCAGGAATCGGTACGAACCTCTATCTCAGCAAGATAGCTATGGATATTGTAGCGAAACACATTCCTGCCGACGAGAATGGAGTAAGAATAGCGGAATTGGACGAAATGTCGTACCGAAAGCAACTATGGGACCATAAGCCACTCACCGACTTTTGGCGTATAGGACGAGGAACGGCGAAACGACTTGAAAAAGTGGGCGTACTCACCATGGGCGACCTTGCCCGACTTTCGTTGGAAGCCGAAGGTTTTCTTTACCGACAATTCGGCGTCAATGCAGAACTGCTTATAGATCACGCTTGGGGCTGGGAACCTTGTACCATAAAGGAAATAAAAGCATACCGACCTGCCGAAAATTCCCTCAGTTCCGGACAGGTATTACAATCACCCTACACTTTCTCAAAAGCCCGCGTCGTTGTTGCCGAAATGGCTGAATCAGCAGCATTGACGCTTGTAGAGAAAAAACTTGTAACGAATCAGTTGGTTTTAACCATCAATTATGATGCGGAATCACTCATACGAAATGAAAATTACGATGGCGACACGACCACTGATTTTTATGGAAGAATCGTTCCTAAAGAAAGTCATGGCACAGCAAACCTCAACAAACGCAGTTCTTCAACGAAGGTCATCACAAATGCCATACTCCGTTTGTATGACACGATAGTGAATCCCTCACTCCTTATTCGGAGAATCACAATTACTACGAACCACGTCGTTTCGGAATCGGCGGAACAACCCAAAGGCCAACTTGAACTGTTTCCCGATTTTCAAGACGCAGAGGAGGACGAAACCTCAAACAAAAAAGAACGGGAAATGCAGGAAACCATTCTTTCCATAAAAAAACGATTTGGGAAAAATGCAATTCTAAAAGGATTGAATTTCAAAGAAGGCGCAACGGCCAAAGAACGAAACAAACAAATTGGAGGGCACAAGGCATGACACACGATTATGACGACATAATTTCCTTACCACATCCCGTATCGAAGCGATTCCCGCAAATGTCCCTGCGAGACCGTGCCGCCCAGTTCACACCCTTTGCCGCACTCAACGGTCACAGCGATGCCATACGAGAAACGGCAAGAATAACAGATGCAAAAATTGAGATAAGCGAATCAACTGCTGAAGTGCTTGATAGAAAAATCCTGTTTCTGGAGAATGAAATCAGAAAAAATCCAGTCGTTTCCATTACCTACTTCATTCCCGATGCGAACAAAAAAGGCGGTGCGTATAAAACATTTACCGGTAAACTGACGATAATAGACCGAGAAAGAAACATGCTTTCATTCGACACTGGTGAGCAGATTTCCATCCATTCCATAATTGATATGGAAAGCGACATTCTTCCTTTCGACATATAAAAATCCCTGAAAGTGGGAGTCTTTCAGGGATTCGAAAAAAACGTATTATGAATCAGAAATCTATTTTCTTGTATTCACCGTGCTTCTTGTACTTGAAGTTCTTGTAGAAGAAGTCGTTTTCGCGTTGTTTGAACTGCTGCTCGTGCGAACTGTCGTGTTAGTCGTTGACTTTGTGTTGTTGTTCGTTGACGAGGTGCTTGTTCTCACCGCTTTCGTTTCGCTCTTTGGAGCAGCTTTTGTAGTGCTGTGTGCTGCTGGAGCTGCACTTTTATGGTTGCTTCTTGGAGCTGACTCTGCTTTCGGAGCTGGCTTCGGTGCTGGCTTTGGAGCCGGTGCAGCGTGATGAGGAGCTGGCTTCGGAGCAGGAGCTGCATGATGGTGATGTTTTGGAGCTGGTTTCGGTGTAGAATGATACACTGGAACTGGCTTGTGATATCTGTGTGGATATGGAGTCAAGTCAACTATGATAGTTGCTGGAGCATCCTTCTCCGTTGAGATATACATCTTGTTATCACCTGTAAACGTTGCATATACCGTTGAGCGACGTGGGATGTTAATCGTGTAGTCGTACAACAATTCTGAATAAGCACCTTCGGTGTAGATTTCCAAGTTGTAACGACCACTTGGTATATAACTAACATCTACTTTGTTTTTGTAAGAGTAGTATTTTTCTCCGTTTACATATACTGAGAAAGGAGCATCTATTTTGCCTTTTACTACTAGTTCCGACGCAAATGTGTAAGCTGAGCTACAAACTATTGCTAAAATTACCATTAAACGTTTCATGACTCTGTCCTCCTATACTTTAAGTTTCACTTTATTGTTTTGAAAGGACAAAAGCAAATAGCGTGCCAAACTTTATTCAGATAGTAAATCTGAGAAGTCGATAATCACTTCCGGGTGTTTTACTTTCTCGTCTAAACGCCTCTTAATCAACGCAATCTGATCTTCCAAATAATAGATTTGCCATTCGGAATAGATTCTTTTATTATATGATAAATTAGTAATGCGATTTACAATATCATTCTTATAAGCAGTTGCCTCTTTCGTCAACGGACTATATCTCCGCGCATCATTTTGTGCAACTTTCACAACCGATTCAAACTCTTTGTACCACGCAGGGTAATTCTTCAAGAGATATTTATATTTCGTTATATTATCGTCTTTCAACAACGCAGAATCAAGCATCTCAAGGTTGGTATTGATTACCTCGACGTTACATTTTCTATACAACAGCCCATTCAAATACTTACGACAATATTTGATTCGCAACGATTCGGGAATGCTATTCAATTTTGCCAAAGAATCTTGCAAATACTTTATTTCAGCATCTTTCCTGCTCATTGCATTTTTACATTCACTTTCCGAAATCATGGTTTCCTTCTCATAATCGTCATCGTAATTAGGTTGAGCAACCTTTTCACTTTTGCCAAATGTGTAAGAAACGCCCAATGTAACAGTAGCGAACAAATCTTTTTTGCCGTCAATACATGCGTCAAGTTTGTCGGAATACACAAAAACCCTATTTACGTCGAGCACAAAAGCGACATTAGGATTATACACATATTCTACACCAATGCCGTGGGGAATCATCCATTCGCAGGTTGCAGACTCCGATTTTACATTTTTATAACCATACGAGGCGATAGATTTCCCCGTTTCTTTATTGTATTCTCTTGCCCGAAACCACATTCCACCGTACCCTAAAGAAACGTATGGTTGGAATTTGCCCGTTGTTAGCAAAATATAATATAATGGTTTGAACTGCAAACTACCATACACCGATTTATAGTTGTTTTCGAACGCTATTGGAAGTTTTTCTCCAGTTAATTTTCCTTGTTCCACGGTCAATTTTCCTTGCAATGCCTCGGTAAAAAAGTTCCCTTTAACACTTATGTTAGCCATCAGGTTCATTGACTTGGGGAGCGAGTTAGCAACATCGCCCATAAAAATCGTGGGTCCGACATTGATTTGTGCTCCGATATTTTCAATTTTTTGTGCCGAGATTTGTGTTGCAACAACACACAATGCTCCAAGAGTAAGTATAAATTTCTTCATTATTATTCGTTTTCTGGTTTTGGTAAACTATAAAATTTTTGAGTAATGCTTCCTACTTTTCCACTAATAGAGGATATGTCCTTCTTCGTGCCATACGTAGCTTGTGCTTTGGTATCGTAGTCGTCGATAGCGACACGAACCTTAGGCATATTTGTAGCAATGTCGTTATAAATACGAGTGTAGTTTGCCTGTAGCACTTTCGACATATCATACTGTGATTTCTTCTTCGTTTTCAAGTCAGAATTAAGGCGTTCCAGGACTTGAATCTGCATCTCCATATTTTCAATGGTTTCCTGCACGTAGGCATAATGGCTGTTATGAATGCTGCTAGGCAATGATTCCAACGACGACACAAGCGAGGCACAATGAGAAAGATATTTATCTTGTTTGTACACACGAGCTTGTGAAATTTGCCGTTTGGCATCCTCAATTCCGACAAACGAGCGACGAGACGCTATTTGTACGGCAGCACGGTAATCGTTTTCCAATTGTTTTATCTTCTCCAACTCCACTTTTGCTGTCGGCGTTAATGAATTAGGCATATCGAGCAACCATTTTGTTCTGTCAAATCTCCATTGTTCGTCCTTAAACGTCCATGGTTTCGAAAAAGCACACACGCACGATTCATAGAATTTGCTGGCATACGCCGCCATATATCGAGTTTTCATATCTCGCATAGCGTCGGCATCGACCAAACCGTTTTTCTCAACAGCTTGTAATTTGCTCAACATCTTGATATGGAGTTCCTCGGGGTCTTTGGTACAATTGGCACAATCAAAATTCTTCATTTCGGAAATGCCATTTTCTATGTTACCGACAAACTGATTGCCGGTAAATAGCAACGAGGGAGTATTCTCCACCTGAGAGCGATAAAAACGTACCGACACAAATCCTATAAGGACTAATGCCCCAGCCAATATGGCAACTTTAATTATCTTATTCATACAATCTCATTTTCGTTAATCATCAGCACCTTGAGCAGCACTCTTGACGGGCTTTTCTACCTTTTTCACGGGAGTTTCCTTCTTTGAAGTCGGCATAGCCTTGAATGTTGTCATATAGTTTTGAAATGTAATTTCCTTGCTATTGGAATACAAGTCGGGATAGGTGTTTCCGAACTTAAATCCTTGTTCGCAGATTGTCTTGATTTTCATTCTGCCATCCACATTATAATTCTTGACGACATCGCCCGTATAATGATACAACGCATTGAACAAATCAGCATCGAACACATCCAAGTCTTCCTTCTTCCATACGTCGAATGTTTCCAAATAGGCAGTCAGCACACGTTCTTTAAAACGAGCAGGTTTCAATATCTTTGATGTAACGGCACCCGACGAATCCACGTGTAAGCCAAGGTCCGCAGCTTTTGCAACGATAGGTACCAAGTCCTTCATTCCCTCATATTTTGTCATCACCGATTTCTTAGTCTGCAATCCCTCAAAATCGTATGACACCAATAATTCAAACACTCCGTGCAAATCGTCACAACTATCGATTGACGCTTTGTTCCACACCTCGGTGTTTGTCTTGAAGTATTTCTCACAACTGAAAGGTTCCACAACTGGTTCAGCGGGAACATACACGACGCTTGGCGTTCTTGAAAATCCAATGATTAAACCGATTGCCAAACCCAGAATCAGACCCAATATGGCAAAAAGAATCTTATTCGTGAGAATTTTCTTGTCTGCCTTCAGAATAACACCTTGTAAGGCGATTCGTATGGCGGCATTTGAGATTGAATACCCCACGGGGAGTTCTATCTCGCCGTTTCTGCAACCTGTGCCGTCAATAGTCATTTTGAAACCTGGCACGGAGTGACCGTTGTCGTCGGTTATCTTGAACTGTTTTTTGGAAATCACCATCTTACAGTCATCTTGATTGACTTGGAACGAGGCAGGATTCGTCGCCCCACCCGTTTTGGCTATCGTTCTACAGCCAGGTTTCTTCCAATAAATAGTCAATGGTTCCGACTTAGCTACCATGATAGGTTTGTCGAGCAACGTATCGTTTGCCGTATAAGCGGACCATCCATCAGTATTTTTCGGAGCAGAAAAGACCGTCATTTCCTTCAGTGCCTCCTTGGTCAAATCCACAACAGAAGGTTTGCAGACAACCGTTTGCTTCTGATTTTCAGAAATCAGTACAACTGCCTCATAATTTTGATACCCTGGCTGATAATAGTTCAGCAGGAACTGCGAAAGCGAATTCAATCGCGACAAATAGCGACAAGCGTATGGTTTTGCTCCTTCGGCATATTCCACAAAGACATCTTCGCATTCATAGTTTTTTTGCAGCAAAGAATCCAAGAACGTCCACGATTCTGGTTTTGCCAACAATTCTTTCTTTTCAAGCACGCCATCAACTGCCTGAATCAGCGTATCCCACTCCGCCTGCGTAGGACAAACACCAAGAGGCACCTGAAAATACACTGCAACATTATCGTTCCACCGCGAAGTTTGTCCCATTTTTAGAATTACCAGATAGAAAAACTCTTTGGTAAACTTTATAAAACGGAGTGGCGTCGTTTCCTTCAATTGCTCACGCAACTCATTCGTAGAAGTATCAAGAACGTTGCTAATCCACGAAAGACGAATATCGGTAACAACACCTTCGCTTACGAAATAACTTGACTTATAGAGGAAATCGCTACTATAGCCGTCATTCGTCTCTTTTACACAAACAGCTATTTGCTTCATTTCCTAAAATTCTTTTTAAGTTTTACAAAGAAACTTTTGTCGTCTTCTTCCGACGTTGCTCGTGAAGTTATTTCGTTCAAAACCTTGGCTGGACCTTCTTCTTTCAACTCGCAATAACTCTTGAAACAAACGTCGCCAATAGAGAATGGAAGTACCAAAATTCTCGGTTTCACTTCTTCGGCACCCGCAATTGGCTTCACGTAGCCGTTCAGTTCACACTCACGACAAACATTGCGAATAGCGGTAACCAAACCTTTATAATGCTCAAGTACATAGGCATTTGCCTTCTCCTTACGTTCAGCAGCCGAAGTTGCCTTTATTCTGTCGGCCTTGGTAAGCACCACATACACAGCATCGGTGTCGCGCTTGAACGGGTTTTCCATCGGGTCCTCCACATTCAGAATGTCAATCACATTCTCCAAAAGGGCATCCTGACCCAATTCTATATCGTTTCCGATTTTTATTTTTTTACCAGCAGCACCATATTCAATCACAAAGAAGTGAATTTTACGATTACCTTCCTTATGATTTTCCAACAAAATTCTACGGAATGCCTTTGCCGCCTTGTCGTATGCAGGATCGTCCAACACGACGTTGTGAGCTTCGGCATAAATCGCAGTGAGCAACTCGCCTGCAAGATCAACAAACGTCAATGGGTAATAGCGTCCGTTTGCCATCGTCATATCAAATCCCATCTCGGCAAAACTATCGGTAGGCGTACCATTCGGCAAAACCGAAGTCGGACGCGAATCGTGCTGATTGAACAAATCCGACAATGCGTCAAAATATGCGACACCCTGCCCTTTTTTGTTTGTAATTCCGTAGCCCATTCTGCGAGCCGTATTGAGTATGGAACCGATTGCACACGATTTTCCAGAGTTCTTGACACCCCAGAAATAAATTTCGGTCGAGGTTTTTTCTATCTGTTCAACTGCATCACAATCAACAGAAGGGATATCGATATTGCTCAGATTTTTTTGCAAAGAGTGAATGAAAGGTTCGCGTATCTGCGCCTTTTGAATCAAGTCGTCATACGTAATATAACCATGATCCAGCAAGTCGTTGATACAATCGGTATTAAACAGGTTGTGGTCTTCGGTAATTAGTTTCAATATTTCATCCTTCGTAATATATCCTTCATTTACTTTTGATTCCAATTCCGCAAAATGCTCATTTTCCTTCATCATACGAAGTTCGTTACGATATTCATGTAAGTCAAATTGAGCACGTCGTTCAAACGCTTTCAGCAATTTTTTCGCCTGTGTCGTGTATTTCCCGCTCGGATAATCATTTATATAACGTTGAACGGCTTCGACACTCGTCTTGTCCAACGAGTTCCAAAACATTTCCTCGGCTTTTGCGGCACGCATTTTACCAATACGAATAGTGGCTTCCACACGATGGTCGCCCGAAGGATATTTCTCGATGTATTCCGAATAACTTTCCTCGGAATTACCTTTTTCGGCTTTTGCCCAGTCTTTTAGTTCCATTCCGGCAACAAGTTGTTTCACCGCTTCGCGCAATTCGTTACCGAAATCACCACCAGTATTCTTGAATTCACACAATTCATCAAACGTCACAATTCCTGACGTAATAAATCCCGCGATCTGTTCGGCAGGATAATCACTGATGTTGTCAAAAATTTCTTCCTTTGTTGGCATATCTTTTTATTCTATCAATTACACATTATATCTCAAATCTGTCATCGTCGTCAACCTCAACGATAGTTTGTTCTATTTCGGTTTCTGACGAATCTTCATTTTCTTCCTCATATTCTTCAGTCCATTCTTTTTTGCCGAGCAAGCCGTAGGGATTTTTCACCGGACGACGTTGCAAGAGCCACGGCAAGGCCAAGAAGAAATAACCTACAAGCGCCCAAAGAACGGCTCTCCACTGAAAAATCTTCGTTTCTGTATATTTTTGCTTCAAAGCATTGAAACTTGTAACAATATCAAATTCAGATTGATAGGGGGCCATATCGCCGTCGTAGAAACTTTTTTCCGTCCACGATTCCAGCGTTGTTTTCCAACTTTCCACACCTTCCTGAATTTCTGTCAAGTTACCTAACATAAACACATTCCACACGCTTGATTCCTTTGCGGCATCAATCCATGCAAGAATTTCCTGTTCTTTTGTTTCATAATCAAAGGTGCCATTTTCTTCAATCACCGTTGGCCGTAACTGCATTTTGAGCAACTCAGCCATAGTTTCCTTATCTTCATTTTTGCTTGCAAGCACTTGATTTACACGAGCATCGACGTAAGTGTCATAATTTTCAAAGATACTTTTTGACGAATCAATGGCGAAGGCAAACTCAGAAGTGATTTCCGAGCGATTTCCATAAACCGTCCAAAAATGTTTGAACGGTGAAATGCTTATCATAAGAAGAAACACGACAACCGACAGCACCACGCCGATTCGTTCCAACAAGATATTGCGTGAGAAGTTTTGCTCGGTTGCCTTCAACTGTTGTGTTCCCACGAAAACGACAAAGAGCACGAAAAAGGTTCCGATTGCCCAGAGAGCAGAAACCATCAAATTTGTGTCGTATAAATATGCCGCTCCCGTATAGGTAAGGTATGAAATCATTATCATTGCCAAGAAGGCAAATATATGACCCCAACTAAATTGTAATTTCTCGTTCATTTTTTTACTTATTTGCGATTGCCAATAATCCGATAGTAATAAAATTTATCCATTTCGGGAAGCTGTCCCACAACGACATATTCATAATAGTAACCATATCGGCCTGTTCAATTTCTGCCGATTTTTCAAGAACCTCCAACGCTTGTTTCGCATCTTGTCGTTGTGGTTTGCTATTGATAGCCAATGGCGACACGTCGGCAATCTTCAACTTACATTTTTCCGCCAACGCCTGTACATCTTGCAACACATCGTAATCCATCGTGGTACGACCATACGTCGTAACAAAACGATTCAGTTCAAACGTCATATAATCAGCCACCGCATATTCCGAAGCCGAAATACCATACGCATCTTGGTATTGTGTTACACCATCCACCAACGTTTGTTCCGTCGTACTATTCTGGAAAATGGTCAGCAATGCATACACAACTTCTTCAGCGTGCGGAAGCATCGTGTTCAGTTCCTTCACATGATTGTTGATATATTGCATCCAATAATCGACAATTCTCGCCGTAAGCACATCAGAAGGCATTTCTGCCTGTTCTTCGTATGCCTGATACATTATTTTCCGAACAGCATCGGATTTTATCATCAGGCAATCTTGAATTTTACCAAACAACTCCTGATTGTTCTCAATATCTCGGTCAAGCAATGCCTGAATATCGCTCACCACCTTCTGGATATATTCTTTTGATTTTGGCGACTTATACACTTGCAAAATGAGATTGAGTTCATCTTGCATTTGTTTCAATTCTGCATCGGTCGTCATTGGACCATCGGCTTTTTGTTCCAGCAATCCGCAGCGTTCCAACAATGATTCGAACACCTTGGTGACATTTGCGTTATCGTTCCACAAGAATGACAAAACCGAACACCATGCGGTTGCCGGCACATAGGCGATAGCCGGAGCCAAAATCTTACAAAAATCTGACAGATAGCAATTTGCTGCCTTCACACCAATGACCGTTTGCAGATATTCACCCAACTCCAGAATATCGTCTTCGGTAATGTAATTTTGCATCACTTTGCTTTTCTTAACTTGTGGCAAAATCTCAGGTAAACGCTGGTTTATGGCAGCATATGAAATGACCGTATCCTTATTGCTGATTCCGTCGTAATATGCATCAATCAGTGACAATACGATATCAAACACCGACAATTGCGAGACCACGTCGCGGGCAACCGCTTTTGAAGCAGATTTTGCCTTATTTTCGGGAGCAACTTCATTGATTTTCGCAAATTTCCGACGATATGCCTTAAACACCTCCTTAGGAAAGGTACGGACATTTTTCTCTTCTGACCAAGCTATTGCTTCATCAATTAACTGAATCGTTTCTTGTATATTCTGTATTTTCATTGCCGTAAATTAAAATTCATAGACACCCGTTTCTTTCCAGTTTTGATTTGCATCGCATTGTTTCATCTGGATTTCTATATTGTGGTCATCTACATTGACACCATCCTTATCTGTCACCGTTCCCGCCAACAGCACTTCCTTATCGGAACTTCTTCGACTAATTGTAATCGTGAGAGGCATTCGTTCCTGCATAGATTGCACAAATTTCTTTGTCTCTTCTTCCAAAACCTCATCGGACGGAACATCCTCACGATTTATTCGTGCCTGCAGACGAAGTTTTTCAGCCACTTTGGCACGATTAACGTCAATCACATACAGTGCTTTTTCGGGATATAAATCTGCATCCATTTGTTTGGCTTTCAGTGTAATAGGAAATGAAGACGCAAGAATTTTCGCTTGTTTTTGGTCTGGGGTAAATGCATAATTTACACGCAAACGCGAACGAGATTCTTCAACGAATTGTAACGATTTGAAAGAATCAATGTCTTTCAACGCTTCCTGATTAACACGAAGTCCTGATTTTGCCTTCGACAGACGCGTCATCAAAAATGCACCAACGGGAACAACCGTTTTTGTGTCGTTTATGTACCCGGTGCTTTGAGCAAACGGATACCACGTTCCCGCAAAATAATCACTCATAGTGATGAGTCGGTCAGGCGAAACGGCATAATATTTCAAGAAAATTTCACGAACAGGTTGCAAATGAGCCGCTTTTCCGTTGAGCAAAATCACGTCGCACGCATAGGCATGGAAAATCGTTGCAATTTTCTTCAACAACGGTTCAAACTCTTTTCGCACGATTGCGGCAACTTGTTTTGAATCGTAATTCCATTCCAGTTTTGTTATATCTATCGTCGCTGCCTTTTCTCCTTTTTCAGCAAGCCAGTTCTTCACATACGACTTAAAGCCCTCAACCACGTCTTGACTAACGTTTTTCGAAGCAAAGACATCGGCATAACTTATTGTACAATTACAACTATTATTTTGCAGTAAATCAATATAATATGAAGCTATCGGAATAAGATATTGTTTGGTGAACGCCGCTTGTAATTGTGCGATTTGCTCATTGTTTTCGCCAAAGAAATCGCGCAAAAACTTTTGATACACGTCCTTGTTTCCACCTATTTTTTTGCGAAGCGGACATTTCTCATTATCCAATAATGCCTGAATCAGTCCTTTCAGCATACTATCACTTGCTTGCTGAAACGTATCATAAAACAAAGGTTTCGGTTGTAGTTCCAAAGAGTCGTTTTCATTGGCAAATGAATATTCGTTCACCAACATATCAACCGTAGCATCGTCAATATTGACGGACCCAATCGTCAATGGTTGGTCGCTCAAGCAATAGAGTTTGAAGAATTCCGAAACACATTCCTTATATTTGAAGCCAAGTTCGCTATAGAGATACACCATCTGAATGCACGTACTTTCGTCATAATTCCACGACTTCTCGTCTGCATTAGGACTCATTTGTGGCAAAATAGTTAGGTTGGTATTTCCCGTTTGTTTCTCAAACAACGATTTTGCATCTTTTGCATTATTGAGCAAAGCCATTCGGTCCACTCTCAGCAAAGCTGACGGTGTTGTAAAAATCACATTCCGCAAATAGCGAGGCACGCCTTCAAATTCTTTGTCGCCCTGTTGCCGAAATGCATCGCCATTGATTTGTTTTGAAGCAGTCAAGAACAAATTTGCCAACGATTGTGCACATTGTGAAGTGTGCGATGACGTAAAATTGTTCGACACTGTTTTGAATTGTTCACTTCTTTTTGCACCAAACGAGCCACAATCGGCCGTCATGTCAATATCGTTCAAATCAAAACTATATTTCTGATTATCAGCCACTAATGATGTCCGAACAGGAGAAATCGTATTAAAATCCTCATCTTCCATCACCAAAGCCGTTGCCGAGTCTGCCGAAACCGAAACGACCATATCGACTGGACGAGCGTCAGCTGACGTGTTTTTAATCAATTTTACCGTTGGCAACACTTCTTCTGCCAACAACAAGTCAATCAAAAACAAATAAGTCGTAACAAACGAATAGCGATGAGATTCACTATCCAACTCATTCACATCGGTTGTTTCAGGATGAAGTGTATGTAACAGATATTCATAGATATACGAGCAATTCAATTGAGAAGAAATGTAATCCGACAAGAACAACTCATTTTGGCACAAACCAAATTCCAATGACGAGACAGAACTATCGGCAAAGAGAGGAAATTCGTGATTCTGTTCTTCCACCACACTCACCGATTCCTTATCCAAAGCACGAGTGTCAAAAGCCACCATCATATCGTAGTCACGATGGTCAGCAGCTGATTCGCGAGGAGTCAATTTACAACGGCACCAGTTCAACGGACCGAATGTTCTGAAAAGCACGTTGCCATTTTGTTTTCTACGTTGATAGAAATAAGGCAACGGCAACCAAATGTTCTCAAAATGAGAAATCAAATTGGCAAAACCATCAAAATCTATCGTAACAATACGTCCATTCTCTTGATTCTCGCCTTCCACGAAGATTGGCTTTATGCCATTTTGTTTCAACAAAGTCATTGAAATGGGTTGTCCCGGAGCGAACCATCCATTTTCAATCAACGGACGAAGATAATAGTATGCAATTTTTAACTCGTCGCCATTTTGTTCTTCCAAACGATACACGGCGTCAAGATACCATTTGTCGTTTATAGGATTTTTCCATTCATAAAAATATTTGCAAAACCCATCTCGTTTTTTGAGGCCCACGCGGAAGGACATCGTTTGAACTCCCGTGTTTGCTATCAATGTAACTGTGTTCATACGTCTCTTTTTATACAAATTTGTAAGATTTCCAAAGATAGAGATTTCTTGAGAAATGACAAAGACATTTGAGACAAAAAATATCGCTTCAGCGTCGTGGTTTTCCCTTGGTGTTGATTTTGAGATTGTTACGATTTTTCCATCGTATAAATATGTTTCAAATTCCTGCCACAATGATTATAATCCATACCACATCCGACAATCCATTCTCCTTTTGCAATAATCAATGGCGAATTGTCGGTGGAAAGAGAATTTCCATCTCGTTTACACAATGCTATCAGATGAATATTTTTCACTTTTTTCTCTGTCAGCCACGTCTTGAAATGTTCCATCGTTTTCCCCGAATCAAGAATATCTTCCACCACAATGACGGATTTTCCACGTATGTCATCCTCTGCCGGCATTGAAACAAACGATACATTTGCCTGAGCTGTTCCCACATAACTTTCCAAACGAGCGTATTCTATATGAAGCGACGTGTTTTCATAGACAGAAAAGAGTTTTTGGGCAAACCAATTCGCTCCATTCGCCATAACAATAAAAATTGCGTCGCTGTCTTTTTGCAAAATGGAATTTATCACATTCTGAGATTGGGAAACAACTTCCTCAATTTGCGAAATGTCAACTAACTTTTTAAATTTTTTCTCCCGTATTTTTATGGTTTCCATAGGATTTCATTTTTCAGTAAAAAAACTTTACAAAAAAGTTACAAACTTTTGAAACTTTTTCAAAAATACATTGTCTTATGTTACATAAGGTAAAATTATGAAGAAATTTTTATTAATTGCAGTTATCGCCATAGGATTTGTGAGTTGTGGCAATTCAGAAGCAGAAATCCAGAATGCATATAGCGAAGGATTGGAACAAGGGAAAATCAAGGCCTACAATGAGGGCTACGAGCAAGGTGTAAAGGAAGGTTACAAGCAAGGGTATCACGAAGGATACGAAGCAGCGTACAATAATTAAGTTAATAAATAATTAGCATTGGGGTACTATTACCTTTTGTGAAGCAATCTTAATAAGGTTGCTTTTTTTGTTCATAGTTTTTATCAAATTTCATTGCCAAAAACAAAACATTCCAGTATCTTTAAAAAAAAATTTTTTATGTTAGATATTTACAAAGCATCGGCAGGTTCGGGAAAAACCTATACACTTACGTTGGAATACATAAAACTATTATTCCAAGACCCCAAAAATTATAGAAAAACGCTTGCCGTCACATTCACCAACAATGCTTGTGGCGAGATGAAAAACAGAATTTTGCGTGCGTTGTACCAACTCTCGTTCAAAGACGACGCCAACTACATACAAGAATTGCAAGCAGAAAAATTCAATGGCAAGACACTCGAAAAAGAAGAAATCCAAACTACTGCAAAAAAAATCTATAAGGACATTCTTCACAATTATTCGTTTTTCTACATTGAAACCATCGACGCCTTTACGCAAAACGTGATTCGTAACTTTGCAAAAGATTTGAATTTGCCACCTAAATTCACGTTGGAACTAAGACAAAACGAGATATTGGAAACTATCGTGAAGAATCTCTTGATAAACTCTCTCGACAACGAGGATTTGCACCAGATTCTCATCGATTTTGCCTACGAAGACATAGAGAACAGTACCACAACCGACATAAAAAAAGAAATCAAGAACGAAAGCAACAAATTTTTCAAGGAACTCTATCAGGAGGTAATGACCGATAAACCTCAATCCGACGAAGAAATAAAGAAAAACATAGATAGATTGTCGCAGTTATTTGTAAGATTGGAACAAACGAAGAAAGACACGAAAAAACAGGCACAGCTTACGAGCGACGAAATTCAGAAGGCAATTAACAATGCAGGTTTTTCCATCTCCGATTTCAAAGTTCTGATGCGTGACACACTAAACATAGACGAGGTATTTAAATCAGGAAAATATGACGAAAAAATCTTTGTTGCCTCCGAATGTTGCAGCCGTGGTAAATATATCGATGAACTATCTGAAATATATGATAACGGCGTTTTACAAAAACTGAAAAGAATTCAAGAATTACTTATTGAATACAACACGGCCAAAAAAATATTGGAACATAAAAAAGGCATCATACTTTCGCAATTCATTCAGAATGAATTAGATACCTATTGCAAACAAGAAAATACGTTCTTCTTGGCATTTGCCAACAAATTTTTGAAAGACATTATCAACGATAGCGATACGCCGTTTGTGTATGAAAAAATTGGTCAAACCATCGAAAACATTATGATTGACGAATTTCAGGACACGTCGAAGATGCAATGGGAAAACTTCAAGCCAATTGTACAGAATCTTTTGAGTAGTTTGAAAAAAGCATTGATTATAGGCGACGTGAAGCAGTCAATCTATCGTTTCCGTAACGGAAACTGGCAATTGTTGCACAATCTTGAAAACGATTCCGAGCTGCTTCCGTACATCAACCAAGAAACCATTAACAAACTCAATGTGAACTACCGAAGCAAAAAGAATATCGTGCAGTTCAATAACTTTTTCTTCCAACAGTATTCAAAGAAGATTGACAAAGACTTTAACACACATTACAACACGAACAACGACACCATAACTCACATTTACGAAAACTGTTGTCAGGAAGTGGGGAAAGACGACGGTGGTTGCGTTGAGATTCACATTTTTGAAGGGGGAAAAGCTGATGAAGCACAAGAAAACCTCAACAATGCATTGGTAGAAAAAGTGGTCTCATTGCTGAAATTAGGCAGAAAGCCCGACGACATTGTGTTTCTCTGCTATAAAAACGAAGATATCAGCGATTTGGTAACTCTATTCAATGAGAAAAAAACAGAATACCCTGACTATGCCCAGTATTTTTCAATAATGAGCAAGGAAGCACTGCTTCTCAACAATTCACTGGCTGTACAATTTATTATTTGTTATCTGAAACGGCTGATCGTCAACGAAGCAAGCAAGGACGCCCAGTTTCTCGACAGTTTCTTGACCTATACGTTCAACACGCTTCACAAAACTGATTTCGAAAAATTTTCCAAAATTCTGGAACTCCCGGAATACGCACTCAAACCGATAGTGCAGAACATGTCTATTTTTGAGACCTGCGAACACATTATTGAGAATTTCAACTTACAAACCTTACCAGAAGAAACAGCGTTTCTTACAGATTTTCAGAATATTGTATATTCCTATTCAAAAAATAATAACACCAGTATTTCAAGCTTCTTGGAACATTGGGATGAAATCAAGGGAAAAACCTTTCTGCAACAGGCAAAAGCCCATGGCTGTATGAGTGCAGCTACAATTCATAGTTCCAAAGGACTTGAATATCCTGTGGTCATTATGCCCCAATTTATCAAAGGGAAAAATAACAATAGAACAGCTCTTTACAAGACGGATTTTGATGAATTAAAACTTGTTGATTTACAAGGAAACTTGCTACAAACATCGTTGCGAGACAAATATATCGAAGAACAATACAACGTGGAAATCGACGATATCAACGCATTATACGTTGCGTGTACGCGACCAAAAGAGGAACTCTACATTTTTGACAAAAATAACGCTGGTAAGAATACTTTTAGAACGATTCTTCTTGGAAAAGCTGAGAAAGAAAAGAAAAGTAGCAAGAAAAATCAAGAACCGTGTGAATGTGAACCAATTTCGCCATCTGATTTTATCAATAGATATAATGATTTTTTTAAAAACAATTCTGACTTTGCAACGATTGAAATGTCGGAAAACGGTTTCAAGTTAGGAGAAGCAAAACCTTCCAAAGCAGCTGAATCTAATGATACGATTGTTACCAAAAACTTTACGTCATACATCATTCCAAAACTAATAAACAATGACGTGGAGAGTGATATAGAAATAAAACTTGTGCCCGAGAAAAACTCAAAACATTTCATTGAAGCACTTGACCAACCGCAAACGGAACGAGAACATGGTCTATTAATGCACAAGATTTTGGAACACATCAACACCGTTGCCGATATTGAACGCTATGTTAATCAGTATTGTCCGCCAGAATTGTTTTCAACGGAAGAGAAGCACGAAATCGCAGAAAAACTAAAACAAAAAATCACAGACAAACGCGTTGCTCATTGGTTCGACGACTCATGGGACCACATTTTGACGGAGCAACCTTTATTACAACAAAATGGTGTGGAAAAACGTCCTGACCGTATGCTCATCAAAGGAAAAGACGTTACCATTATTGACTACAAATTTGGTAAGGAACAACCTGAGAGTTACAAGAAACAAGTGAAAGAATACATGAACATTCTGTCGCAAATGGGCTACACGGCACAAGGATTCATTTGGTACGTGGAACTCGACGACATTGTGACTGTTGCATAAAAAAAGCGGATGCAGTTACCTACATCCGCCCCATATAAACCAATCCTATTATTATGCGAACAATTTTTCCAAGTTGTCCTTATACAATTGTTTTACTACGTTTCTCTTAACCTTCAACGTAGGAGTTAGAACGCCATTGCCAATAGACCATTCGTCGGCAACCAAGTCGAATTTCTTGATTTGTTCCGTATCACCAAATTGAAGATTGTATTTATCAACTTCGCGTTTGAAACGAGCAATGATGTCTTTGTTTTTCACCATTTCTGCCGGTGTCGTGTATTCAATGCCGTGAGTACCGCACCATGTTTTCAAAAACTCAAAGTTTGGATTGATGATTGCAGCAGGGAATTTTTGATTTTCACCGAATACGACAATATTTTCGATAAATGGTGACACACCAAATGCACTTTCCAACGTTTGCGGATTTACATATTTTCCGAATGCTGTCTTAAACAACGCCTTGATACGACCTGTCAAAACAAGTTGACCACGGTCGGTAAACTTACCAAGGTCACCCGTGTGGAACCAGCCATCTTTGTCAATTACCTCATCGGTCAATTCTTGTGATTTGTAGTAACCCATCATCACATTCTGACCTTTACACATCACCTCACCATTTTCAGCAATCTTGATTTCTACGCCAGGAAGCGGGAAACCAACCGTACCTGCCTCACGAGAGAATTTTTCACGGGCACTAACGGCAATCACCGGCGATGTTTCTGTCAATCCATATCCTTCAAACACTGGCATTCCTATTGCAGAGAAGAATGAAACCAAATGAGAAGGAATTGCGGCAGAACCAGAAACTACGATATCAAAATCGCCACCGATAGCGGCAACAATCTTATTCAAAACGAGTTTTCTCGCTATCGCACATTTAATATTGTAGAAGAATGTACGGTCGCAAGCCTCAATCTTATATTGTTTTGCTACTTCGATTGACCAGTAGAACAATTTCTTAGAAAATCCTGTCAGTTTCTTTCCGTTGTCGTAGATTTTGTCATAGAATTTTTCCAACACTCTTGGTACAGCCGACATCATTGTAGGATTAACTTCCTTGATGTTTTCAGCGATTGTTCCAAGATTTTGTACATAATAAACTGACATTCCAAGGTATTGGTACAAGAATACCAACATTCTTTCGTACACGTGACACAACGGCAAGAAGCTCAACGAACGAGTTGACCACGCCGACGGAGTCGTACGCAACGACATTAATTGTGAGATGAAGTTATTATGTGAAAGCATTACACCTTTGGGAACGCCGGTTGTACCTGACGTATAAACGATTGAAGCCAAATCGGATGATTTCACCGCATCTTTACGTTTTTGCAGTTCCTCAGGATTTTGGTTGTTCTTTCCTAAATCGATAAATTGGCTGAAATATGGATATTCCTTTCTGTCGATGAACGTATAGAAATGCTTCAAATCCTTTGGCAAATCAGCTTTAACGGCGTTGATTTTCTTCATCACGTCGGCTCCTTCCATAAACACAACCTTTGCTTCGGAATGTTCAAGAATGTATTTGTAATCGTTTTCGCTCACCGTAGGATACACCGGAACAGTAACAGCACCAATCTGCATGATACCCATATCAAGCATATTCCATTCTGGACGGTTTGAAGCGATAAGTGCAACCTTGTCGCCTGCCTGAATACCAAGAGCCATCAATGCATAGCTAATGTTATTCATATATTCTTGATATTCACGAGGAGAATAATACTCCCATTGACCAGTTTGCTTTCCTGCCAATGCAATGTTCTGACTTGGATAATTTTGCTCGTAATTGTCAACGATATCAAATAATCTCGTCGGAGTTTTGATGTTTGTAAAATCTCTTAAAATGAATTTATGTGCCATAACTTTAAATTTGTTTGTGCAAAAATCCTTCGTTTTTTGTTTACAATCAAAAAAATGGTATAACCACGCTTGCGAATACGCAAAACGTCAAATTTTGGTACGAAAATGCTTATTTTGGGGTGAAATATACAAAACAAGAAAAACAGCTTATTCGTCCCTTGATGTAGTCAATACTGATATTTCAGAGAACTTTTGCAACGGGAAAAGCACAAAAGCATAAAGAAACGACGGATTGTCGGAACAAATGTCACCCTTAACAAAATAATGATTATTTTTTATGGAATTTATTGCAAATGTGCTTCCAAATCAGCTCGCATTTGTCCAACAACAGGAAGTGATTTTTGGGTCTTGAAGTCAAAATGCACAATGACATTTTTTGAACGGGCGCACAATGTTCCTTCCTGCCAAAGTTCCTGCATAACGTCAAAGGAAGAATTTCCCATACGGCTAATCCACGTCTTAATATTTACAGGACTATGGAAGAATATCTGGTGTAAATAGTCAACTTCCATACGAGCCAAGATAAGGTTCCATTTGTCAAAATCCATAGTAGGATTCAAGATTCTGAACAAAGGTGTTCGCGCCTCTTCGAACCAACAAGGCAAAACCGTGTTGTTGATATGCCCAAGTGCGTCGGTGTCGGCAACGCGAGGAGTAATAGAATATTCAAACATTTAGGGAAGAATTATTTCAAACAAATCGTTCAATTGCAAAAGACTGTTTTTGCTCGTATCCTGAAAATCAACCACAATATTTCCCTCATACGAGTCGGTCAACGTCATCTCTGCCGATTTAACGATTGACGAATAAGACGTTACAAGTGGCAGCACATCCATTTGTTCCAGATATTGTTTTGCCATCTTTGGATAATTGTCAATTGAAAAATCAACATAGTGGTACGAAGCACAGCCATCGGCTTTGGTAACCAAGTCCAAAACCGTCTCGCCTTGCATCAAAGGATGGTATTGGGAATTATCAATCAAACTCTGTGCATACTCCTTATCGGTTGAAAGTGCCAAGAAATCATCCTTACAAACTATATATGACGGAAATCCCATAATCTTTGAAAAATTATACAATCCCGGAGTAATTTGTTCACACACATCAGATGAAACGTGAGTCAATACCATATTAGCAATACGGGAATTGTTCATTTTCATTGCACAGGCAATATGCGGGAACGTTGTCTTTTGTTCTTTGCTGAGATGATTCCAAAGGAATTTGCCTTCCTGAGTATTTTTCTGTGGCGAAAATTCCCAACTACGAATTTGTTCCAACGTAATGTCATACATTGAAAATACAGCATCACCTTCAAACGATTTTAGGAAGTCTTCCAAGGTGATATCCAACTTCGCCAATTCCTTCTCAATATATTTTCCACCTTCGGTTTCCTTGATTTGTGACAAGAAACGCATAGGGTCAACCGACAAGGTCATAAACCATAACGTATTCTTAGGCAATATCTTACAGAAATCTTTATCAAACGATTTTGTCGTGAAATTATTCTTTTTCCAAAACCGTTTGAAAGCGCCGCTTGGATGACAAGCAAGCGAAACAGTGACATTTTTGTCGAATTTCGTATTCAAATGGATATAATTGTCACGCAAAACTTTTTCAGGAACGTCGCGCAACATAAAAAATTGAGGCAGCTGTTTATGCCACACAAGATAGGTGTCAATCAAATCCGACGTTGCCATCCACATACTCACATCGGATTTATTCTCCCAAAAATCGGCGAAGTCGCTATTTTTAGCCAAAGATTTCGGTTTCGGAGAAAATATGGCGTTAACACATTCAGCGATACCTTTCGTGTGAATTGTGGAGCAACCAAATACGGCAACCTCATTATTAAAGGCAATCCACGAAAAACGGTCGTTTCGGTTTATGTAGCAACGGCAGTTTTGCACAGTTTCCAACACTTGATAATTGGCACTCATCGTCGTATGCAGATATGTGTCGAACAAAGCGGAATCAGTCAACATAACCGACATACAATTATATACGTTACGAAACTCCTGCGAAGGAATCATATACGCTGCAACATCCGACAAATTCTGGATACCCGTCTTTTCGTTCGGTGCGTAGAACGCCTCAATCGCCAAATCGAACGTTTCGTTTGAGAAACCATATTGAGCAAAATAATTCAGGATTCGCTTTGCCGGAACGCTTTTACGAAAATCAACATTTTCGGCAATAGATTTTTGATTTACCACAATCACCGATGCAGTACCTTGCGGGATGTATAAAATTTGTTTCGGCGTTTCCTTACACGAGCAAAATACTACAACCGATGCTAATATCGTTAGAATTATCTTCAAAAAATTACTTCTCATACTAAACCATACTTTCATACAAAGTTACGAAAAAAGAAATTTTAACAATCTCTTTTTACTATTTTTTTGTATCTTCGTCTCACGGATTTATAGTATGCGAACAATTTTACAAAAAATAATCGAAGTCGGGCAAAAGGGGAAGTCGGTCCACACTATGCTTCCCGAAATGTGTAATTGCATTGCCATTTTTCCCGACGTGCTTGGCGTTCTCATTTCGTATAAAGACATAAATTATTACAGTTCTCTTTTTACGATAAGCAAAAACGTTCAGATTCAAGAACTTAGAATTGGCGACAAGGTAGTTGGCGGCATTTCCATCTATTATAAGGAACAGCCAGAATATAAAATGTTCGACGAAGCCGATTTGTTTTATGCCGCAACGCTTATTACTGGTTTTATATCTGAAAATCAGCTTGTTACAGTTTCTGAACAGTGCGACAAACGTACCAAGGAACTCGATGCGATAAAAAAAGTTAAAGACATTATAAATTCTGGGGCACCAACAGAAAAAATCCTACAAGATATATGCGACATTCTGCCGCTATATTGGAAATACTCTGATTGTGCGTGCTGTCGCATTAAATTCGACACCAATACCTATACTTCTCACGGTTTTCAAGAATCAACGTGTTCGATGAAGGAAACCTTCGTGACGTTTGACAACACGACAGGAACCATCGAGATTTTTTACACCAAGGATGACTACATCGACACGGAAAATCTCTTTCTTCCCGAAGAACACGAGCTTGCCAACACGATAGGATATTTATTGTGCCGTCACATAAACGATACCAAAGGTCGATTGCTTTCCAACAATCCCATTCAAAATAATAACCCCACAAGCAAGGAGGAACTTTCGCGCGAATCGCTCATCAATAGTGACAAACCGTTGCAAAAACTGCTGAACGAACAGACTTTGGACAAGTACATTTACCTTGACATGATGAAACACAAGGTTTCACAAATCTTGTTCGTCGCAACAATGTACGACGCCTTCAATCTTGAAAAAGACGACAGTTTCTTCGAGAAATTCATGGGACCGATTTACCAATACAGTATATTCTCTTTGCCAAGAATCATTGGTGTATCGTCGCATAAGCAAGCTCTTGACTTGCTCAAAACCACGCATTTCGACTTGGTTGTCCTGATGGTTGGTGCCGATGTGCAGAAACCTCTTTCGCTGAGTGCGAAAATAAAGAAGATAACACCTGAAGTACCTGTGTATCTACTACTTAACCCAAGGTCGAACATAGCATATTTTGAAGATATGGTCGCAAAAACGACCTTGTTCAACAAAATTTTTATTTGGAGCGGCGACTCGCAAATTTTCTTTGCGATGGTGAAATCGCTGGAAGACCTTGCAAATGTCGAAAACGACACAAAAATTGGTTTGGTACGTACCATGCTTCTAATTGAAGACTCTACGCAGTATTACTCGAAATATCTTCCGATTATTTTCTCAGTGTTGTTTGACCAAGTGGGCGAACAAATCTCCGATTTTGAGTCAAACGAGTTGGAAAAATTGTCAAAAATCCGTTCTCGGCCAAAACTTCTTTGGGCCCGAAACTACGAGGAAGCGACGTTCTTGTTCAACAAATACAAGGATTTTATGACTTGTGTCATTTCCGATATGGAATTTGAGCGAAACGGCGTTTTGGACAAAAACGCGGGAATGACCTTTATGGAACACGTGCGTGAATACAATAAGAATATGCCTATTCTGATTCAGTCTTCGGAATTGAAGTATTCACAATATGCAAAAGAAATCCACGCCAAGTTTGTGAACAAGAAGTCGGATATGCTTCTTGACAAAATCAAGAAATTCGTGATGCACAATTTTGGTTATGGCGATTTCATTTTCCGCAACGGCAAAGGCGAACCGATTGCCAAGGCAAAAAACCTCCGGGAATTTGAAATGCTGCTGCGCACTATCCCCGACGACTCCTTGAAATATCACGCCGACCAGAACCAGTTCTCAATTTGGCTTATGGGTCGTGGCGAGATTGAATTGGCACGTCAGCTGAATCCCGTAAATCTTGCCGACCTGAACAACGACGTGAGCAAGCTTCGCGAGATGAACAACATCATTCTTGACGAATATCGTCTGACAAAAAAACGGGGAAAAATTCTTTCGTTTGAAGAAACCGCCGTTCTTGACGAGAAAAATGTGGTAACGCTTGCTGCCGGTTCGCTGGGCGGAAAAGGTCGCGGACTTGCGTTCGTCAACACGCTCATCAACAGCATCGACATCAATCCATACGCCGACCAAATGGCTATTCGTACACCCAAAACGGCTGTTATCGGTACCGAGGAATTCGAACTTTTCATAAAACATAATTTTGCAGGGAAAAACCTTTTCTCAAAAGATTTGACCGACGAGCAAATAAAGGAAATGTTCATTGCAGGACGACTTTCCGAGGATTTGCGAAGAAAGCTGGCAATCTTGTTGGAACAAATCTCAAAACCGCTTGCCGTACGCTCTTCAAGTATTTTTGAAGATTCTGTAACACAGCCACTTGCAGGCGTTTTCAGCACATATATCATTCCTAACAACAACAAGGATCTGCATAAGCGACTCAGCGATTTGGAAATTGCCATAAAACTTGTGTATGCCTCGGTTTACAGCGAACAAGTGAAGGAATTCTACAAATCGACAAGCCACAAGTTGGAAGAGGAAAAAATGGCTATCGTCATTCAGGAGGTTGTAGGCGATTACTACGACCAGTATTTCTATCCTCACATTTGTGGAGTGGCACAGTCCTATAATTATTACCCCATAGCCCACATGAAGCCAGAAGAAGGATTTGCCGTGTGCGCCGTGGGACTTGGTTTCTACATTGTAGATGGAGGAAACGCATATCGTTTTTCGCCTCGCTATCCCAAGGTCGAGATTATGACGCCCAAAGACCAGATAAAATCCTCGCAGACACATTTTTATGCCGTGGATTTCACCAAGGACGAGTATAACTACAAACGTGACGGCGAACATGCAGCACTGACGCTTCTCTCTATTTCGGAAGCCGAGAAACACAATACGCTACGACATTGCGCGTCAACATATAATTACGAAAACGACAGAATTGAGCCGGGGCTTTCGAGCTACGGACCACGCATCATCAATTTCGCCGACATTCTCAAATACGACTATGCTCCTCTTTCGGAGATTCTTACCTTGATTTTGAACACCGTACAAGAAGCGATGGGTACCCCCGTGGAAATTGAGTTTGCCGTTGATTTGAATGAAAACGAAGATGGCGTTCCTTCTTTCTATCTACTTCAGATTAAGCCACTTACGGGCAGTTTACTCACCGAGAACGCTTTCCCCGAAGTATTGAAGAATGCACCTCAACTGCTTCGTACTACGACAAGTATGGGTAACGGATTTATTGAAAACATCAGCGACGCCGTTTATATCGACTTGGAAAAATTCGACAAACTTCGCACCTTGGAAATGGTTGCCGAAATTGAGAAAATCAATAAGGCAATGGTTGAAAAAGGAAGGAAATATCTTCTCATCGGTCCTGGTCGTTGGGGAACGAGCGATAGATTTTTGGGCATTCCCGTGCTTTGGTCACAAATCTCGAACGCCAAAGTCATTGTGGAAATCAGTCTTTCCAACTTCCCGTTAGACGCGTCGCTCGGCTCGCATTTCTTCCACAATATCTCGACAATGAACATCGGATATTTTGCCATAGAACACACTAACGAAGATAACTTTATAAACTGGGACATCTTAAAACAACAAAAGGTGGTGGAACAAACAGAATTTTTCATCCACGTACAATTTGAAAAAAATCTTTGCGTATATATGCAAGGAAAAGAACGAACTGCTACTATATTTGTAAACGAATCTTTATAATATGATAAATATCGTAATCATAGGAATCCATCATCTGCAATCCGAGGCAATTGCAACGCTTATTGAATCAAACGACGAGTTCAAAGTTCTTGACATTCATTCCCGTACGACGGATTTCCTTCATAAAAATTACGTTGATCCTGTCCACGTAGTGATAAAAAACATCCCTAAAATCACCAGCGATGACATATCCGACGTGGAAGAAATTCAGAAAATTCATCCCAAGGCAAAAGTTCTGATTATTTCATATTCCGAAAACGAGGAAACAATTTTCAATATAATAAAAGTCGGTGCCAAAGGGTTCCTTTCACACGACGCGTCACGACAGGAATTGTTTGAGGCAATTTATTCCTTACGCAATGGATATGACTATTTTAGCAAATGTATCACCAATATTTTGCTCAATCGATACGTTTCGTCAATTCAAAACAATGAAAAAACCGAAGATGACGATGTGAAACAACTCAGCACACGCGAAATCGAAATTCTATCGCTTTGGGGGAATAGCTATACAAATCCGGAAATTGCTGACACTCTTCATATTAGCGTTCGAACAGTGGAAACGCACAAAACGCACATTATGCAGAAACTCAACCTCAAAACGCAAGTTGACCTCATTAAATACGGTATTAAAAACAACATCATTGCGTTGTAATCTTATTGCTTTTTCCTTTTTCTTACGTTGAGGAGAATTACAGAACCTATCAACGTTGGAACCACAATATTGATAATCCATATCAGCAGACTGACTTGGAAAATGATTGCAACCTGCGGCGTAAACGCTTCGAAAATAAACATTGCCACTGAACCGCGAATGCCAATTTCACCTAAAACCGACGTAGGAATTATTGTCGTGAAAAGATACGTTAACGTTATGCCCACAAACAATTCCACAAACGACAATTCGGGAATGAGCATGGAAATCAGAAGCATAAACTGCAATGAGAATACGCAGTAACGCAACAAACTCATTAGCAATGTCTTAAGCACATCTTTTACATTATATATATGTATCAGTTGCATCAGTTTTCGATAGAAATTCTTGCCTATCACACGCAAACAGACAAATTTCAGCCACCGTTGGTCCTTACAGACAAACACGACGACTGCACACACAACAACCACACACAACGAAATCCAAGAAGCTGACTCAATGGCCTGTGTATGAGGCAAAAAAACGAGATAGAGCACAACACCAAGCACGCCAAACAATAAGGTTGATGAAAACTGCATCAAACTACCGAGAAATGTTGCGAACACGGCATCTTTGTATCCTTTTTCAAGCACAATGGCTCGACCGCCAATTTCACCAATTCTATTGGGCGTAATCAACGCCAACGGCAAACCAACCAGCACGCCTGAAACCGCCTTGCCGAACGAAATCGGTTGACTGCGATTTACCAACAATTGCCACTTTCGGGCTTCCAAGCCCCAATTGAAAAACAACAACGCACACACAACCAAGAAAATCGAAACAGAGAAATGCTCATCGGTGAAAATTACCGTCACATCTTGCTCCATCGTCATAAATTGATATACCACATAGCCCCAGACAACAATAAAGACGATGATTTTTAAGAGCCACTCTCCTATTTTTCGCATCCGCGTGTTCACTTTGTAAAAAATTTAGGACAAAGATATTATAATTGACAATTGATAATTGATAATTGTGTATTTTTGCACGTCAAAAAATTAAAAGCAATTTATGGAATACAAAGTAGCAGACATCAAATTGGCCGAATGGGGACGCAAGGAACTTGATTTGGCTGAAATTGAAATGCCGGGACTTATGGCTCTCCGTGCGGAATACAAAGGTCAGAAACCGCTTGCTGGTGCAAAAATCAGCGGCTCGTTGCACATGACGGTGCAGACTGCAATTCTTATCGAAACATTGGTGGAACTCGGCGCCGACGTTCGTTGGGCTTCGTGCAACATTTTCTCTACGCAGGACCACGCCGCTGCCGCTGTTGTGGTTGGCAAAAACGGCACAATCGACAATCCGAAAGGTACACCCGTTTTCGCTTGGAAAGGCGAAACGCTGAAAGAATATTGGGAATGCACGAAAAAAGCACTGACGTGGCCCGACGGCTCTGGTCCTACAATGATTCTTGACGACGGCGGCGACGCTACGCTCATAGT
Organism: Bacteroidales bacterium; assembly: GCA_017642535.1. Classification (GTDB taxonomy): domain Bacteria; phylum Bacteroidota; class Bacteroidia; order Bacteroidales; family UBA1715; genus UBA1715. The sequence continues at coordinate 11,130 of JAGCOW010000046.1, read as the reverse complement.
GGTTCGTGGTTCTCAGTTCGAGGCCGAAGGCAAAGTGCCTGATTTCAACCCTGAGACGGATTCCGAAGAATGGGGCGTGATTCTTGACTTGTGCCGCGAAACAATGAAGCAGGATCCTCAATTCTGGACGAACAAAAAGAAAAACATCATAGGCGTTTCTGAAGAAACAACCACGGGCGTTCACCGCTTATACCAAATGGCAGAACAGGGCATTCTTCCGTTCCCAGCCATCAACGTGAACGACTCGGTTACAAAATCGAAATTCGACAACTTGTATGGTTGCCGCCACTCGTTGACCGACGGCATTATGCGTGCCACCGACGTGATGTTGGCTGGCAAGGTTGCCGTTGTCTGCGGCTATGGCGACGTTGGTAAAGGTTGCGCACAATCGCTCCGCGGACAAGGCGCACGTGTGATTGTTACGGAAATCGACCCAATCTGTGCTTTGCAGGCGTCGATGGAAGGTTACCAAGTGCTTACGGTTGAAGACACATTGGAATACGGTGACATATATGTTACGACCACTGGCGACTGCGACATCATTACTGCCGAACACATGAGCAAGATGAAAAATATGGCAATTGTGGGCAACATCGGTCACTTCGACAACGAAATCCAGATGGCTGAATTGGCGAAGATTCCGGGCATTAAGAAGAAAAACATCAAACCGCAATACGACCAATGGACGTTCCCTGACGGTCACAGCGTGTTGATTTTGGCAGAAGGCCGTTTGTTGAACCTCGGTTGTGCGACAGGACACCCAAGTTTCGTGATGTCGGCGTCGTTTACCAACCAAACGTTGGCACAAATTGAGTTGTTCACCAACAACAAGAATTACGAGACCAAGGTTTACACCTTGCCGAAGAAACTCGACGAGAAAGTTGCCCGTCTCCACCTTGACAAACTTGGCGTGAAACTCACGAAACTTACCAAGAAACAATCCGAATATCTTGGCGTTCCTATCGAAGGCCCTTATAAATCGGATATTTACAAATACTAATCGTTATAGATTTATAAAAGAAAAACGCAATGCTGAAAAGTGTTGCGTTTTTTTGTTTTCACTGATAGGTTTTCCCACCGAAGGCAGTTATTGTAAAATTTACAACAACAGAGTCAAGAATTTTGCATTTCTTTCTGTTATTTTTTCTCTTGAAAGAATAAGTAACTGGTCATTGTATTCTTACACATTTTGTAAAATATATGGTATCATTGCAGAATCCATAATGTCAAAGGCAAAGCACTTTTTCCCCATATCTTTTAAAGATGCCCCTATGTGATACAATATTTTCTGGTCAATTATCAAAAATCGGTCGTGCATTTTTGTAGTGGGTTTTATGGTAAGAGAAGGGTATTGCGCGTTGAATTTCTGAATGTCTTGTGCAGTTAGTGTAGTTTTAGGGGCAGTGTAGATCGTTACGACAACACCACTCTTTTTCTTTGCTAGACGCTCCAAAACAGACAGATCCACATAATTATCTATTAGAATTATTTCTTTTTCTGCCTGTGCAAGAAAAGACTCAAATTTTGCGTATGCGTCGAAGACTTGTCCCTGAAAGAAGATTCCCTGTTTTTCTTCTATGTCATATTTATCCATAAGCGTAAATAGTTCGTCAATACGCTCGTCGTGCCGCAACAGATGCTGTTTTACAGAAATGATCTCATTAAACATAAAAGCATTGTTCTGAACGAAATGCTTAATATCCTTGAACAATCGGATTAAAGTCTTGCTTTGTGTGACCGCAAGTTCGCCTTTAAGAACCGTCATAAGCATATAAATGCCTTGCTCTGTAAAGGCATAAGGTAAACTTCTGCTCATTGAGCTTATATTTGTGGTGGAAATTTTGCACCGCAAATAATTCACTTCTTCGGTTGTCAACTGAAATCTAAAATCTTCGTCAAAGCGTTCAATGTTATTCTTGACCTGACGGTTAAAATCTTTCGTTGAATAGCCGTAAATTGCAGCTAAATCAACATCGAGCATAACTTGTACACCTCTTATAGTGTATATTTTATCTTTCAAATCATTACTGTTGTGTATGAGTATTTCGTTTTTCATGGTTTTATTCCGTAGTTGTGTTTTTTTAATTTTGCGGTCATTTTAAAATTGAACACCTGAATTCTTCACCAACTCTACGTTTGGGGAAGGACTTACCAGGACTGCATGACAAAAATACTACATTTCTATAGATATCGAAATGTTTTTGGAAAAATTCGAATTCCGCGTTGGCATCGCCGCCCAGAGCAAATTCTTCATTCTCGTTTGCCATCAGAAGCAGTTGTCAAATATTCTTTGACAACTGAATTTTCTCCTAATTCATTTTCTTTTAGAATGTTAGATATATGATAACTGATAGTTTGCGTAGAGGTGGCAAAAAGTTCTGCCATTTGCATTTGATTGAGCCAAATCTAGCCATCCTTGGCATACAATGCAACTGACGCTTTGCCGTCGATTGAGTTATAAATTATTATGTTGCTTTCTGTGTTGGGCATAATTAGTAGTAAAGAATTATATTTTGCGATTCTACCATGTCAATCTTCATAATCTGAACAAAAATATGATTTCTTTTTATTCTTTTTTTATCCGCCAATACCCCGACTTATCACTTCCTACACGATAAATCATATCACGTTGCTTTAGCGTACGAAGTACACGTTTTACTGTGGAATAAGACAAATTCAATTGTTGGGCAATGTAACCAGTATTTACTTGGTCATTTACTTGGTCACGTTCCTTGAGTAAAGAAAATACTTTTCTTTCATTATCAGTAAGTTGCGGAGATTTTACTTGGTCATTTACTTGGTCAACTTGTTTACGTGGCATTTGAACAAGCGTACCATTCCAAAAATTTTCAAATGACGGTTCCGATAAATTTGCATTAGAAAATGCCTTGCACACTTTGCTTATTCCTCGTCCCCAAGATTCAATAAACCCCGCACGATAGAACACATTGGCTATAAGATGGTTCCGAGGATTTGAAAGATGCTCGGATGATATTTTCTTCACATCAAATCCATTGGGAAGCATTCCTGCATTCCAAAACCAAATCCTATCGTCATACACCTTCATTTGCGTATTTGTTCCAAGATAATCCCGATGCACAATAGCATTGTAAACTAATTCACGCAAGGCGTCTTCTGGTATCTCAAGTTGTTCTATACGATGCATTCCTTCGTAATGAATAGGAGCAGTTAAATAATCGGTACGCAATTTCCACATAACCTTATCAGCCATCTGAATAAGATTGCCATCTATTTCATCTTGATGGATAAGGTCGGTATCGTCAATGCCAAAACGTCCAATACGGAAATTAGCCGTTATAAAATACTGTTGAGGATTTTTTCCAAACAATAGAATGGCTGCGTTAGTGAGTTTTCCTTCTTTTGTAAGCAAATTGAGATTATGCAAAATGGTTTCCGCACTATCGGTGAAAACACTGTTTGGCATTCTACCCGAAGTGACAGCATTACGTACAAAATAGTCAATCGCCGACGTTTCTATATCCTCCATCGTTGCATATTCACACGGGAAAGCATCCCATTCGTGTCCTAATTTATCTAATAAAAATTGTTGAAGCGCAGTTCCACCGAGTTCCTGCAACGTGCTTCCGCTACGAATATAGTATTTCCCATTGCAAGTAACAGGTTGCAGACTTTGTTTTACATGAATCGCCAAATATTCTTTACCATCGGCATTCAAAAGTTCAATGCTTGGAACTACACCTGTGGATTGAATAGATTTATTGGGAAGATTCTCCAATAAATATTTTGCATTGTCTATCCCCACGACCTTGCCCGAATCATTTATTCCTATATAGATTGTGCCCCCTTGCGCATTGGCAAAGCCACAAATCCATTTTAGGTATTCATCGTGCCATTGTTCTTTATATTCTGTTGTTTGCGATTCTGCCATGTCAATTTCATAATCTGAACAAAAATATGATTTCTTTTTTATTCAGTCTGCAAGTTAGATGAGAATTTTGCCTTCCCTTCTGTGACATTTTCTCTTGAAAGAAAAAAACAAAAGTTTAAGATGTAGCAGAATGGAAGGTTCATATTTAATAATTTGACAAGTTCTAATTTCTTTCATATTTTTGAGGAAAAAACATGAAACATAATCTTGATAAAATATTAGAGAAACTATTGATTTCCAACACAAAAACAATTTATCATTATACAACCACACCAGCTCTTTTCAATGGCATATTAACAGAAAAAGATATATGTTTATGGGCTACTAACGTACAATACCTAAACGACCCTTCTGAGTTTTTTGGATTTAAGATCATACAATTTTTATTAGAAAAGGATTATTCTAAAGAAAATTTACAAGAATTTTTTAAGGTCACAGCTGACAATTATTTTGTTACTTCGTTTTCAAAACATAGCGATTATTTACCAATGTGGAGCATGTATGGAGCAAATGGAACAGGAATTTCCCTTGGATTTGATAGGGAAAAAATAGAAAAAAATTCAGATTCTGGTATTGCTAATTGTTATTATATAAAAAACGAGAAGATTCTAAAAACGGTCTTTGGAGTAGAAAAAATAGATGAAATAGGCAACTTCTTTTATCCACAAACATCAAACCCTTCAAAAATAGAAGTATTATCTTATTTCACCAGAAAAATTCTAAATCTGTTTATTTTTATATTCCTTGCCAAAAATCAATCCTACAAATACGAAAAAGAGCTTCGACTAATAACAAATTTAAGAGTTTTTCGTATTGAAGATTGCAATACAACAGAAGGTATAACTAATTTAGTTACCCAATTAACAAAAAATCCACTGGACTTAAAAATTCTTGAAGAAGAAAAACAAAAAATTAAATACCGAACTAAAAACAATCTTATTATTCCCTACATAGAACATCATTTCCCAAAAGAAGCACTTAAAGAAATTATCATTGGTCCAACGAACCAAATGGATTTAAGTGAACAATCTATTCAAACTTACCTTGACCATTTAGGCTACGGACACGTAAAAATAAAACGCTCAGAGGTACCATATCGCGGGTAGCAATAATCAATACATTAGTTTTGCCCATATTTTACAGATGGTTCAGCTGCCATACTTTGATTCATGGAAGAAGACTTATAACTATTCAAATATAGTTTCGAGGTGTTTTCTAAAAATTCCACAAAATCATTTATCGCATAAGGGCGAATTTCTTTTTTTCCATTTGATTGAAAACTAACGAATTGGATTTGTCTTAAGCTATCACTAAAAATAGTTGGAGCCACAAATACACATTGTGCTTTGCGTTCCTTCTGAAAATCAGTTAAATGGCGCTCTATCGGCCAAACTTCCATCATTGTTTGTTGGCGTCCAGTTGTCATTGTGACTTCTACCAAGATACCATTTTGTTGTTCGTAACACTCAATATCTCCCTTATTTCCTCCTGCTGTGGAGGTTGGCAATCCTTCATCATCACAACTATAATTTGGCAATACACGCACATTGGGAATTTTTGATTTTATTGCTAAAGCTGTAAGAAATTCTAATCGTGAAGGTGCTGCTATCAATTTTAAAACAGAATCCTTACTTGTACCTCCTGACGATAGAATAGCAAGTTCTTTTTTGATGGCTTCCCATGCATATTGATTAAGCCAATTGCATAACAATTTCTCTGCGTTAGTTGCATTGATTGTTTTGCTTTTTATTTGAATTAAATTTTTGTCAAGAGTTGCAATATGATTGAAATACGCCGTTTCGCTTGTAAAATGCGTATAGTTAGCATATTGGTTTATTACATAATCAACTTTATCTGATTCATTTTTGTTAATATCAATAAATCTGCCTGCTCCACGTAATGAAATCAGCCCTGTAATTCGCATTTTCCGAATAAATTCATCAGGATAATCGATCATAATTGATTTAGGGTCAAACTTCTTATAATTACCATCCATTATCTCATCAATACAAATATCAATGATAATCTCATCACTTGGAGTGTAACCATAATCTTTCCTTAATTTAGCAATCCTTTTATACAATGCTTGTGCAGCATTATTTTTCCAGAAAATCAATAATGGTAATTCTTTTCTTGAAATACCTGCTCCATTTTGTTCTTTATCGGAATTAAGAAGTCTAATAGTTTGCAAAAGCAGAATCAAAGGTATGTTGTCATTCAAAACTCGAACAAAAGGATTCTTCCTTTGTGATTTAGCCATCGCTTGTAAAAAGACTTGCTGTTCGTATTCTGGATTAACAAATTCATAAAAAATTTCTTCTCCACTTACATTAACTTCTATTGCTTTCAACAAATGTTCTCCTAATTCTGATATAATAATTGGTTTTGAAGGGGTAAAATAAGCCAATCCCAATTCCTTTGTCAAATCGTATATCGTTGCAAATCGTGAAGGAAATCCTTTTGCAAAACCAGCTTCTTTGTGCTGTTGCGGGTTATTTTCAAGCATATATTCCACCTCCTCATCGGTTAGAATAAATTCGCTGAAAACTCCATTAGGTGTTGATTTCCATTTCTCTTTTATTGTTGAGCTTTGTTTCATTGGACGATATAAACCGTAGCGAATTGTTTCACCAACAATTTCTGTTGCCAATGCATCATTTAGAATTTGTCCCTTAAATTTTGCTAGAATATATAACATAAACTTTAATCGCTCAGGATTACGCATTGTTGTTGTATACAACAGAGGTTTATATTCTGCTTGTGCCATGATATTAATAATTTGTAACTAAAACTTCCTTGAAAACCTTGTTTGAATTATCGTGATAACTGATATAATTGCTTTTGATAGAATGCGAATGGTATTGTTGCGACCAATCAAGGAATATTTGATTTATCTTTCCTTTGTAATGTGTAACATTTGAAATCGCGAAGCGAATATGATTGTTGTTCAAGTTGTTTAGAAGATTAAGTAATCGAATTTCTGTTTCTTCATTCCAATATTTATTGTATTCGCTAAACGTTATCAAATAAGGGGGGGGCAAGATAAACCAAATCGTCGGGGGTTAATGTTACTTGATTAATAAAATCCTCAAAATCAAGATTATACCATCGGGGATTTTTTATTTCCGTCAAACAGAAATAATCATTTAGTGCTTTTATCGTATTTTGATTTAAATCAACATTTCCGACTGGTAAATTAAAATCTCCTGATTTATTAAAGCGAATCATTCGATTAAAACCATAAATGAGAAGCATATAGAGAATGAATGTGCTTCTGTCTTTTGATTGGTTATAATCAGAACGCATTTTTTCATATCCAAGTTTGTTAAAGCGTGCATAGTAGGTTTTTACAAACTCCCGTTTAAGTTCCTCTGGAACAATATCTTCTTTATAAGAGCAAGAAAGTCCATATTGTTTAACAACTGCGTCAACTTTTTGGTAAAATATTGTTGGATTTACAGCTGATTCACAAAGCATTTGGTGTATTGCTATAATGTTTTTATCAAGGTCATTAAGTAAAAAATCCGTAGCATCAACATTCATAAACACCGAGCCTCCACCAACAAATGGTTCCACAAAACAATGTATTTCATCGGGGAAATATTGTTTTATTTCGTTGATTATCTTGTACTTATCGCCAACATAGAATAATGGCGAACGAACAACATTATTCTTCATTGACTTTTGTTATAAATAGAAGTTCCTTATGATTATTAAAATTAGTTTTGCCAGCATTAAAGAACTGATGAGAATGTTCAAACATAGTAGTTTTACCACGTTTTGATAAGATGGCATTGATTTCCTCAAGTGTAATTTTATTTCTTGAAGAACTGCTTCTGGAATGATACGTATTATTATAGGAAACCACTATATATCTTGTATTTAAGTGCGAAATCAAATCATCAAATGCCTTTGCAGCTCTTGAAGAACAATATTCACTCATGTTTTCTTCTGCTGGTTTCATTGCTTCACCACTAAGAATAGGTTTGTCCCACTTAACTAAATTCTCATAGAGATGATAAAATCGACTGTATTGTCTTGAATTGTATGGTGGATCAATATAGAAAACATCAGCTGCTATTTTTTTTACCAACTGATTAGAATCTTCTTGATATATTTCAACATTTTTACATGATTTATAATCAATAAGATTCAATGTTAATATATGTGGCTTGATGTCCTTTTTTATATATGCTTCGTAGTGTCCTAATGTATTGGAAATCTTATCTATGCTATAAATGAGCGATGCAATTAGCACACAATATTCTTTTTCTGTAAATGAATCTTTATCTGCTTCTATAGAATCCCTAATATACCCAATCTTTTTAGCTGTTTGATTATCAAAAAATTTTCCACCGTAATTGACTGAAAAATAATTTTCATCCAACTTATTGGAATCTATTAGATTGTATGCATTGATGTATTTTCTAACTTTCTTATCATCAATTTTACCTATGCCATAAAATGCTTTGTAAATGAGATTATTGGAATATAAAAAATCATTGATTATGACCTTTTCATATTTCCTTATTGCTAAATCCGAAATAACTGCTGTACCAGCAAAAATATCGCAGAAACTATGTATATTATTGGTCTCTGTCTCAATTATTTGCATAATCCAATCGGCAAGTTTTGATTTACAGCCTATATAACGCCTCTTGCCAATGGATATATTTTGTGTATTCTCCATCTGCGCTATGTTTATGGCGTTTGGTTTATCGGAGTTCGGGCTTCACATACGACCATAAAAAACGTGGACTTAGACGCTATCCACATTCTGAGGTCGTGAGAAAACCCGATTCACCAGATAAGTCCAAAGCCCACGCTCGCGCAGGCATTTACTGACTTATTCATTGGTGAATCTACCTCTAAAATTTCTCACGTTTCAGAATGATTCCGAATAATAGCAAACGCTATGATTAATACTCTGTTATAATTTTTTATTTCTACATATTTTCCTGCTTAATTACAATTTTTCATTTCTACACATTTTTCGTGCAAATGATTTGTAAAAGTATGAAAAAGATTTTTACAAAAAATAGTGCCCAAAGAAAAACTTAGAAAACTTATCCTAAACTCTATCCGTTCCAAAGCAGAAAACCCAGTCTCTTTTTATTAGGAGCTTTATTAGGAACTTTTTCGTGCAATAGTTCATTGTAGGACTGGGAGCTTAGCAGATATTCCACCGTTTTCTGTACCACTTTTTGTACTACTTTTTCTGAAAATCTTGCAACAACGACTACAAATTTACTACTCATAGAAAATCAATTGTTTACGTCGCTATTTGGGAACTTGGCACGATTTCATTTGGGAAGTTGGCAAGTTTTTGTTTGGGAACTTGGCAAAAAACATCTTTTCCAAAAACTTTCTTCTTCTCTCTTGTTCCTTTCTTTGCAAATTAAACACAAATGCGTAATTTTGACGCTCAAAATATAACAAGGAATATGAAAGAATCATTACTGCTTGGGGCAGAAGCGGTTGCCCTCGGTGCTATTGACGCAGGAATTTCGGGTGTGTACGCATATCCGGGAACTCCTTCGACTGAAATAACTGAATTTATCCAAAAATCGAAAGATGCACGCGAAAAGAACATCCGTTCTAAATGGTGCTGCAACGAAAAGACGGCCTACGAAGCCGCTCTTGGTATGTCGTATGCGGGCAAACGTGCCATCATCTGTATGAAGCACGTGGGACTGAACGCCTGCGCCGACCCGTTTATGAACTCGGCAATCACGGGCGTGAACGGCGGTTTGGTGTTGGTTGTCGCCGACGACCCTTCGCAACATTCTTCTCAGAATGAGCAAGATAGCCGTTACTATGGTAAATTCGCGTTGCTTCCGCTTTTGGAGCCGTCGAACCAACAGGAGGCATACGACTGCGTGCAGTTCGGCCTTGATTTCTCGGAAAAATTCAGACTGCCGGTGATTCTTCGTCTTACTACGCGTTTGTCGCATTCGCGTTCCATTATTTCAAAACGGAAATTCCACGAACAAAATGCATTCAACCCGCAAGTTGAGCGTCAGCGTTGGGTTACATTGCCTGCGTACGCAAAGAAAATGTACAAAGCGTTGGTTGACCTGCAACCTGCATTGACAACGGAATCCGAAAATTCTCCGTTCCTGAAAGTAGTTGAGGGAACGAGCAAGAAAGCGGTGATTGCCTGCGGTTTGGCGTACAACTACGTGATGGAAATCCGTCAAAGCTATAACTTGGATTTTTCGGTATTGAAAATCTCGCAATATCCGTTGCCTAACAAGCAAATTGCCGAGTTCCTTGAAAAATACGACGACATTTTAATCGCCGAAGAGGGTTATCCTATTGTGGAAGAATATCTTCGCGGTTTTTCCGACAATAAAAAACTTCGTGGAAAATTGGATGGCGCGCTCAACCGCACCGGCGAGCTAAATCCCGATTTTATGGCAGTCGCCCTTGGCGTAAAACCACAAGAAACGGCAAAAACGCCAGAGCTTATGGTTGGTCGTCCGCCAGCATTGTGCAAAGGTTGTAGCCATCGCGACACATACGAGGCACTGAATAATGTAATGGCCGACTACAAGGAACGCCACGTTTTCGGCGACATTGGTTGCTACACGCTTGGTGCTTTGAAACCGTTTGAGGCAATCACCACGACGCTCGACATGGGTGCGTCAATTACTATGGCGAAAGGTGCCGCCGATGCAGGTCTGCATCCGTCAGTGGCAATCATCGGCGATTCCACGTTTACCCACTCTGGTATGCCTGGCTTGCTCGACGCAGTGAACGACAAATCGAAAATGGTTGTCATCATTTCCGACAACTCCACAACGGCAATGACAGGCGGACAAGATTCGGCTGGAACGAGCCGTCTGCACCTTATCTGCGAAGGTCTTGGCGTTGAGAAAGAACACATCCGCGTGATGGTTCCATTGAAGGCAAACCTTGAAAAAAACATGCAGATTCTGAAAGAAGAAATTGAATACGACGGCGTTTCCGTAATTCTTGCACAACGAGAATGCGTTCAAACAGCTATTCGGAATAAGAAAAAACAACAGAAGGCATAATATTGTTTCTTCTTTAATCCAGGATATTGTAGAGACGTTGCGCTGAGGTGAACCCCATTTCTTGGACAGATTATCGCATACAAAGATTTTTAAAATTTACAGGACTAGTTCCCAACCTTAGTTTTATTCTATCGTTGTTGTAATATTTAATATATCTGTCAAGTTTTGCGAGGAACTCTT
>JAGCOW010000003.1 GCA_017642535.1 Bacteroidales bacterium | reverse complement strand
CCGCAGGCATGGGAGAAGAACTAAAAACCTGTCCTCTTAAACAAGAAGACTATGCACATCTGGCGGAAGAACTCGATTCGATTATTGAAACAATAAAAAATAGATAATTATGGCACAATCATGTGAAAACTGCAAGTTCCGTGCACACTACGAAAAGAACCCCAAATCGTTGTTGGGACGTTTCTGGCGATGGCATATCAATTTCTGCCCGGGTTGGAAGGCCTATTTCACCTCGCTTTCCGCCGAAAAACAAAAGGAACTGCGTGCAAAGTATCAGTTTGATAAATATCAGGATAACGAATAGATATTACCAAACGAAGTAAATTGTAATAAATATGAATACAGATACAATACTTCCAGTCAACAAGAAGCATTTGCTATTGATGCAGGTGCTCTGCTGGCTGGGGCCGGGAGTCAAAATCCTTACAACTGGCATCAACGCTATGCAAACTGTCAGCGAGTGCAATCCCGAAAGAGTGTGGTGGCTCGCGCTGATTGCTTTGACGGTGGCAATTACGTTTTCGCTGATGTTCAATTCGTTCATAAATCGTTATACGGCACGCATTTTGAATTTTCCTGAACAGAAGAAATCGCTGTTCGCGTTTTTCGACTTGCACGGCTACATTCTCATCTTTTTTATGATGGGACTTGGCATCAGTCTGAAATTTATCCCCATAATACCGACAGAATTTTTTGCAGGATTCTATCCCGGACTCGGAGTGGCGCTATCCATTGCAGGCATACGCTATTTTGTGAGTTGGTGGAAGGCGGCGTAGTGCGTAGATTCGCCTACAACCCGTAGGAAAGATGCGAGGTGGACAGATTCACCACATCATTCCTATTAACCATAACGGTATTGAGTTTTCAGCCGGATAATCTGTGTTGTCGCGCAACACGTAATCTGCTTGTTTGGGAACTTTGGTCTTTCCTCCAACTTCCAACGTAAACTCCTTTTCGTCCTTTTTTACTATGAAATCGCCTGTGGTTTCATCTTTCGTTGCGAAAATAGAGTACCCCATCTGTGTAAAGCAATTCACAATATACGACTCACGCTCGGTTCCCAAGTTGGCGTGCAAGACATGATAGGCGCAAGAGTCTGAAAAAAACATTTTTGCTCCTGTACTCCTTGCCTTGTTGTCGTTCTGATAACGTATTATTCGAATCAAATCTATTTGTTCCATTACGAAGAGTAACTGGTATAGTTTATCTGCTCCTATGCTCCAGTCGGTGCACAACGATTTTACCTGAATTCGCGGGATGCTTGCGTTTGCAAGCGAGCCAATCACTGCCATCATTACTCGAAGATTATTATCGGTTATGCTGGGAACAAAGAACGGAATGTCTCTATCAATTGTCTTGTCGATAATGGCCATATATCGTGCTTCATAGTCTTGCTCTTGATAGAATGGTCTGGTGCCATGGTCGCGATATTGCTGAAAATAATTCAGTACTTCCGTGTCGGGGCGAACTGGCAATGTCGGAGAACCTAATTTATATACGGGGTATTTTTTTCCTGTCTCCAAATATAGAAATTCTCGAAACGACATCAATGGCATCTTGATTGGCACATATCTTCTCGACAAATCTCCTTCACCAAGCCGCAGAAGCAATGACGATGAATCCGATACCCATATATAGTGGTTTGGATAGTCGTCGTACAATGCCTTTAGATGCAAACTCCAATTGGCGGCAAAATGAACCTCATCTATAATCACGCCTTCATATCCGAGCATAAATATTTGTGAAACAATATCGTAGAGTGATTCGGTCAATAATTTTGGATTATCTGCCGAGAAATACAACATACGCTTGTCTTGTGAATGATGCAATAAAAATGTTGTTTTTCCGCAGCCACGCGCACCACTTAACATCAATGTTCGTGGCAGAGCACCATACTCGGTTGTGAAAAGTCTAAGTCTTTCTGGCAGTGCCGCTATCTTGCGTTGCATAGCCATAATTAACAGCTGAATAATCTCATTTTTCATATTTTTCGCCATTTTAACGATGTAAAAATAGCAAAAAATTCCCGTTATAGGAATATTTTTATAAAAATTTTCCTGTTACAGAAACAAAAAGACCAAATTTGTTTCTACAGCAGGAATTTTTTTGTAAAGTTTGAAATGTTACAAATATTTCTCCAAAATCTTCTTCTTCCTTTCAGAGCAACCGTCCATAATAGCTTTTGCTTCCGAAATCTTTTGCTCGTAGCTTTCGATTTCGGAAACAATGCGCTGTTGCTCGTCAAGGGGCGGAACGGGGATTTGGAAATTTGGAATATTGTTTTTGTCACCACGTGGCATTTTAACTCCTTTGTTACCTTGCATCATATAATCAAAAAAAATGTCTTGTTTCATCGAGTAATAAACGAAACGAGCATTTATTTCAGATTTAGGTCTGAATACTAAAACATCAGGAGAGCAACCGCCGTCTCTGTCTGAAAACCAAATCTTTTTGAGATACGGACGAATATTTGATACGAGAATATCATTCGTCGTATATTTTGTTACACTGTCGATGTTTGGAATACTATCGTATGGTTTTATTCCTTCGCAATTCTGCAAAAGATTATCTGTCGTTATGTAGTTTTCCGTTTGGGTGTCTGCAAATGCAATTCTTGTTGTTGCATAAGGAGCAATATCTCTCAACCTTTCCATTTCCCCTTTCACATTCGCCATTGTTTCCGCAATCTTCTTCTTGTACTCCTCAATTGTCATTCGACTTTTGTTGTATTCCTCATCAACCTTTTCACATTCGGAAACGATTTGCTTTTGGATGTCAATGGGTGGAAGAGGAATTTTGACTTCATTATTCAAATACGCACTATTCAAACTTTTCCCAAATGCTTTATTTCCAACATTTTCCAAATCAATCATTTTTCCATTGAATAAAGAAAATAGGTATTGGTCTGTGATTTGTTCCTTATTTTTGGGAATTAATGCTGCAATTGCTTCGTTAGTATATAAATCCGCACCAGCGATTGCAGTTTTACCAATACTAAGTTTGAAACTCAAAAGAGTTGTTCCCTTGGGAATTAATTTTACATTTGAGTTTTTAACACCTTCGTCAGTGATTTTCTCTTTTGTATCAGTTATAACTTGGCCACGCATTTCTGCAATGGAAACCCAAAGATTATTTCCAGTATAATATGCTGCATTTTTTCTTGAAGGTGTGCCGCCAATTAAAATGTTACAAACACCATCTTCGCCCCCCAACTTCACCAAGGGAAACTTGCTTACAATTTCAATCTTCTTGTCGGCTGTGAGTTTTATTGCTTTGTTGAAACTTGTGCGGCTGAAATCTATCATATCCGCAGTATGCAAATAGGCGTAGTAGTTGCTTATAGGTTCAGAAAGTGTTATTTGACGGTTGTCAAAAGTAAATCGGACGGCGGCGGCAAGCGTGTCGTCGGCGTAACGGTTGAGGTCGTTGTAAAGCATTCCACCGGGTTGGTTTATCTGAATGCCTTCCGCACCTTTGCGGTTGCTCCAATCGTAACCCAAAAACTTCTTTTGTTCGGCATTGTCGGCTGGGGCAATTATAGTGAGAGTTATCTGATTGTAAACCAAAGTAAAATACATCAGTTTTTCATATTCAACGCTTTTGACGGTCTTATAAAACAAGTCTTTGATTTCTACCTTTTGTTCATCTTCTGTCATTCGGCTGAATTTCGTGCTTTTACGCTTGTTGACAACTTCCGTAAGATTGTCAAACCAATTGATATATTGTGAAAAATACTCGTTTTCAGCAAGTACTTCTTTCGTTGCAGTTTCGGTAGCAAAGGCTTTGTACAAATCTTCGGGGATATTAATTTTTTCGATGTATTTGCTGAACACTTCGCCGTCTTCCCACTCGTTGGAAAAATCACCCGAAAGTATGGCGGTAACAATATCTTTCACGATTTCGCGCTTTTTGGGCGGCTCGTTGTATTTTTCGAGGTAAAGCACCACCGTGTTTGTGCCCGTTGCACCAAATGTCTTACTTCCAAATTGCACAACAGCACGAAGATAAAAGTTTTGTAAAAGTATTTCGCGAGCTGTCATATAACTGTTGCTGTCGTTGCTAAGAATTGACGATGGCAACACCACAGCGGCAATTCCCTTGGGTTTCAAGAGTTGTGCAATACGTTCCACAAAAAGGGTCTCTATCTCGCTGCCGTCGTTGCTTATAAGGTTGCGTTCTAAGAGTTCAAAACGGTTGTTTTTCAGTTTCAAATGCGCCTTGAATCCGCTTACAGAATATGGCGGATTTGCCACAAGAACGTCAAACGATGTATTAGTAATCTGTTCTTCGGGATATTGCTCCAACCCATCGCCAAACTTGATTTTGCCTTGTCCCGCACCGTTCATATACAGCGACACTTTTGCAACACGGGCAAGTCGGTAATCCTTTTCTATGCCAAAAATGTGGTGTTCACACCAAGCATTTTCGCGGATAGCGTCGGCGTTGTTGTTTGCTATAAAATAATTGTTTACGGATTCCACTGCCTCGGTCAAGAAATGGCCTGCGCCACAAGCGTAGTCGATGATTTTTGGAAATACGAAGTTTTCGCCCTGACGGACAATTTTATCCATTGGCAAGCAATCCCAAATAAACCTCGTTATCGGCGTAGGGGTGAAAAACTGTCCTTCGTTTTGCTTAAATCCTTTGTTCAAAAGTTGCTCGAACAAATCGCCAAGAAATTGATGTTTAGATGGATAGACGATTCTGTATTTTTGGAACAGTTGAACAACTTCTACCAATATTTTGCCATTTTGAAAAAACAGTTCTTCGTTGTGTACGTCTTTGAAAGCAAAATCGTTGTTGCTGTAAAATTTAAGGATTCGGATGGTATTTTTCAAATCCTCTATTGCTGCTTTGCGCTTGGTGTCGTTGAATTTCTGTGCGAATAAATTTTCTGCATAATCGTCTGAAACATAATAAATTTCTTCGCCCATAAACTTTTCCATTCCCTCTTTGTGCAGACGCTGTAAACGGTCTTGCAGACTTTCGTAAGTGTCGGTACCAGTTTTGTATTGAAACTCAACAATGTCGTTGTCTGATTTTTGCGTTTCGTCAACAAGTTTGCAGATGAAGAGAGCCACAAGACGATTGAAAGCGTTTTCCTTGTCGCTTACATTGTTGTGTCGCAAAATTTCTTCAAAACGGTTAACTATTTTGTCATCAGGTTTGAAATCCTCCAAACGTTTTTTTCTAAGTGGTGGCACACCGATTTGATACGCTTGCGAATCTTCGCCAAAAATTACACCCTTTTCAAAGATGATTTTGTCGTAGGTTTCATCCCAAACCTCAAACAAATCTTTTACAGTTTGAGCATTTTCGTAGAGGCGGATTGTCTTGTCTTTTTTCGCTAACTTTTTGACGTTTTCGTCGTCGGAACAATCAACTATGAAATTTTCAAAAGTAATTTCGCCCTCTTTGAAATCAGACGCATACAGCGACAGCCATTTTGTAGAACGTTCTTGCTGCCAATAAGAAAACAACTGTCCGCCGTCTTCTTTCAATAGTTTCAATGCTTTTGAGTGTTCAGTACCAGCGGTTTTACATTCGATGATAAGCAACATGTTTTCTCCGTCCTTGTCATAAACGCAAATGTCTGCTTTCCCACCTTTGGCATCATGCCCGAGGTTCCAACGTTTTTCAAGTTCAATATGCTCGGGACGATAACCTTTTTCGAGCAAACGATGTACGCACTCAAAAACAACAAAGTTTTCAGGATGTTCAAAATTACAGGTTGTGTGGTCGTTAATTTTGAAGCCAAGGTTTTCGGGATAGTTCAATTGTTTATTCTTGAAATCAGCACTTACTGCACACATACCAAATTGCGGAAATGTTTTGGAATAGACATTGCCGTTTTGTTCAAAACCTAATATTTCAAGTGTTTGTTGGAAATTATCTTTTGTTATCATCAATTACGCTTGTTTTATGTAGCGTTCAGCAACTTATCGATGATACAAGTTACGTTAGAATACGTTAGAATACAATAAGCGTGGACTTCACTTATCGCATTCCGAGGTATTTGGCGTAACCCGTCCATCAAATAAGTTCCGTCCACGCAAAACGTGGACGTTCACTGAACTTATTCTCTGATGGACTTTTTCTTCTAATCGCCAAATTTTCGGAAAGTCTCGAATAATAGCAAACGCTGTTAATTAATACTATGTTAATTCAAAAAAAATTACTCCATTCAATATTGTTTTAATAATTAAACTAATCGCTTACGCAAAATATAGTAAACGACTTCACAAAGTTACAAAACTTTATGTAACAACTGACGAATTTAGCTGATTATGAAATCAAAATCGTTTTTGTGATGGAAAAGCAACAGCAACCCGACTCCGATTCCTGCGCCAAGATACAGCCGTCCTGCCATAAAAACAGGCGGGACTTCCGTCAGCAACATCTTGGAACACGGTTCGTTGATTGCGTATAGTGCGGCGGCGGCCAAAGCATAGATGACGGCTATAATTGTTTCTTTTTTTTCATATTGAATCTAACTGATTATTAAGATGATTCGTGTGTCTGATTGTTTTCTTCAGAACTATGAGCACCTTGTTCCTTACCCCAGACTCCCGCTGCCATCTTTGCAACGAGGTCTATTCCTTCCAGAGTGAATTGTTTGATAGCCATAAAGCTGTATCTGTTTGCTAAATTGGAATTTATTGTTCGATAAAGTCTTTTACTGTCAGCCAAAAATCTGTATTAATTATCGTGATTTTCTCACCACTTCGAGTAAATGCATCAATGTAGTTATGATTGTCGAGTTTCAGAGATTCTATTGTACAGCCTGTGTCGTACAACCTCGTTTCAATGGTAGAGGCATGATTCCTTATCTCATAGATATG
>JAGCOW010000045.1 GCA_017642535.1 Bacteroidales bacterium | reverse complement strand
GCTCACTCCCAACATTCTGCTGACTACCGTGCCATATTTCCCTTTTCTACGAAGTCTTATCGCTTTTAGCATCGTTCCTAAATCGTAATATTTTGTCATTCTCCCAAAAGTTTTTTGTCCAACTTTTGGGGTTCACCTCACATGGCGCGTCTCTACAATATTTATAATGCATAAAAATCCTTGGAGTCTTACGGTTTCAGGATTTTATTGTATAATGCCTTATCTGACAGATATTTCAATCCTTCCGTAACAAATTCATCATCACGAATAAGATATTCTGTTTGTCCCGCCTCGGCATACAATGTTCGTATAATATACGAAGCCAATTCTTTCTGTATCAGCACCTTGCTTTCTTCAAACATTTGATTTTGCTGAGCGTCAATTTGTTTCTGCAATGTTTGTATTTGAGAATCAAGATGTAACTGTTCTTTTTTCGTATGACTTACGAAGGAGTCTAAAAATTGTTCGCTTTCCGACTTATACGTATATGACTGCTCACGAAGGAACGAGAGAAATTTTTCAAAATCCACTTGGGTATAAGAATATGTCTTAGGGGAAATTCTTGCCGTATCTTGTACGGAATAATTTCTGTTGATGTAATCAAACAACACAAAATCGGCAGTCAACTTTTGCAACAAAGGATTATTTTTCGTTTCACCCACAAATACATCGGGAACGATACCACCAGCATTTTTTACTTGACGATGATTCTTGGTATAAAACGTTTTCTGCAAGGAATCGGGGGTTACGGTAGGATTACCTGACTTGTCACGATGTGTATAGTCCAACTTTTGTATGCAACGACCCGACGGAATGTAGTATTTTGCTGTCGTAATTTTCAGCAGACAATTATGAGCCAACTCCTTACGCGTCTGCACAAGACCTTTTCCAAACGTTTGTCGTCCCACAATGACAGCACGGTCAAAATCTTGCAAAGACCCCGAAACAATTTCCGAAGCCGACGCAGAATGTTCGTTTACCAAAACAACCAAAGGTATCTCGCTATCGTATGCTTCGGCAATCGTGGAGAACTTATTATTTTCAGTCTTGTTATTTCCGCGAGTATAAACAACTCGTTCGCCCGCAGGAACAAAAATGTTCACTATCTTCACAGCTTCAACGAGCAAACCGCCTGGATTGTCACGCAAATCAAGTATCAACGCCTTTGCACCTTCTTTTTCCTTTAATTGGGCTACGGCTTTCAGCACGTCAAGCGAACAGTTTTGCGTAAATTCATTCAGTTTCACATAGCCCACATCGTGCGAGACCATACCGTAATAGGGCACGCTCGAAATCTTTATATTTTCCCGTTCTATGGAAAAACTCAAATGTTGTTTGTTGCGAAGAATGCCCAACTTCAAGACGGAGCCGACTTCCCCCTGCAACAAGTTCATACTATTCTCAAAATCCTCGTTTTGAATAGAATGACCATCAACTTCGGAAATAATATCGCCAAGCAACAAGCCCGCTTTTTCGGCTGGTGAATTTTTGCGAATATCCATAATCATCAGCAAGCCGTCACGCATCACAACCGACGCCCCTATGCCACCATATTCCCCCTTGGTCATCACCGTATATTTCTCCACATCGGATTCGGGAATGAAGTTCGTATAGGGGTCGAGCGATTTGAGCATTTCGTCAATCGTGCGAGACATAAGGTCACCGGGAGCTATCTCGTCAACGTAGGAGTTTTCCACGTTGGTGAACAACGAATAAAAAATGTCAAGATTTTTTGCCGTCTCAAAATCTTTGGTATCGTCGTAACTCATCAGAAAGAGCGGTGCCAAAAACAACAACAAAAGCGCAATGATTTTTAATATTTTCTCTTTCATAGAATCTTTAATTCTTATTCCACTTTCTATGCTTATTTCAAAACATCATCGAAAGTTAGTTTCCTTAAAAATGTCATAGTTGCTTGTTTCATATTCTCTGCAATAGATTGCAAATTCAATTACCTTGAAACAATTCTTGAATTCAGGTAAAATCTGTTTATATGCTTTGGCAACAATCCTGGGGTCATTACTGAAAGCACCACACCCGAAAGCACCTAACACGACAAAATCATTTTTATTGGCGGCTGCTGTAGCAAGAATCTTTCTGCCACGTCGTTTATGTAGTTCCAGCAATTCATTCGGTGAAATTGTCACTAATTTCCCATACTTGGGGTTTTCGCGAAGATTCGGTGCGGCACATGTGATTATATTCACCTTCTTCGTCGTGCCGTTATCCTCATAATCATCATTTTTGAAAATGATAACGCCTGGGGTATAAATTATATCATCATTGTGTAATGGACTACCTCCACGATGCGGAAGATAGAACTTTTGCATAGCGTCGTTGCTAATCAGACTATTATACAAAGTGGAACATCTGCACAAACATTCTTCCTGTGCAAAAGAGCCACGGGTTACTCCACCTCCAGGACTGGTTGCCGACGCAAAATTCAATACGGCTATTTCACCATTGTATTGTACGGCAGCACCAAACGAAGTCGATTTACTTACAACTATTTGTGCGTCAGTTTCAAAACGATTTTCAAATGAAGGAACCTCATCGCCAATCAGATATTGCTGTACCGCATTGGAAGCAACTACAGCATCAGACAAAATTTTACGATTTTTAATCGCTCTTTGTGTGTCATTAAAAACATCAATATTGTCTTGTTTTGTCCAAATATTCATTGTCAACTTTTTGTAATTACCTCTATATTAATTGTTTGCTTCAGAATCAGGTTTCTCTTCAATTCCGTTTTTCAAAAAAATAACTATTTTTCCCGTGAGTCTATCTTCACCAAACGTGCCAAACATATTCTCCTCAATGAATCGAAATCCTTCCGCCTCTATTTTATGTTCTTTCTCTTTGTTTTCTTCCGAATCAAAGTCGCCATATTCAAGAAGAACTTTTACATTTCCTTCTCCATACAACTCGTTATACGCTTGTAAATGAATAAGGCCATGCATTCTTCCCATTTCTTTAAATTCTTGTAAATCCATATAGACAACGTTAGATTTACAAATATAAAAAAACTTTGAAAAAAATGTCTGTCAAGTAGTCTTTTGACTCACACTACGGTACAGGATCGTAACCGTGTCCGCCCCAAGGATGGCAACGAAGCAATCGTTTTAGTAGCAACCAGCCGCCTTTGAAAATGCCATATTTCTGAATTGCCTCAACTCCATATTGCGAGCACGTGGGCGTATATCGGCACGCATTGGGCAACAATGGTGATATGCACCATTGATACAATCGTATGGGAAAAATGAATATCTTTCTAACTATTTTTCCCATTTCCCACAAGTTTTGAGAGTCCCTTTTCCACTGCCATTTCAATTTCTTGTTGCGAAACAATGACCTTGTCGCAATAGACAATCAACAATTTGCATGCAATTCCAGCAAAATGTTCTTCCACAAACGTATGTCGTAATGCCTCCCGAATTCTTCTTTTTACGGTATTCCTATCAACAGCGTTGTGAAACTTCTTTTTAGAAACGCTTATGGCAACCTGGAACGAAGGTTTTTCTGCCACTTCCGACAGAAATAAAAATCTAAGGGGGTAAATCGTCACTGTCTTACCCCCTTGTAACAATGCTTGAAAATCCTTTTCAAGCGAAATTTTATGTTCGTGAAGAAAACCCACGATTATTTTAACTTCTTAACAAATTCCTCCAATGCCTGAGTCATCGATGTACATTTCATTGTTGGTGCGGGAATGTCGAGACGAAGACCTGCGTCAAGCACCGCCTTTCCCGTTGTAGAGCCAAAAGCTCCAATGTACGTCTCATCTTGTTTGAAATCCGGGAAATTCTTTTTCAACGAAGCAATACCTGCCGGGCTGAAAAACACCAAAATGTCGAAGTCCTTGATATTCACATCCGACAAATCACTGCTGACAGTTCTATAGAAAATTGCATTGGTATAGTTGAACTTTGCCGCCGTCAATTTTTCAGGAATCTCTTGTTTGTGAATATCCGACAACGGAACTAGAATTTTTTCATTGATATATTTCTTTGAAATCTCAACCAAATCGTCGAATTTACCATTGGCAGCAATAATTTTCCGTTTTCTATACTGCACATATTTTTGCAAATAGAACGCCGCCGACTCCGATATACACAAATACTTCATCGTTGCGGGCATCACAATGCGAAGTTCGTCGCACATATGAAAGAAATGGTCTATTGCCGTGCGGCTCGTGAACATAACCGCAGTATGGTCCAAAATAGAAACTTTCTGTTCCCGAAACTCCCTTGCTGAAATACCTTCAACGTGGATAAAAGGACGAAAGTCAATCTGGATATTGTATTTTTTTGCAAAATCCAAATATGGTGAACGTTCAGTTTCGGGTTTTGGTTGAGAAACCAATATTCTTTTTATTTTCATATAACATTAAATTCTACAAAAATGACGCTCACAATGAGTTTCACCAATAGCATTATCGGTAAAATTTCGAGCGTGCAAAAATACAAAAAAATGTAAATCAACGACACACGGTTCTTTACACTTACCTGAAATTCTCTAAAAATTCGATAAACATAGAAAAATCCTATCACCAAATAGCCAATAACAAGAAGCGTTTCGGCAGATATGACCGTAGGTTTTACAAACGCTAAAGCTACTACAATCGGGAACAGACAAATTCCCAACGCCCTATTTATCAAATACACATTGAATATACATTCTCTTGCATATTCTCGACGTGCAAATATATCAGCAACAAGCAGATAGAGCATTTTCTTCAAGAAATACAACACCAAAATGGCGATAGAGAGCATTCCTACTCTCGTCAATTCCTGAATATCGCTCAACTGCCAATCAAAGTTATGTTTGAGTGCAAAAAAGACGAACATTCCTGCGACGAACGAAAACAAGCACTGGCTAATAAACGTCACCAGCTGCGTATGTTCGCCCGATTTATGGAACTCCTTCTGGGCAAAATTGTAATTGAAAACGTTCTTAAACAAAGACGCTGTTCTATTCGGGAAAATAATTCTCGTGATGCTGTATATGATAAAACTGAACAACAATGCCCAAAACATCCAGCCATTGTCTATCTCGCCCAATTTTACGTAATTAATCCTAAAAACCTTTTCGTCAAATTCGGTAAAACTGGTTTTTGGAGGCAACGAATCCACCGTTTCTTGCACGGGAGTAACAACCGTATCAACCGATTTCACAGGTGTTTCAACCGTATCAGCCACGCAACTTGTATCAACCGTAACTTTTGCAGTATCAGCCACATACGTCGTATCACCCAAATCGGCAGGAGTAATTTCCAGAGCGGAATATCCTTTTTGCAACGGAAATTCAATGAGCGTCGCCGTATCTACGGTGCTCTGCAACGAAATCACGCCCAACGTGTTGGTCGTTGAATCACTTATTGAACCCGAAGTATTTGTTGTATTAGGCAAGACAATCTATTTTTAAACCTTTGCAAAGGTATGATACCCTCTTTGAAAAATAATTTTTAAATCTCGTGATTTTTCAAATAGTTGTGAACAATGCAACATCATTTCTTTTTGTTCACATTCACTACCCTGTCGGCATTCTGAGCAATGAACTGTGCCCACGAAGAAGTGGTTGATTTGGTTTTAACAGCACTTTTGGCCTTACTTGTGGATTGTGGAATTTCGGGTTTAAGCGTGTTATAATAATGACACACAGCAACTGCCAACGCATCGGTGGCATCCAGATATTTTTGATTGTTTTCGTAACGAAGCATTTTTGAAAGAACTGCCGCAACTTGTTCTTTTGCAGCGGCACCTGTGCCAGTAATCGCCATCTTGATTTTTCGAGGAGCATATTCGTGAATCACTATGTCTCTGCTCAATCCTACCGACATGGCAACGCCCTGTGCCCTTCCCAATTTCAACATTGACTGCACATTTTTTCCATAAAACGGTGCTTCCAAAGCCATTTCGTCGGGAGCATATTTTTCCACAATCTCGGTAAGCGAAGTATAGATTTTCCGGAGTTTCAGATATGGATCCTTGATTTTCTGCAATTCAATGACGCCAATTTCCAGAACGGACAACACCTTGTTTTCGGCACGAATCAAGCCAAAACCCATCACATTCGTTCCTGGATCTATGCCAAGAATTATTTTCTCCATCCGTAGCGTTTGTCTAAATATTCCTTGAATGCAGAATAATTCCCTTGTATTCTGTCGAAATTTTCCTTCTTACCTTCCAAATCGCGCAAACTTGCTGGAAGTTCTGGGTCAACGCCGATAGCATCAATTATGGCATTCGGGAACTTCGCAGGATGTGCCGTTTCCAAAGAAATCAAAAGCTGATTTTCAGGAACTGCATTTTGAGCCAAGAAATCTTCCACACATTTCCATCCCACAGCACCATGTGGTTCCAACATTACGTGATATTTATCCCACGCAAGTTTGATAGTTTCACGTGTCTCGGCATCGGTAACACTTTGTGCCACAAAAATCTTGTCCATCGCATTGAAATCTGGTTCTTTAAGCACATTGCCCTTTTCGTCCATATTTCCGCCATACAATTCTATCAAACGGGCCAAATTACTTGGATGACCAACATTCATGGCACTTGAAAGACAATTTTTAGATGGCTCAATCTTATTGTATTTGTGCGTCTTCATCAATTTTGAAAACTCATCGTTTTCATTGGTTGCCACAAGAATTTTCGATACCGGCAAGCCCATTTTCATTGCCAACACACAACCCATCATATCGCCAAAATTACCCGACGGGATACAAAAGACAACATTTTCCAACTCGTCGGTATCCTGTTTACGCAACTGCGTGTAAGAATAAATATAATATACAATTTGTGGAATCAAACGACCGATATTGATAGAATTGGCACTTGTGAAATTTAACGAAGCCAATTCTGGGTCAGAAAACGCTTGTTTCA
The DNA here is from genome assembly GCA_017642535.1 of Bacteroidales bacterium. Lineage (GTDB taxonomy): Bacteria > Bacteroidota > Bacteroidia > Bacteroidales > UBA1715 > UBA1715. The sequence goes on along the minus strand of JAGCOW010000045.1, from coordinate 16,875 downwards.
CCATTGCCTGAGCATCGTCGAATTTTCCATCAATGGCAATAATCTGTACATTTTTCTGCAATGTGGTCATTTGCTTGCGTTGACGGTCGCTCACCTCTTTCTCAGGGAATAATACTGCAATTTGAATATTGTTCAAACCATAAAAAGCGTGTGCCATGGCACTGCCCGTATCACCCGAAGTAGCAGTCAAAATCAGTTTGTTGACATTCTGACGTTTCAAGAAATACTGCATCATACGACCCATCATACGACCTGCAAAATCCTTGAACGAGGCAGTTGGTCCTTGATCAAGACGCATCACGTATTTTCTGTCAATCACCTTTTCCAAAGGAACGTCAAAATTATAGGCGTCTTTCGTCATTGCCAACAGATCGTCGAAAGGAACCTCGTCACCTAAAAATTTAGAAAATACCGTTGCCGCAATTTCATAATATTGTTTTCCTTTTAACGCATTCAATTCGTCTTTTGTGAACGTAGGAATTGCGTTCGGCATATATAATCCTTTGTCAGGTGCTAATCCTTGTAACAACGCTTCACCGAACGTTACTTCGGCAGCAGTATGATTTGTTGAGAAATATTTGATTGCCATTGTCTTTATTTTTTGCAAAAATACACGAATTTGGGTTACAACAACACGTGCTTATAAATTAAATGCCATCACATTCAATTTTGTTATCTGATTTTTGTGATATCGCTGATTCGTATCAAAAAACCACGTCCATTCTTTTTTGTTTGCACATTCCGGAAACGAACAATACAACAATTTCTTATTCGTTTTCGAGCCGTCAATCGTTGATTCATTTTCTTCCTCGAAATCGGTAATGACGCACGTTTTTCCAACAGGCAGCGAATCTATATGAAACTGCTGAACAAAACGACGAACTGGAATAAGTTGGTCATCGTTCACCGAGAATTTTTCGGATAAGTAATCGCATAAAATAATATCTAATTGATTCAAGATATTCACAGAAACAACCATATCAAATCGATTAAAATCCTCTGTTAGTGTAAGAGTTGGCAATTCTGCTATAAACTGTTCAAAGGTTGTGCTATTTTCGGCAAGAGCGACAGCACCACCCGTCAAATCACACGTAACGAGGTGCACGTTTTTCATTTTCTTTGTTTTCACAACAACCTGTTCGGGGTGAACAATATCATACAGATATACATCGTCAAACAAGTTAGCAACCTCTTCCAATGGTACGTCGAGTAACCAACCACTTCCCAGGAATGCAATTGAAGCACTTTTTCTCGAACGATGTACCGATTCCAAGACAAATGATTTGGTATATTCCAAGTGCTGTTTCCAATTCTCATTTTCCCGAACATAACGATTCAAAATCCCCTGTTGGTCACGGACATAGCCCGTTCTCCTTGCAATCGCATTGAGATTCGATTTTCGAAAAAGATTAAAAAAGTGCATCGGAGTCAGTGACTATTTTGCCTTAAAAATCTCGGCACCGTCATATTTCTTCAAATCCGCAGGTTCTTGTCCTGGTTTGGATGCAGGAGCTTCCTCTATCTCTATTATTGGTGACGGTTTTTTCGTTTCTGGTTTCGTTACTGGCGTAGCTTCTGGAATATCGTCATCAACTTCTTCGAAAATGATAGAAGATGAAGGTTTCATTTTTACGGTATTCTCATCATCAGTATTCTTTGCTGGTTTTACTGAAAAACCATCTGATTCATTATCATCGTCATGTTCGGGTTCCTCGCCTTCTTTATACAATGACGTACCATCAACCTCATCGACCATCTTCTTTTGTGTCTTGATTTCTCGGCTGATTTCCTCGAACAATTCATTTTCGTATTCTATATCAACGGCAATAATCTCAATCTTACGTTGATATGCGGCAGCAGGACTATACACCGACATCCATTTCTGTCGTCTATCGGAAATTGCACTCACTTGTGCTCCAGAACTTGTGTAGAAGGTGTTTTCTGCCTTTACCACACCGATTGGCTCATAAATATATTTCAAACTACCTTTTCCGCTTTTCGGTTCGTTTTTCAAATATTGGTTAAGTACGCCGCCATTGTACGAGGTGAAATAGTTCTGAATACAAGAAATACGTTTCTTCGCAACAATTTCGTTATATGCCAAGTTGCCCACGGGGCTCGCATATCCTTTGAAGGCAACCACAATATCTTGACCGTCAGCCAAAATGACTTCCATCAATTCTGCAAACAATGCCAATTTCTCCCATTCTGCCGTCAAGTCACTGAAGAATGTCTTAACGTTTTTTGTATCGTATTTCAAACGTTCGTCGTTAGAATACTTAGTGTATTCTTTTATGTATTCGTCTTCTTTTGCAACGAAATCATTATACAGATTCTCATAAATCTTATCCGTAATCGAATCCTTTGAGCGAGGATCAGGATAATCGTTGTCGAAATACAAGGTAATAGGAATCAAGTCGGTGATACGGGCAATTGAGCGACGAATGAGTGAATGAGCATAAATATCATTGCTATATGCCTTTCCTATAAGTTTTACCGAGCCCTCACGGTTTGAGCACCAATATGCTCTCAATGAATCCCGCGAATATGCATAATACAAATCGTTATACGAAGAATTTATCGGAGCACCGATATTCACCGCATTCGACCACCGACCACTGTTTAAATCACCTTTTGACGAGAATATGTCAAATCCGCCCAAACTTGTGTGCCATTCGGAACTGAAATACAACAAGGAATCACGAGAGTCGAAAAATGGCGTAACCTCATCGCCAAGCGTATTTACATTTTTACCACAGTTTTGTACGGAACCAAAATTTCCAGATGAATCAATCGAAGCGTACCAAATGTCATATCCCCCCTTCGTACCTTTACGATTTGATGCAAAGAACAAATAATCGCCTTGTGGCGTGTACGCAATTTGCGGAGTGGTATTACTCGTTTGCGACATATTGATAGGAGCAGGCAACTTCGTAATGTTCGAGAAATCCATAAACTTTGGATCAAAGTCGGCCTTGTAAATAGCACAATTATATCCGATACATTTACTAAAATATGCCGTTTTGCCATCCTTGGTAAACGAAAGGTTGTTGACGTGAGCTTCAGGGTCAATCAAAGATTTCACGACTTTCACATCCGACCAGGTAGAGTCATTGCGTCGAGTCGCCTGCATTACACGCGTCAAGTAGTTGCTATAAATGAACGATGTGTCGGCAAGTTTCTCATCCAACGGACGAACCCCTGCGAAAAAGAATATCGAGTCATTATATTGACACGGAGCATATTCGGCATACATTGAATTGACGCCTTTTTCATTGATATGCTTCACTTCCAAACCAACAGATTCGCCGACTTTAGAAATTTTCTTCGTCAAAACCGTTGTTTGTTCTTTTGCACGTTTCGTATAATAATCATTCTTGTTCTTATTCATTTTGTAATGAATCTCATACTGAACACGTGCAGAATCGTATTTCCCTTGCAACATCAACATCTCGGCATACCAATAGTTTGCCAAACGGAATGTAACTGAATCCTTTGAGATAGCGATTCTATAGTATTTTTCAGCATCGGGATAGTTTTGGTAACCACGACACGCTTCGGCACACTTAAACGCAATGTTTGGATTGTCAATATAAGCAAGTGCCTTTTCGTATGCCTGATGAGCACCATAATAGTTTGCATGAGCCAAACACGTATCACCAAGAGCAATATACGCCTCGTAATACTGTTTCTTCCCCTGTCCGAAAGACACGAGCGTCGCAGCACAAAGAACTATTACAAGAGTACAGATGCGATTCAAGTGGTTCATGATTATCTAAATGGATCGTTTACAATACCTTCTGGATTTACAACTATCGGTGCTCTACAATTCAACAATTTCACTGATAATTCAAAACTGTCGCCTTTGACATTCTTGGTCGGAGCCCAATGGTCTGACGCTCTATAACTTGAGACAGTAACATCGTAACTTAAACCAAACTGTAATGTCCAATTCTTATTGATTGGTTTGTCAAACATCAAGCCAAAGATAATCGCATCTTTCACGCGATACCACATTCCGCCATATATAGCGTCAATCAACGGAGTGTATTCGCCCATAGCACATTTCAAATAAGTGCCGACGTTCATTTCATTATACATTTTTTGGTTTGTATAGATGAAACTTGGCAACAACGAAAGTCTCGTGTCAATTGGCCAAACCGCATTTGCGTTCAAAGAAAATCTGCGATAGTTGTCGCCCTGTTCGTTGGTTGCCACCGCCAGGCCACCGCCACCGGAACCGAACAGGCGGAAGAACGTCACACCAAAGTTGACAGGGAACGTGGGATTAATATTATATTGTGCATTAAATCCCAAACCCATATCAGCATAAAATCTGGTCGTATGTTCATATTCCGTCCAACCCGGAGTTGATTTTCCCGTCATTGGGTCTATGCTCTTACCCAAACGGACATGTTCTTCGTCAATGCTCATAATGTTGAACGTAGCATCGATTCCTGCCGAAAGACGCAGCACACCCGGAATTATTGTATAATGGTACGCAGGCAAGATTTTTATTTGTGTATTGCCATAGGAATTTTCACCCGAATAGTCGGCAACAACCAAACCACCTAAGCCGATATTGCCGCCAAGCAACTGCACTTTTTCCAAATGCTGGTCGTAGGAAGCCATAAACGTACTATATGTTCCCCATTGCCCCTTGTAGTTCGTATAAATTCTGTTATGACATTCATTTACACCCGACAAAGCTGGGTTATAATACAACGGAGCAGCATCGAATTGTGAAAAGTGGGTGTCTTGCGAAAACGCATAAAAACACATTGCAGCAAGCATTATTGCTGTACTCAAGATATGTTTCGTCATCGTTTTCATTTAAATTTCTTCAACAAAATTAAGCAAATATATACTTTTTTTTTACTATTCGCTATTTTTTAACAAATTGAACTACCCTCTTTTACATTTTTTTTCGGGGCAACGAATTGTAATTTTCCATCAGCATCTTCCGCCATCAAAATCATTCCTTGCGATTCAATGTTTTTCAACTTACGTGGTTGCAGGTTTACAAGCACGCTCACTTGTGCTCCGACACACTCTTCAGGAGTGAAATGTTCGGCGATTCCCGACACGATAGTACGTGTGTCAATTCCCACATTCACAGTAAGTTTCATCAATTTGTCGGTTTTAGGAACACGCTCGGCTGCCAAAATCGTTCCAACGCGAATATCCATCTTCGCAAAATCGTCATACACAATAGTTTCCTTTTGCGGAACGACAGGTGCATTTTTCTTTTCCTCGGCTTCACGTGCTTTTTTGATTTCATCCAAACGTTTTATCTGTGCATCAACCTCGGCATCCTCAATTTTACGGAACATCAACTCAGGTTGTCCGATTTCCTTACCTACCGGCATAATCTCACAATTTCCCGCATCGACCCATTTGGCATCGGTCAAGTTCATCATTTTCATGATTTTCGCTGTTGAGAATGGCAAGAATGGCTCAAAAATGATTCCGCAATTTGCCGTAATCTGCAAACAAACGTTCAAAATTGTCGCAACACGCGATTCGTCGGTCTTAATCAATTTCCATGGCTCTGTCTCGGTAAGATATTTATTTCCCACACGAGCCAATTGCATAGCGTCTTTCAACGCATCACGGAAACGATAATTTTCGATATTCTTTGAAACATTTTCCTTTGCTACAACAATTGCATCCAACGCTTGTTTGTCAACCTCGGTCAACTCACCTTTGGCAGGAACTTTGCCAGAAAAATATTTTTGCGTAAGCACAACGACACGATTCACGAAATTTCCGAGAATTGCCACCAATTCATTATTGTTGCGTGCTTGAAAATCTTTCCACGTAAAATCATTATCCTTGGTTTCGGGAGCATTTGCCGTCAATACATAACGTAACGTATCTTGTTGGTCCTTAAAATCTTCAAGATATTCGTTTAACCAAACAGCCCAGTTCTTTGAAGTTGAAATTTTGTCGCCTTCCAAGTTCAAGAACTCGTTTGCAGGAACATTATCTGGCAAAATGTAGCCACCATGCTCCTTCAACATCACTGGGAACACGATGCAGTGGAACACAATGTTGTCTTTTCCGATAAAATGAACAAGTTTCGAATCTTCTGATTTCCAATATTTTTCCCAGTCGGCACAACATTCTTGCGTAGAAGTAATGTAACCGATAGGTGCGTCAAACCACACATACAACACTTTTCCCTCGGTGTTTGGCAACGGAAGCGGAACGCCCCAATCCAAGTCACGACTTACGGCACGCGGATGCAAACCTCCGTCTAACCACGATTTACACTGTCCATACACGTTTGATTTCCACTCCTTGTGATCTTCCAAAATCCATTTTCTCAAGAAATCCTCGTGCTTGTCAAGTGGCAAATACCAGTGTTTTGTAGGTTTCTTCACAAGTGGAGAGCCCGACAACTTACTCACAGGATTTATCAATTCATCAGGCGAAAGCGAAGAACCACATTTTTCGCATTGGTCTCCGTAAGCTCCTTCGGCTCCACATTTCGGGCATGTGCCAACAATATAACGGTCGGCGAGGAACTGTTTCGCTTCCTCGTCATAATATTGTTCCGACGTTTGTTCTATAAACGCACCTTTGTCATACAATGTCTTGAAAAAATCCGACGAAACTTTGGTATGCAAATCGTGCGACGTACGAGAATAATTAGAAAAACTTATGCCAAATTCCTCGAACGATTTACGGATAATTGCATCGTAACGGTCAACAATATCTTGTGGAGAGCAATTCTCCTTCATTGCTTTTATAGTAATAGGCACACCATGTTCGTCGCTACCACACACAAAAAGAACGTCTTTGTTGTTCATTCGCAAATACCGCACATATATGTCGGCAGGGACGTACACGCCCGCCAAATGACCAATATGAACAGGTCCGTTTGCATACGGAAGAGCAGCGGTAATTAGATAACGTTTGTATTCTTTCATTGTTATATCATATTTAATTGTACCTTCGCAAAGATAATTATTTATGAGAATCTACAATAAAGGAAAATGATAAGACCCGATTTTTTACGCAAAAATGACACAATTGGTATAGTTTCACCATCTGGTCCGATAAAAGAAAATGCTCTTGACGAAGCAATTTCGATACTGAAAAGCTGGGGATTGCAGGTAAAAATTGGTAAAAATGCCTATAACCACTACGGGGTTTTTGCGGGAACCGACGAGGAACGTGCAGAAGACTTTCAGGCAATGCTTGACGATGATTCAGTCAAGGCAATTCTCTGTGCAAGAGGTGGTTACGGAGCTATCCGTATGATTGACAAACTTGACTTCAGCACTTTTATGCAAAATCCGAAATGGATTGTCGGTTTTAGTGACATAACCGTTTTTCACGCGAAAATTCACTCGCTCGAAATAGAATCCATTCACGGAGCCATGGCAAAAAGTTTTCCCAACGTGACGGCAGAATCTTTGGAATACTTGCATCAATGCTTGTTTGGCAGAAAAAAACTGACGTATAAGGTGGCACCATCACGTGCGAACAAAACCGGGAAATGCGTCGGACAACTCATCGGGGGCAATCTTTCTATGCTGTACAGTATGCGAGGCATTGACTTTGAATACGATTACAACGACAAAATTTTGTTTATCGAAGACTTGAACGAATATCTATATCACATCGACAGAATGATTCAGAATCTGAAATTTTCTAACATTTTCTCTCAAATTTCAGGTCTTATCGTGGGAACGATGAGCGGTATGAAAAATGGCGTTGACGAATATAACGGAACCATTGAAAGCATTATTCGTGAAGCCACGGCAGAATACGATTTTCCTATCCTTTTCGGTTTTCCGTCGGGACACGAGGAAGATAACAATGCTATGATTTTGGGAGCAACGTATTCACTTTCGGTGACGAAAAATGGTGGTACGCTCACGATTGCGACAAAAGCATAGATGATAATTGAAAAATATCATGAATCATAGAGAGACGATGTGCACATCGTCTCTACAATAGATATCACAGTTTTTTTATCGTAGATTTTCAAATTTCTGATACTGTGAAAGATTGAACACCGATGCATCCACAGGATGCGAGTTAATCGCCATTATGGTAAACGTTGATTTCGGGGCCCGAAGGAGCGTCTTGTTCTCAATCAGCATAGGCATAACGCCTTGCATTTTTGACTGGGGCAATGCCTTATAAAATAAAAAATGGTCTTCGAGCGACATTGCAACCTGCGACATAGGCGTATAAAAGTTGAAATTATCGCCTGCCATCCAGTATGAAATTTCCGTATTTTCCTCGTAATTCTTCACTCGCCACTGTGTGCATTTATAGCCATTAATATACTTGTAGTTTCCTGTATGCACGACCTCCATATTTTGAATAAATTCGTCTTTTACGGGGAACGTGTCCAATTGCGTGTATAATTTCTTATTGGGATTTATCACCATCACCGATTTATCCATCAAATTGATGATATATGCACGAGTAGGACGTTTGTACTTATTGTATTCATCTATTCTAACACAATCGTCCTTGATAGTATAGACATAATATATAGTGTCGGAAAATGTCGTCTTCACATAACTCACATCGCCTTCAAATTTCTCTTGTGAAAAGGCAAGCAGAGACATCACGCAACACAATACCAAAACGAATATTTTCCTCATTCCCGAATTCATACAATTTATCAAAATTAAAACAAATTTGAGATGATGTCAATAGAAAGAACTCGTTTTTTACTCAACGAACGAAAGAACCGAATCTTTTTCCACCAAGGATTGTTCCCCCGTCGTCATATTCTTGACCATCACCTTGTTTTGTGCCATTTCATCGCCACCGACAATGGCCACGAACGGTATTTTCCTATCGTTGGCATACTGCATCTGTTTTTTCATCTTTGCGGCGTCGGGATAGAGTTCGCACGCAACACCGTTGGCACGCAACGAGGCAATAATCGGCATACTGTACGCAACCTCGGCATCACCAAAATTAATGAACAACACTTTCGTCGCCTCTTTCGTATCGTTAGGATACGCATCTAATTGATTCAGAACGTCATAGATTCTATCGGCACCGAATGAGATTCCCACGCCCGAAAGTCCCGGCATACCAAAGATTCCCGTCAAGTTATCGTAACGACCACCGCCGCAAATGCTTCCCATTTCCACGTCGTTTGCCTTCACTTCGAGAATGGCACCAGTATAATAATTCAATCCACGGGCAAGCGTCAAATCCAACTGTAACGTTGACCGAAGCGACACGTTTTGCAACATCTTGAAAATGTATTCCAATTCGGAGATTCCTTTCAGTCCTATTTCCGACGAAGCAAGAATATCTTTCAATTTTGCAAATTTCTCCTCGTTGCTACCTTGCAAAAGCAAAATCGGTTGTAAAGCTGCTATTTTCTCCTGTGTCAATCCCTTTTCAAGCAATTCGGCATTGACATTCTCTATACCGATTTTTTCAAGTTTATCGATGGCAACGGTTATGTCAACGATTTTTTCCGGTTCACCAATAATTTCGGCAATTCCCGAAAGAATTTTTCTATTGTTGAGTTTTACCGTGATGTTGATTCCAAATTTGGCAAAAACCGTGTCAATGATTTGTATCAATTCCACCTCGTTCAGCAAAGAATCACTTCCCACAATATCGGCATCGCATTGATAAAATTCGCGATAACGACCTTTTTGTGGACGGTCGGCACGCCACACTGGCTGCAACTGATAGCGCTTGAACGGCAACTGAATCTCGTTGCGGTGCATTACCACAAAACGGGCAAAAGGTACCGTCAAGTCATAGCGTAACGCCTTTTCGCAGAACTTGTTAGCCAAACTCAGCGAAGTCGCATTTGCATAATCGCTTGCTTCGACACTTTGTTTAAAATCACCTGAATTCAAGATTTTGAAAATGAGGCGATCGCCCTCTTCGCCATATTTTCCCATCAACGTCTGCATAGTTTCCATAGCAGGTGTTTCAATGGGTAAAAATCCGTATGATTTATATACGGAGCGAATCGTGTCGAAAATATAATTACGTTTCAACATCTCCGATGGAGTGAAATCGCGTGTTCCTTTTGGAATTGAAGGTTGCTGTGCCATACAAATTTATTTTCTGCAAAAGTAATATTTATTGAACAAATGACAATTCTCTCATTTCTATTTAGCGAACAATTACCATAAATGATTCGTCACCAACTTTTACCGCATACACGCCATCGAGTTTGACAGATATTGAGAAATTATCTTGTTTTTGTGAATTCATCAGTTTATGGCCGTTGATGTCATAAACCGTGATTTCTAAGCAATCAGGATTGTTCACGTAGATCGTGTGACCGAGAGCATAAACGTCCACGTTGGATTCTGCAATCGTTCGAATTGCCACTTCTTCGATATTTTCAACTTCGGCAATGTTACTCAATGCTATAATGAACGGTCCCGATTCGGCTTTCAGGAATTGGGTTTTCGGATTTACAACCTCTGGCAGTTTTACGCCGACGTAGTATGAAATCACGTTGCTGATTGCCGTATCGACAGTGTATGACGTGAAGTTTGCCGAAAGCGTAGCCAAAGTATCGACAAGGATTTTGCCGTTTTCCTTGTGTTTGCACATCACTATAAAAGACTCGTAATCAATACCTTCGTATGCGTTCCAAATCAGATTTGTCTGATTCTTGTTCTCCTCGGTGTCGGCACCGGCAACTTTGGCAATGTGCATCGTGGTGTGATGCTCGCTCAACTCGGTTTCCTCGCCGCACACGTCGGTTGCGGAAATCTTGTATCGCCACGGCTGAATGTTCGGGTCGGCTTCTTCATCTTCGTAAACGCTTAATTCCGAATATTTTACCTGTGCAATTTCTTCAAAAACATCTTTTCTTTCCGATTCACGGTAAATCGTGTAGAAATCAATCAAGTCGGTGTTTTCCTTCAACCAAACCACCAAGTTCTTGCCCGTTTGCTCGCTTACCGTCACGAGGGCGATTTCGGGCTGTTTCAACGGAATTGAAGGAACGGTTACGTCCAATGTTGCAGTACAATTGTTCTCGTCGGTCACAACCAGAGTGTAGTCGCCTGCACTGACGTTCATCAAATTCTTGCTTGAACGGCCATTGTTCCAATGATAGATAAGGTTATCGTCACCGCTGATGATTACCGCTCCGCTCTTTTCGTTGCATGCGGTAGAAATGATATTAGAGACTGTAACGACGGGGGCTTCTGGTTCCACCAACGTGTAACTATCGCTGATAGAACAACCCGTAACGGTATTCGTTATCACAACGGAGTAGTCGCCTTCTGCAAGGTTGGCGATGTTTTGCGTAGTTGCCTCGTTGCTCCAAGCAAATGAGACGTTTTCGGCACCTGTCAAGGTAATTGCGATTGAGCCGTCGGCGTTGGAGCAAGTAGGATTTTTGATTTTTGCCGACAGCTTCATCTCTTCTGGTTGAGAAACCGTGAATGTTTTGTTGTAAACACAATTTTCGTTATCGGTTATTACGACTGAATAGTTACCAGCAACTATGTTGCGAATCGTGTCTTCCACCGAAGTTTCGTTTTCCCATTTCGTTGTGTACGGTTCAGCCGCGTTCGTCACCTTCAGGGCGATTTCGCCGTCGGATTCGCCGTAGCAAGAAACGTTCGTGATTGTTTCCTCAACTTGAATGTTGCAAGCAAGTACGACAGTAGCAGTCGCTTTCACCACGTTCTTTTCGCCGTTTGGCAATGTAGCCGTCACGGTGATTTCTGCTGAACCTTCGTATTCATACACAGTAAGGAACAGTTTGCCGTCACTCACCGTTGCAGCTACCACGTTCGGAGCGGAACTTGCGGCACTGTATGAAATTTCACTACCTTCGGTAGTGACGAACAAGTTTTTAAGGTCGATAGGAGCAGCTTCTCTTTCAGTTTTCAAGGTCGGGATTTCAAGCGAACCTGCAACTTTAACCTTTTCTTTTTCCTTGAAGTTAGCAACCAAAGTCGTATCTTTCGTAACTGTCAACTGTATTCTCTCGTCTGTCAACTCTCCGTTGTTCCAGCCGACGAACTCGTAACCTTCGTTGGCAACTGCCTTCAGCGTCGCAGTCGATTTGTATTCAACATAACCTTCGCCTGTGACGGTTCCCATAATCTTGCTGTAATCAACGGAAACTTTGTACTCGTTGATAGTCCATTTGGCGTAGAACGTCTTGTCGCCTGTTTCGCCCGACAAGATTGACAATATGGTTGAGCCGATATACGACGAATTGGTGTACCAGCCAGCAAACGTGTAGCCCTCTTTGGTAACGTCGGTCGGCAAGGTTGCGCCTTTGCCGTATTCGTAACGTTCTATATTTTGTCCTTCGGCGATTGTGCCTTCGTTGGTTACAAGAGTTACGTTATAAGTGTTTACAATCCAATTTGCATAAAATGCTTTATTACCGAGTTCGACCGACGAAATCATTGCAACGCGTTCGCCTTCAAATTCGGCATTGTCGTACCAGCCGTCGAAGGTGAAACCTGTTTTTGTCACATCGCTTGGAAGAATTACGGTCGTGCCGTAGATGTAGTTTTTCACATTTCCGTTGTTGATTGTTCCACCGTTTGGTTCGAACGTGATTGAATATGAATTTACAAGCCAATTTGCATAGAAGGCCTTCTCGCCGATTTCGGTTGAAGAGATAGATTGAACGGCCGAACCGAGATATGACGAATTGGTGTACCAGCCGCCGAACGTGTAGCCGTCTCTCGTAATATTTGTAGGCAAGGTTGCTCCTTTGCCGTAGGTGTATCGTTCCACATTGCCAGAATTGATAACGCCACCGCTGGTTTCGAGAGTTACTATGTACGAATTCACGTTCCAGTTAGCATAAAAAGTTAGATTTCCCGTCTTCGACTCGGAAATGCGTGTGACGCGTGCCGTTGCGCAGTCCTTGTCGGCATACCAGCCGTCGAAGGTGTAGCCAGTCTTGGTCACGTCGGACGGGAGCGGAATGCCGTAGCCGTAGGTGTAGTTCGCCACGTTGCCCGAGTTGATGGTTCCGCCATTCGCTTCGAGCGTGACGGTGTATGAGTTCACATTCCATTTTGCCCAGAATTCCTTGTTGCCGATTTCGGTTGACGAAATTGCCTGCACTGCTTCGCCTACATACGCCGAATTGGTGTACCAGCCGCCGAAGGTGTAGCCCTCGCGTGTAGGAACAGGCAGTGTGATTTCGCTGCCTATGCGATAGGTGGCGGGAACGTCGTCGTCGCCAATGGTGCCGCCGTTGTAGTTGAGTGTGATGTCGTAGTCAACCACGCTCCAGTCGGCCCAAAATTCGCGTTCGCCGAATTCTGTTGTAGAAATAAGCGTGACGGGGTTGCCCGTGCGTTGTTCGTTGTCGTACCAACCGCGGAACAGATAGCCACGTTGCGTAACGTCGGCTGGAAGAACCACGCCCACGGTGTAGGTGTACGAGTCAACCACCACGTTGTTTATAGTGCCGCCGTTGGTGTGGAACGTGATTGGATAATCCTGTTCCTTCCAACGGGCCCAGAACTGCTTGTCGCCCAAGTCGGTGTCGGTGATTTCGGTGAACGCCGAGCCGATGAAACTTGAATTGTCGTACCAGCCGGCAAAGTCGTAGCCAGTCTTTGTCACATTTGAAGGAAGCTCCGTGCGTTTGCCGTATTTATAAAGCACCACGTTGCCGCTGTTGATTGTGCCGCCGTTGGTGTGCAAGGTCACAAAGTAGCCGTTTTCCTCCCATTTTGCCCAAAATTCCTTGTCGCCGAACTCAGCCACGGAAACCATGCTCACCGCGTCGCCCTCGCAGAGTTCGTTGTCGTACCAGCCGGCGAACATGTGGCCGTCGCGCTCCATATTGGAGTACGACGGAAGAACAGCACCCACGCCGAAAGTGTAGTTCGCCACATTGCCCGTAATGATGGTTCCGCCGTTTTCGTGGAGCGTAATCTCATACGTTATCGGGTTCCATTTTGCATAAAATGTTTTGTCGCCGTATTCCGACGAGGCGATTTTTGTGACAGCCGTGCCTGTGCAGTTCACGTTGGCGAACCAGCCGCCGAAGGTACAGCCGTCCTTCTCGATGGCGGGAAGCGTGACTTCTGTGCCGTAGTGGTACGAAGTGGCGTAGTCGTCGGTGGTGATGGTTCCGCCGTTGTTGTTGAACGAGATAACATAGTCGCGGACCGTCCAGAAGGCGTAGAGCGTAATGTCGGACGTGTTTTTATAGCGCGCCACAGCCGATTTTCCCTCATACGTGTAATACTGCACGCCGCCTCCGTTCTCCTCGGTGAAATATCCGCCGAAGGCGTATCCAACGCTGTCGGGACAGATAACGACCTGCAACGGTGCGTCGTAGGTCGCCTCGATTGAAGCCGTGCCGAGCGTGGTCGGCTCGCCTTGGCTGAACGTTACGGTGTAGGTGTTAGGTTTCCACACAGCAAAGAGTTCCACCACCTCGTTGTTCACGTCGGTGAGGTTCTTCACGCTCTGACCGTCGGTGTAGGTGATTGACGACGCCTGTGCGGCCGTAGCCCAGCCGAGGAATTCGTAGCCCGTGCGGGTGTAGGTGTTCGCTGCAAGCGGCGACTCGGCGTCGTAGGTGCAGGCGCTGTTAGGCATCGCCTCGGAATCGTCGGCACCGGCGGGATTGTATGCTATGTAGTACGTGTTTGTGGTCCATTTTGCGTAGAAAGTCTTGTCGCCCATATCGGTGGCGCCGATGGAATAGACGGGATCGCCCGTGAGTTCGGCGTTGGGGTACCAGCCGTAGAACGTGTAGCCGGGCTTTTCAAGCACGGGGAGTTGCAGGGCGGTGCCATAGACGTGCGTTGTCACGTCGATGTCCGACGAAAGTTCCGCACCGTTGCCCACGAGCGTCACCTTGAAATTTTTCGGGCTCCATTTTGCGTAGAAAGTCTTGTTGCCCATATCGGTGGGATAGATTTCCGCCACAGGGCTTCCCGTGAGGGATTCGTTGGCGAACCAGCCCTCGAAGTTGTGGCCAGTCTTTTCAATATTTGTAGGCAACGTTGCACCCACAGAATACGTGTAACGGCTGAAATTGCCATCGATTATAGTACCGCCGTTAGGATTAAGCGAAACGGCGTAGGTAGGATACATTTTGAAATTGGGTACAGAATTGTTCGCCGAAATTGACGAAACCGAAGCGACATTTTCGCATGCGTCGGTAATGGTGCCGTTGATGCCCGTAACCTTCACAGTTCCCGTGATGCCCGAAGCCGATGTGGTTGTGAGGTCGGAGTAGAACACCAGCGTGTTGGTGTTGAGACCGCAGGCATAGTTGAACGAGAACGACCGCGAGCCGATGCTGACCGATGCGCCCGAAACGTTGCCCGCGACTGGCTCGTTGAAATGAACAGCCACATAGAGGCGTTCGCCGCTAGTGTAAATACGGTTGACGTTCGCCGAAATTCCTGTAATGACAGGGGCAAAATCGTCTTTTACCCTTACATTTGCCACAATATTTGATAATTTAGCATGTTGCGTCGTTATTATAAATCCCACATGCTTTGTCGGGTCCATATCAACAAACCAGCCATTGGAATAATGCGTTTGGTAATTTGTATTTTTTTTAGAAGAGCTGTTTGGAAATGTGCATGTTTTAGTATCACCCTGCCCCCAACTGTTTTCAAAAGTATTATTACACAGATTTTGCTGTAATCCCGAAGGTATGTTTGTCTCTCCCCATGTATAAGGGAAACGTGCATTGCTAGTAGTTTTTACAGGAGCTATTTCACTTGAATAGCCATCCAAGGTAACACCAACGCCTTGCAACACAGAATAATTGTCGCTACTAATATCATACGTCAATTGCACATTAAAATCAAGTGAAAGTGTTTGATCAGAGAGGGTATAATAATCCTTCGTATCACCAGAGAATGCGTCGCCTATGACAGAATTGCACATATATTCCCTGCTATATGGTTGTGACATGTTACTTCCACTTAGTACTACGTCATCTGTAATTTTCTGTTGCCGAGTAGTAGAGATATCGCTTGCCGAAATAATCGTAGCGTCATTCCACGAACCAGTGGAGCGAGGCGTGTTGGCCATGGAGTTGTTGTGAATGCAGAAATAGAACTGACGCGAGCTACCCGAGAGGTTGTATTTATCAATGGAAGCAACGGAATAGATCGGCACGGTAACGATTTTGGAAGATTCGCCTTTTGCAAATTCAAGCCGTCCCGCCACGTCCTCGTAGTGAATGCCCGCCACGGCGCTACCGCTCTGAGTGTAGTATTCCACCCAGCTCGCCGCCGAAGCGTCGCTACGCGAAATGGTGAACACGTTTCCTCCCGAAACCGAGACGGTGAAGGAGTCGGGGTCGGCAAAGGTGGCAAGGGCCATTGCCATGAGAATGAATAAGGTAGATAATTTTTTCATATTTGTTTATTTTGTATATTTCGTTTTTTATGTAGAGACGCGATTGATCGCGTTTCTACGAAAACGGGTGCAAGATAAAAAAATAACGCGAAATGCTCAATGCGTAATGCGTAATTATGAAAAACAGAGAGGTTCTTCACTACGCAATATCGTTTCAGGGAGGAATCTCATCAAAAAACGGTTGATTTTTATTGACAAAGGAAGGATTTGGTTGTATATTTGCGTCGTTCTTATGTATCAACATAAAGGCGTAAGCCCTGAACCATTCGAACAAAGGCCGTTAAGTCGGATTCCAGGCTTGGGGATACGTTCGCCAAGAAGGGAAAAGGAAGTCGAAAGGCTTCCTTTTTTATTTTCGTTGTCCCCATAACTTTGCGAATCTTTCCTCAAAATTAACCGATTCCGAAAAATCTGGCCTATTGGTCAAAATGAGACCTGAAAAAGATAAAAAAGTGTCTAATGGTCAAAATGAGACCTATATTTATGTTTGTTGTAAAAATATTGGTCAATAAATTTCATACGATTGCG
>JAGCOW010000044.1 GCA_017642535.1 Bacteroidales bacterium | reverse complement strand
TGTTTTTCTCTCTCATTTATTTGCATTTAGATATTTAAATACATATTTTTGTTCACTATGCTTGGAATATACCCTTTTGTAAGGTGGTGATACTCAGAAACCTTGCTACATAGGCATTCCGGGGCATGGCAAAAAAGTATGTTTAACCAAAAGCAAACGATTTTTTCGCTTGCTCTTTAAAATATTAGAATTATGAAAATGAATTCTACATTCAAAATGTTCCGAAATCTCCTGCTATTGGTAGTTGGTGTGTTGGGGTTTGCTGTGAATGGTGTGGGGCAGACTATATATCTGTTGCAGAACGGTGGTTTTGATAACAGCACTTTTTCTCGATTAGATGATTGTTCTTCTGGTTCAACAGTTGTCTATAAAGTAAAAGCACAATATAATGATAATCGTTATTTTGCTATTAAAACAGGAGGAGCATATGATCTAACTTGGACGGGAACGGGAGTTTCATTAGAAGATAAGTATGACAATTGGGACGGGAATTGGACAACTAAAAAAGCGTATAAAATCACAACATCAAATAATCGTTATCAATATATTTCTATCAATACATCAGCGAAGACAATTTCTGTAACAGATGAAGTTTCTTTGTGTGCCATCGATTTTTCAACATCCTTTCGGTTTGAAGATGCTTCAAATTGCGAAAAAGGTGGTAATTTCGTAAGATGTGGATCTACAGGCAGAGTTTATTATAGTACGCTAACGTGGACAGATCAATATAATTGGCCTTATTTCCGTATAAAACAGGGAGATGATAATTGGTCCGAATTTTTTACTACGAAAACGGGTTCTATTCAAGCAAATGGAGATGGACTAAGTTTAAACGCATATACGACAGACCCTGTATATGTAATTGTGGATTTTGAACATAAAACGATTGAGGCAACCACAACAGAACCTAATTGTGGTCCCAAAATCACATCTGCTGGAATTGATCCTGATGGTCTATGTGCAGGTGCGAGCGAATTGACTGCAACATCAGAAGGTTTAAAGGGATATACTTCTCCTTATCCACAATATGCGTGGTATGAAACAAGTGATATGAACACGGTTCTTGGAACAAGTGACACCTATTCTCCTTCTGAAGCAGGAAACTATATGGTTCGTATATATGCAAGTAGTACGGTGTATGCCGATTCTGACCCTATTACGATTTCTGGTAGTCCAACCATTTCAGTTTCTCCTACAACTCTTAGTTTCGCGAGAGAACCAGGACAGGCAAATCCTTCTGCTACAGTTACAGTCTCTACTGCGTGTGTTGAATTAAGTGATGTTTCGACAACCCTTTCCGGCAACACGAACTATTCTGTAACTAATAATGGAAATGGAACATATACCATTACGTTTACGGGAACTTCATTAGGCAATCATAATGCCACACTAACGTTTGATGACGGTAACGGGGGAGCAAGTCCTTGTGCTCTTAACTTGAATGGTAGGGTTGCTTCATGTATTGGTCAAGATGTTGCAAACTTTGATTTTTCGACAAATAAGATTGGTTCAACGGTAGGTGGTGTTACAATGTCAACATCATTGACTTTTGATTCTGGAGAATGGGGAGATGCAGGCACATATTGTTACAACGAAGATGCGTCACTTCATTTTTCCAACAAACAATTCCCTCTGACTGGGAACGACGGAAAATGTTTCCAGTTGTTTGGAAAGAACACAACATTCTCTAACACCGATATCTTGAATTTTACAGGAATTCCTACCACAGGTGTTTATGTGATTTCTTTTACAATGGGTAATTTAGGAAATTACACAAATAACGATAATATATGTACGTCAAATGTAATGTTAAATGGAACGTCAATAGGTAGTGTTCCATATCGTGAAACAACAACTTTGAGTGGAATTGTTACAGAAAGTTCTTCTGCAGCAATTTCATTGACAACATCAACGGGATCGACAAGTAGTTCAAACTTGTTCTTTATTGACAATGTTTCCATTTCAAAAGTTTGTCCTCCTGAAATAGTAATGAATGTGCCAAGCAATGAATGTGATGCGTCAGCATCATTTTCTGCTACTGCAACTGCTGGTACAGGTGCAATTGCATCATATACATGGTATGTGAATGGTGATGTGGAGGCAACGCATACATCAAGTTCTTCTACCGACACATTTGAACCAGGCAAGACGCTTTCAAATAGTTCTCTTGTTAAAGTAGTTGTAACCGATGAATATGGTGTAACAGCTGAAGCAACATATATCATAAATTGTGGTCCCGATGTAAATGCAATCGAAACTCCTGCAAGAATTTGTGAAGGAGGGGATCTTACAATAGAAGCACCTACCGTTACACCAAAAGCAGGAACAACTATTCCTGAACAAGGATGGGAATATGCAAGTTCTCCGACATCTAATGAATGGGAAGAGTTCGATTTGATAGATGTAAAAACATACCCGACTTTATTTAAAGATAAATACATTCGCTATTATGCTATTGATAACACGGGTAAAAAGGGGAAAAGCAATGCGGTACAGGTAACTATGTTTAGACATCCCGAAGTTGGTTCGTTTGCTATTGATGATATTTGTGATGGAGGTTCGTTTTCATTGCCTATTGTAGGATACACTGTTTATGCGGATAGTGATGGAGACGCTGATGCCGAAACGATAAGCACGGAATGGAAATATTCTAAGACAGGTGCTCCTGGTAGTTTCAACGTTTTGAATGGGGATGCTGTGTTTAATTACGATGCAATATATGATCAAAACAGATTTTTAATTCGGTTTTATGTAACTGACGAGTGTGGTCTTGCCGACTCCAGTGTCGCTACAGCTTTTGTTAGAAATAAAACTATAACACCAAGTTACGAAACCTATATGCGTGTGGCAGGAATGACAAATGTAGTAGTAGGAACGTCAACCACGACATCAACGTGTGTTGGTGATCTGGAATATACTATCACCAATGGTAACGACGACGAATATTTCTCAATAAATTTGTCAACTGGTGAAATCACTTTGACAAAAGTAGCTCCTGCGGGGAGTTATCCTATGACAGTGTCTGTTACCGACGGGGAAGGGTTGACAAGAACCGTGAACATCACGGTAACACTTACTGCTACTCCTACGCTTACGGTTGACGGCTGTATGCCGAGCGATGTATATGTTTATACGAATCAACCGCTTTCCAACACATTTTCGGTAGGAAGTGGTTATGTTAACGGCGACATTCAAATCTCGTTATCAGGTTCTGCTGCTACGGCGTTCTCTTTGTCGCAGACATCAGTCACAAAAAATACGGTTCAAAATGTTACTGCTACGCTTGCGAATCCGTTTACGTCGGCTGGCAATAGAACCCTTACGTTCACTGCCCACGATACGGATGGTTCCGACAATGTGGACGATGAGACGTGTACAACCACTATTCACGTTGTGGAACTTTCACTTCGTGATTATGTGGATGCTCAAACAAGTTGTAACAGCACAGCCAACACACTTCGTGTAGTTGCTACAGGCGAGGATGCTACAAATTTGCCTCTTACCTATCAATGGTATAAAGACAATGTAGCAATCCCGGGTGCTACATCTTCTTCATACACTCCAACGAAGGCAGGTTCGGGTAATGGAGCATATCACTGTGTTGTATCTACAAATGGAAATGTAGTACACACTACAGATAAGGCAAACATCTCGTTTGTTGATGGAGTTCCAGAACTTACGTTCAATGAAAACACGGCAGAAGGAGGTGTTGAGATACCTTCGTCTATATTCTGCTCTCAAGAAATAGGCGCAGTAATGAAGGTCACGTTCGGTGACGATGACGTTACTGAGGATTATAATCGTTTCTGGTGGATAAACAACCATAGCAAGGCAATGGAAGGTATTACGGAAACGGGTGTTCACACCTATTCATTTGCTTGCGACGGAGCTTCATATACTGCTACTATTGGTGCATATATTCGTGACAATGCTTCAGGGTGTCTTGTGACGATAACAAAAGATGTAACTGTCAATGCAATGGGTAATGTTTATTACTATTGTGGTCCTGACGGTGATAATTCTAATGTGACTTTGGCATCGAATTGGTGTACGGTTGAAAACGGAAATCCTGCTTCTTGTACTCATCCGTCGGTTGATGGTGAAAATAAATTTTATGAACCAGGTAGTCAATACATTATAAATAAGGATAATGTAATATTGAAATCCGATCAAGAGTGGAAAGTTTCAGGAACAGGTTCTAAGATAGCAATTGGCGATGGAACTTGGAGCAAAGATAATTTTACTTCAGTAGGAAATGATTGGAGCAAATTTACAAATAATCCAGGCTGGGGTGTTCCCAACGGCAACTATGCCGAATCTATTGGTAGATTTACAGGTCAAGCAATGCAAGGTCAAATGACCAAGATTGCCGAACACGACTATCGTAATTATGCAAAGGAATTTACGATATCGGGAACATTGACTACGTACGATGGAGTGAATGTGGACGTAAAGAACGGCTCTTCTGTTGAAATAACAACGACA
This sequence comes from Bacteroidales bacterium, assembly GCA_017642535.1. Classification (GTDB taxonomy): domain Bacteria; phylum Bacteroidota; class Bacteroidia; order Bacteroidales; family UBA1715; genus UBA1715. The sequence goes on along the minus strand of JAGCOW010000044.1, from coordinate 8,556 downwards.
AGTGGTAATTTCACATTCGGAGATTTGTCAAAAGATGTAGTAACTCATGCTGATGCAGACCCAAGTGGGGCAGCTAACGGTTATTATAATATTGTGGTAAAACCAGGCTCAAGTGTTACATATAGTGGCAATGGTGCTAAAAATATACGTTCGGGTAATTATTCTCAACTATATATACAAGATGTTGCAACGGATAACTCAGGTGACATTTGTTTTGAGACTAATGCTAATGTTATTGTGGCACAAGTACTGAAGAACACGACATCTGTGTCTCTCAACAATATTAATCCTAACGGTTCAACGGTAGAGTACGTCGGAACTGTCAATCAAGAGGTTGCTCCTTTGAAATACTTCAATTTGCGTACAGAGTCTGCAAGTAATAAGACGCTTGTAGGAGATATAGAAGTTACAAACTCGTTAAATATCGGTGCAGGTTCTACCTTAGTTGCAGATGATAATGATATTACTGTTTCGGGTAGTGGCGAGCATGCAGTTGAAATGGTAGGTCATTTTAATGCGGGAACTTCTACATTCACCTATGCTTCTGCTTCGGAAACAACGGTTGAGGCCATGAGCTATTATAACTTGAATCTTGGTAGTGGAGACAGAACTTTAACAAACGAAAATATTATTGGTATAGCAGGTTCTCTTATCACTGATGGAGCGAGCCATACATATACGGTTGATGGTAGTACCGTAGAGTTTAACGGAGGTGTAAAACAGCACATCCCTGCGTTCACGTTCTATAACCTTGCCATTAACGATACTGCAATGAGAGCTAACACTGGTTCTTCGTTGAACGAGGAATATTTCTTGGAGATGGATGGAGATGTTACGGTTCAAAATAATCTTATTCTTACTGAAGGTGTGCTTAGGATAAATGCTCCTTCTGAAGATGCTGATCCGTATACGTTATTACTTTCCAATCCTGCAAGTTCCGCAATTGGTCAGGGATACTATACATCTGCTCAGCGTGCATGCTATATCAATGGTGCTATAAAACATTCCCTTCCTGAAAATCTTAGCAATTCACCTACAATCTATTATTTCCCTGTTGGTGACAATCAGGATTATAAACCTTTGATGCTCAATAGTATAACAACTACAACAGACGCACAGGTAACGGTCGGCGTTGAATATGCTGGTGTTGATGGAAGATTAAAAGAAGGTGATGTTGATGTTGGAGGAATATCAACAAGCGATGCATGGCATGTTAAGGGGAATGCTGGTTATACCGATGGTAGTGTGGGTGTTTCTAAGGCAAGTGGATTGGCAGCGAATATAAACGCACTTGCCTATGGTGCTACGAGAACAGGTGAGTTCTTTGAAGATATTTACGGTTCTGAAGACGACGGCTCAATTTTGTATTCACAAATAAGACCATCGGGCTATTATGCTCTTATCAGCCGTGACAAGACAAACAAAACCTATTACTTTGATTGTAGCGGAGGCAAGGATATTACCGACATTGAGTCTTGGCACGTGGAAGAAAACGGTGGCGGTGCGAGAGCTACGCGTTTTGACGAAATAGATGCAAAGTGGATTATAAAATGTGGAACGACAATCAATGGTCCTCTTGTTATCAATGGTTCGAATTCTGTTGTTGAAATTGCTATTCCTAAGGGTGATGAATTGATTGTGAGCGACACTGTCGAATTCATCTCTGCAAAAGTGGAAAAAGGAACGGTGCGTATCGCATCTGACGGAGTGATGACAGTTGACTATGGTTTCAAAATGGAGGATGTTGGTAATGATAATACAAATAGTGGAAATTATACTAATAGATCGACATTGATAAATAATGGTCGTGTGAATTTGTATTTGGCTGACATCGTATTGACAAATAGCATAGTTATAAATAATGGTTATTTGTATTCTGAAAATGTCAATTGGGATTTGTCGTCGCCTGGTATGAATCAAGCCCCTAATAATGTTGCTACAGTTCTTGCCGATGATTGGAACGTATATCATCATACGCAGTTCATTAATAATTCTAAAATAGAGATGATAAATGCAAATATGTATGTGACTGATGGCGGTGGAGATAATGGAATGGTTCACGTACGCAATGCATCTAATGCGGTTTGGTTGATTGACAATACGAACAAGGCAGGTGCAAGTTTCGTGAATTTTGAGGGTATTGAGTTTGCGCATGCAAATTATGGTAGAGATATAGCGTATGTTGATTTTCAATGTAATTCAACGTTTGTAGTAAAACACGCTGATATGACAATGAAATATAAAGGAAATATAACTAACACTGGGGTAAATTGCCCTGCGTGGATAGGTGGTGACATTACGGTTGAAGATGGAAATATGACGGTGGGACGTGGAGCTCAAGGTGGTGGTACGTTTACTTTGGAACAAACGTGTGGTAACATATACCTTAAAGATACCGACAATAGCGGCGACGGTATATTCTCTTGCTATGGTTCAGGTGGTTATACGGTAAATATTGCTGGTACGTTGTATGCTATGGGTGTTACCGTATCGAACGGTGCAAGCGGAAGTTCATTCAATGTGAAAGAGGATGGTACGGTATTTATCGGAAATATTGGTGCAAAAATGCCGACATATACTTGGCAATTTACGATTAACGTAGAAGACAAGGGAACGTTGTACTATTGTGGTAATCGTACAGCTGGTGCTGATAATGTTGGTACAAACAATGGTACATTATATTATGCAGGTAATTACTATTATGGAACCAACCCAATTGCGGAAGCTGATTTTACAAACTCAGGAACGTATGAACAAATGTATGCGAGCGAGGAACAATGTATGGCTGCATATCGCGAAGGCCTTCCAAACACAAGTACAAGCCATTTGATGCCTGTGGAAATAACTATGTTGTATGGTATCTGTATTGATGAAAATATTGTAGAACTTCGTTGGCAGACTGCTTCTGAAACGGATAATAGTTACTTTGTAATTCTTCGTTCGTTCGATGGCGTTCACTTCGAGGAAGTTGATTACATAATGGGTGCTGGTACAACAACCGAGGTTCACGACTATGTATTTTATGATACCGATGACAACGACGGCATAGTATATTACAAGCTCCGTCAAGTGGATTACGACGGCAACTACACCGATTCCAAGGTGATTGCGGTTCAAACTTGTGGCAAGAATGCACGCTTCTCTATCGGTAGCGAGGAAATAGAAGTATTCTTCCGCAATCCGCAGGCGAACTATGTGGTAATTACGTCGGTAACTGGTCAGATTTTCTACTCGAAGAAATTCACCAATGTGGAAGAAGCCCGCATAGCCGTTCCACAACGCAAGGGCATCTACATCATCTCGGTAATCGACAACAAACAAATCACCAGCGAGAAATTCATACGGTAATCCTGTAGAGACGCACCGCGTGCGTCCAATAATTATCCGTGATTTTTATTGTAGAGACGTTATAATATGGCGTCTCTACTTTATTATGTGATGTTATATTATGCTGTTGAATTGCTTGCCAATCCGAAAAAATCTATAATTTTGGGCGAATAACCAATAAAAAAAAGAAATGGAACAAAACATCACGGATTCCAGCCCGAAAAGCGAAATTATCCTGTATCAACCCAACGAAATTGTTTCGTTGGAAGTGCGGTTGGATGCAGAGACTGTCTGGCTGTCGCAACAGCAAATGAAAGAGTTGTTTAATTCTTCTAAACAAAATATTAGTTTGCACATCAACAATATCTATAAAGAAGGCGAACTTGATGTTCAATCAACTGTCAAGGAATACTTGACAGTTCAAAAAGAGGGCTCGCGTTCAATACAAAGAAAGGTTAAATACTACAATCTTGATGTGATTATATCTGTCGGGTATAGGGTAAAATCTTTGCAAGGTACACTATTCCGTCAGTGGGCGAACAAAGTTTTGAAGGAATATCTTTTGCGAGGTTACTCGGTAAATCAACGGCTCCAATATGTAGAAGAAAAAATAGACATGCGTCTCTCACAGCACGAGAAGATTTTACAGGAGCATCAGGATAAAATAGATTTCTTTGTAAAAACCTCGTTGCCGCCAGTGGAAGGTATATTCTTTGACGGTCAAATATTTGACGCTTACGAATTGGTGTGTCGCCTAATTAAATCTGCAAAACAACGTATTGTGTTAATAGACAATTATATTGATGAAACCACGTTGACAATGCTCGATAAGCGTTCCGAGGGTGTGTCTGCAACAATTTATACCCATAGTATAGGCGACAAACTGCAACTTGACATTGATCGTCATAATGCTCAATATCAGCCAATTATCGTAAATCGTCTCAAAAAATCCCATGATCGTTTTCTGATTCTTGATGACGACGTGTACCACGTTGGAGCTTCACTCAAAGACCTTGGGAAACAATGGTTCGCAATTATGAGAATGAACGAAATACACCCCAACGTTATCTTGAATATGATACGGTAAACCATGTAGGGACGCACTGGCGTCTCTACTTTATTATGTGATGTTCCCCTACATTTTTTATGCTATTGATTTTCTTGTCAGTAAATTGTATATTTGCAGAAGAAACGTGTAAATATTTCTATGGTTAATAAATCTATTAAAGAACTGATACCTAAGATTCAAGCATATTTGGTGACAAAACCTGTTACCAAAGCATGGTTGTTTGGTTCGTGTTCGCGAGGAGAAGAATCCCCCGACAGCGACATAGATTTGTTGGTTTCCTATGATAAAGATGCCCATGTTGGACTTTTTACAATTAGTGGAATGTATGTAGATTTAAAAAACATGTTGAATCGTGAAATCGATCTTGTGGAGGAAGGAACGCTATTGCCATTTGCCGTTGAAAGTGCAGAACACGATAAAATTTTGATTTATGAGAGAGCCGATTAGAGATTCAGAACGATTACAACACATTCTTGATGCTTGCAATCTTTTAATCCAAAGACAATCGCAAGATTCAATCCAAAAGTTGAAAGATGATCCTATTAAGTTTTATGGGTATGTAAAACTAATTGAAATCATTGGCGAAGCAACATACAAGATTACAAAAGAGTTTAGGGAAGCTCATGCGGAAATCCCATGGAATGTTATGGAATCAATGCGTCACGTTTTGGTTCATGATTATTATAGAAGAAGTCCAGAAAAATTATGGAATACAGTTTTTTATGACATTCCAACGTTGAAACCGCTGATAGAAAAAATCATTGAAACGAAGTAGAACACTCAACAAACAAATCACGGCTTGTCTCTACGCCACCACCCCATGATAAAATAATCATAATACATTATCCCTTCTAAGTGTAAAAAATACAATTTCCCCGTTAATTATTTGTTAATAACGTTTTTATATATATTTTTGCATTTATGACTAAAGAAAAATGAAAAAAAGTGTCACGTTTTGTAACCTTTTTCGTTTTCGGGTAGTCTATATGTATATTTTGCAAAATATCTACGATTATGAATAGATTTAAGAAAATCACGCTATTTGTTACGGCTCTCGCCGTATGCGTGGGTGCTTCGGCACAAAAAGACTTGTTGATTTCAGGTGGAAACACGGTGTCAAGTTTGGTTTGCTCCAACAGTTTCGTGTATGTTGCGGGAGGTAATAAAACCCAACAGGGAACAGGTGTCCTTGGTGTCGGTTCTTCTGCAGATGTTGTAGATACATGGACAAGAGTAACATTCCCTACTGATGCCAAAGGACGTAGTAGTATAAATGTATCGCAGGTGAACTCTGGTTCTGGTGGTTCTTTTGTGGCTCTTGACTGTTATGGACAAGTTTGGGGATGGGGTGTTAATGACTATGGACAGACTGGTATTGGTTCTGCGTCCCCGGCTGTGGTATCTGCACCTGCCCAAGTAAAGTTAGGGAATAATTCTCCGTTGCTTAATACAGAATACGATGACGGTCATGGAAATTTGGCTGGTGTCGAAGTTGTATATGCAGGTAACGCTAACTCATTTGCCATATTGGGTGAAGGACGATATGAAGGTCGTGTAGTTGCATGGGGTGGTAACCTTGCTAACGACAATTATACGTCTTGCTTGGGAACAGGTTCTAATGCTCAGGCCTTTTATCCGACATTCTGTAAGGATTTGAATGGCAATTATATGACAGATGCAATCCGTATCTATTCGGGTGACCACGTTACAATGATATTGAAATCGGATGGAACAGTTTGGACCTGTGGAGACTCGGCTCACGGTAATTTCTTGGGTCGTAACGCTAATGGTGGATATTTTACTGGCTCTGGCGGCGCAAGTAACGCTTTTGGAGCTGTATATGTTTCTTCGGGACAAATGTTGTCGGGCATAAAGGAAATTGCCTGCGGTGATGGTGCGTATTTCGGACTTGATGCTAACGGTTACATTTGGTCTTGGGGTAACGATGGTTGGAATAGTTGTGGTGGTACTGGTTCTAATGGTAACGGTGTTCCTACAAGAGTTCTTGCAGGAGCAACATACGATGACGATAACGATGGAACCTATTTGTTGGCAAAATCAATCGGAGCTGGTCAGGCAATTGGTATGGCTGTAACCGTTTCTGGACGTCCTGTTGCATGGGGTGGCGGTGGTTGCGCCGGTGGATTTGTTGGTGATGGCGGAAGTACAACACGACAAACTCCTGTATATGTAAAGAATGGTTCAACAATTCATAGTGATGTTATTCTTATCAACCGTGGTGATACGTGGGGATTCTATGCTCGAAACGACGGTTCTATGTATGCGTGGGGTTGTAATGAGAGTGGACAGCTTGGTATCGGCTCTCATGGTTCGGGTTCGAACCAAATGTCTGCTGTAAAAATTAATCCTCCTCAAGGATGCTCTTTCCGTGATCCAGCGCCAACAGCAGCAATAACTCCTGGATCTATGGCTGTTTGTGCATCTGCATTCCAAGGTGTGAAGTTGGATTGTGGATTTGGCGTATCAACAGCTTTAAAGGATAATTATAAAATCACATGGTATAAAGATGGTCAAAAAATAAACTCTGCTTCTGGAGATGGTACTTGTACATATTATAATACACCAAATGGTACAGCGGGTATAGGAACGTATAAAGTTACTATAGAGTATGTAGGTGATAATCATGGATGTGAAGATTATGACATTGCCGAGTCAGAAATTGAAATTTCGGCATATACACAAGAATACACTCCTTCGGGATATTATTGTGGTGACGAGGCAACGGTAAAGGTAACTCCGTCTTCGTCGGCTGCTGAATATACTTGGTGGGAAACTCAGGCAGCAAACAGAGCGTATGGAAAAACAACAGGTAGTGAGGAACTGAAAATCGACGTTTCTCAAATTACTGCAAATGCCGACGGAACAAAAACCGTTTATGTGCAGGAAACCGCTATGGGTAGTGGATATTTAATTCCTGGTACACAATCTCAAAGAACGGGTAGTAATAATGCCATTGGACAGGCATTCCCATCTATTGGTATTGAATTTTCAGACCAAACGAAAATTGGCGATGCTTCGGTATATCTTTTGCCAGCAATAACAAGAAGCAACTCTCAAGGTAGTTGGTACACTACGCAAGAAGAGGCCGAGGCACAATACAAAACGTTGACAGGTAGCGTTTCTTTCTCTATTAAAGTCTATGGCTCCAAAATGAATAATGGAAAGCTTGTTGCAAATACTTCTGAGCTGAAGAAAACAATAAACTATACTGTTCCTTATACATATAAATATGTTCCTGATAAAGTGAACTCTCAAAATCAGTGGAACTCTTCTACTCAGACAAACGAAATGAAATATCAGCCACAATGGAATGGTGGTGATATTACTTTGCCTGTGGAATTGATAAAGATTCCTTTTGATGTTGAACTTCCGGTAGGAACATACTTCTTTGCTTTTTCGGGTTCTACAAGTGGATGTATGAACTCAAATAATACGAAAGTATATGAGTATAATAGTAGTTTGGTTGGATCGGTGGATAACTTGAATGGTAGTTCAACTGTTATTGGTGCTGATTCATACAACAACTATACGGCCGACAAGGCAGGACCATTGTTTAACTTCCACTTGTATTCTCCTATGGGATTCTGCGATGTGGTCAAAGTTAATTTGATTCAGGACTGTCCTTGTGTGGCTCCTGCAAATTTCACTATAAAGTGTACCGACGCGTCGTTGTTCGTGAACGACAGTATCTTCATCTGCGAGAACGACGCACACTGCACGCTGACAACAACTGCGTGGGCAACGTCGGGTACCAACTTTGAATACATCTGGTATAAGGATGGTACTGCTGGAGCTGCAACGGTAGCCAACACATCAGCGAGCTATGCAGTGTCCGACGCCGGCATATACAAGATCCTCGTGCGCGACAAGAGCGTACCAACGGCGACGGCGTGCCAGATAGAGAAGACGGTGAAGGTGTTCCTTAACCCAGTCCCGACGGTTACGATGAGCGGTGGCGGCGAGATATGCGAGGGCGAGACCCTGACGACTCCTGTGACGTTCACGATGACCGGCGAGCCGAAGTTCCGCGTGTACTGGGATTACACTGACAACACAGGTACGACCAAGACAAAGAACAAACGTTCCACGGCCTACACCGTAGAGGCAGACGTCCCGACGGCGGTGGGCGAGTACACATA
>JAGCOW010000043.1 GCA_017642535.1 Bacteroidales bacterium | reverse complement strand
CGCTCACTCCCAACATTCTGCTGACTACCGTGCCATATTTCCCTTTTCTACGAAGTCTTATCGCTTTTAGCATCGTTCCTAAATCGTAATATTTTGTCATTCTCCCAAAAGTTTTTTGTCCAACTTTTGGGGTTCACCTCATGCGTGCGTCCTGTTTTTATAAACGATAATTCGCGGACGTATTTAGGGACACATTCAATGTGTCCCTACAACGATTCCGTGATGTTTCAGTAGGGACGCGGCGTGCCACGTCCCTGCAATATATAATTAAAGGGCTGCCACAATGTGACAGCCCTACATTTTTTCTCAATTGTCAATTACTTGATATTTCTTACCACATCCTTACCAAACGATTTGTTTGCAAGTTCGCGATTTCGTGGACGATATGTGCCATCGTTCATTTCTCGAAGTACGACGTTTGTAAAGAGTTTGAACATCTTTTCCTCTTGTGTCTCATCTTGATAGAATGCTTTCCACGCATATTCATAGAGTTCTTGCAAACGCTCTGCACTCATATGTTTCGGGTGATATACAACTTGTCCTGCGTTGTAGTGATCCCAATCAAAGTCGAAAATTCTTCCTTGACGGAGCAAATCGTCGTACGCCTTGGTGTGGGGGAACGGAGCCAAAACGGTAAATTCCGCCAAATCCAAGTCAATTTCCAACAAAAAGTCAATCAATCGTTTTATGTCGTCTTCGGTTTGGTTGTCGAGTCCGAGTAGGATAGTGCCTTCCACGCCGATTCCATAGTCGTGGTAGCGTCTCACACGTTCACGAATGTATTTCGACGTGTCGTACACCGCCTGATACACGTACCAAGCACCTGCTTGTGCCGCCAAATCAAGCACTTGCGGGTCGTCTTCTATCGTGTGGCTAATCCATTTCTTTTTCAAAGGAATCATCTCTTTGAAAAGTTGCATTTCCCATTCCTTGTTTTGTGCCAACGAGTTGTCAACTATGAAAAGTCGGTTGTTGTCGATTGTTTCAAGATCGGCGATTGTTTTGTCGATTGGACGGGGACGGAAACAACGGCTGCCCAAATATGAAACGGCACAAGGGTAGCAGCTGAAACGACAGCCGCGTGAGGCGTGGAACAAGTCAACCATAGGAACGCCCTTGTGGTTGTAGAGTTCGCGCTTGTACAAGTCGCGGCGGGCTGGACCCACAAGCGAAATGTCGGGCATATTGCCCATATAATTATAGACTTTTTTCAATTTACCATTTTTCCAGTCGTCCATCACGGCTTCCATACGACCTTCCGATTCGCCAAGAAATACGGAGTCGGCGTGTTGTATGGTTTCTTCTGCGTGGAGCATGGTTGAAATGCCACCAAACATCACTTGTTTGCCCATAGCACGGTATTTGTCGGCTATAGCCCAACCACGTTTCACTTGCGTTGAAAGCATCATGGAAATAGCAACCATGTCGCATTCTTCGTCCCAGTCAATGTCTTCAACATTTTCGTCGGTAAACGACACATCAACCCATTCTGGCAAAGTCGCCGCAAACACTACAGGTCCGTGAGGGGGCAAGTTGAACGTTGTTTGTCCTGGAAGTTTTTTCCAGCGAGGGTAAATCAATTTAAGTTTCATTACGTTTCCTATTTGTGTACAAATGTAAAAAATCTATTATTTAAAATGAGCATATTTTTGGTATTGTTTTTGTAATTAGAAAAATAAATTAAATTTGTAGCGATATGAAAAGATTGTTTTTGATAGTGTTTGTTTTGGCTGTTGCAGTATCTACGCAAGCTCAAACCTCTTGCACACTGCCTTGTGTGCTTGTCAATGGCGATACATTGGGGTTGGTTAAAATGCCTAAGATGTATATTTTCCCTCCAATGAAATTTCATACCAAAGAGGAAGTGCAGCGGTATAAAAAACTGGTGCGCGATGTGAAAAAAGTGTACCCGTATTCTCAAATAGCGAAAAATACGTTTAACGAGATTCAAAATATAATGGACTCGCTTCCAAACAACAAGCAACGTAAGAAATACATCAAGGCAAAAGAGGATGAACTCGTTGACCGTTATGCAAAGGAGCTTGTTTCTTTGACCGTTCGTCAGGGTGAGATTCTCTCAAAATTAGTCGAACGTGAACTAAATAAGAATGCCTACGATTTGATTAAGGAATTGCGTGGTAGCGTTGCTGCTACAATGTGGCAAGGCGTTGCAAAAATGTTCGGAGAATCATTGAAAAATACCTACGACGCCAAAGGTGAGGATTTGTTGATTGAAAGAATCGTTCTTCAAATAGAACAAGGAATGATTTGATGTGTTGAAATTCTTCTCGCTTTCAACTCTCAACTCTCAACTATAAGGTTATATTCCTTCTCCCGAAATCACAGTCTTTACGGTATAAATAAGGATTTTTATGTCAAGGTAGATTGACATGTTTTCAATGTAAATGATGTCATATTTCATACGACTTGCCATTTCTTCGGGACTTTGGGCATAACCGTATTTTACCTGACCTAATGATGTGATACCCGGACGGACTTTTTGTAAATGCGTATAGTGAGGTGCAATTTTTACAATTCTGTCAATGAAAAACTGTCGTTCAGGACGTGGACCAACGAGCGACATGTCTCCTTTGAGTACGTTATAGAATTGAGGAATCTCGTCAAGACGGAATTTTCGCATCGTATGTCCCCACGGAGTGATTCTGTCGTCGTTTTCTTTTGATAATTGTGGTCCGTCAACTTCGGAATTCACGACCATGGAACGGAATTTATAAATATTGAACGGAATGCCATATTGCCCGATTCGTTCTTGTTTGTAAAAAATTGGTCCTTTCGACGAACGTTTTACCATAATTGCGGTAAAAATATAGAGTGGGGAACCGATAATAAGCACAAGAACGGAAACGATAATGTCAAAAAGACGTTTGAGTTTCTCTTCCCAAATCGGCATCACATTTTGCGAAATAATGATAAGCGGCTCGTCGTGCATGGAATTGAACGAAACGCGTCCGGAAATTATATCGCAATTGTCGGGGATGGCTTTGATAATAGCTTTCGTACCTTGCAAACAGTAGAGTATGTGCTCTATGTATGCGTGTTCTTTCGATTCAATGGCAATGATGATTTCATCAATATTATGTTGTTTGAAGATGTTTTTTGCCTCGTCAATCTTGCCAAGATGAGGCATATATTTCGACATCTGGTATTCTTGTTGTTCAATAACATTGACAAATCCGATGAATTTGTTTCCAGCTGATTTCTTAGCCGATTCCAATCGTTTATACAGATTTTCTGCTTTTTCGTTGCTTCCGACCAATAATGTGTTGAATCCGAGTTTTCTGCTTCTGATTTTTCGAATTGTTGTCGTCGTTATAATAAATCGGGGTATGTAGGTTATGACGAAATGTAGCAAAACCAATAGTAGATACGATTGATAGTATGCCTTGTAAGTGGGAACATTATCGTCGAGAATGATAGTGAAAAACAGAATCATCGTTCCAAAGATGGTGATGAAGAACGTGCTGAGAAACTCTTTCAAACGCGATTTTCGGTATATGTTTTTATAATAGCCACTCAAATAATAGAGTGCAATCCACATAATAGGAATAAAGCAAAGCCCATAAATGTAATGCGTGTCGGTCAAGATGTGATTTCGCAGTTCTGGATAAATCAGATAATACGCATCAATGAAGTTGTTGCGTATGAAGAAAAATAGCGTCCACACGATGGCTGCTGTGATAAAATCACAGATAATATATTGTATGGTTTGTCTTTTTTTATTCATAAAATTTTAATCTCACAAAAGTATGTTTTTTTTACCAAACTCACGTTATTCCGAACAATTTTGGCACATTTTTATTTGTTGTCGGTTTGTATGAATATTTTTCCGGAACGATTTATATGTATTTGAAAACCAAATTTCCGAGAATTTATTGTGCGTGATGTTGCCAAATGTGAACGTGTGATTTTTGTCGAAACAGCAGGGGAGCACGTTCCCGTTCCACGCTATGACGCATGAACTCCACATTTTCCAACATTTATTTCTTAGTTTTTTCTTGATGTCAAGTTGTCCGTCATGAACAATATAACGGCTGTTTTTTTCAGAAGGGAGCATTTCAATATTCTGATTGTCATAGAATTGTGCGGTTTTGAAAACGATTCTGTCAACGGAGAATTGTTTCCCTATGTCGGCAATTTTTTGTTTGTGTTGCTCCGTATGTTTGAACAACAAGCATTGTAATTCTATGAGTGGCAAATTCGTATGATTCCGTTGTTTCGCATCTTGCAAATAATGTAAGCCGTCAAGCACTTTTTGAAATTGTCCGTTTCGTCGGTATTTCTCGTACGATTCTTGGTCGTAGCCATCCAACGAGATGATTATTTTTGTGATTCCTGACGAAACAATTGCGTCGGCATTTGCTTGTGTAATAAAATGAGCGTTGGTCGAAACGGATGTCAGAATGTTTTCTTTGTGTGCCAACGAGGCAATGTTGACAAGTTCTTCGTTGATGAACGGTTCTCCTTGAAAATAAAGGTTGGCAAAGATAACGTGTTTCGAAATCTGCGGAAATAGTTGCTCGCACGTGGCGTAGGAGATTTTCCCTTTTTCGACTATGCTACTTTTGTTTCCTGTGGGACATTCTGGACATTGCAAATTGCAGATATTGGTTGGCTCAATGCTGATGAATGATGGCAATGCGTTGAATATGTGTTTTTTGAAACAATGAGAAGCAACAAATGAAATATATAGTTTACAGAAATTGTAAAGTCTTGAAAACGAAAGACTTTTAAGAATTTGACATATGAAAATGAGGTAAAATTTCATATTTCAAAAATAATACTAAACCACATTTTTGCAATTGAAAGCATAAAAAAAGCGCATCTTGCACGATACGCTTTTCCAATTTTATATGTCAGTAGAAACTGAAATGTCTATACGTTTATTTTCTGTGGCGGAATTCGTCCGATACAGTCAATTTTTTTCTTCCTTTTGCTCTACGTGCTGCCAAAACTTTTCTTCCGTTAGCAGTTGCCATTCTTTCTCTAAAGCCGTGTTTGTTTCTTCTTTTTCTTACTGAAGGCTGAAATGTACGTTTCATCTTATCTTTATTTTAAATAGTTCTACTTGTGTAAATCCCGTAAATCGGTTTGCAAAAGTACAAGAATAATTTGAATTACAAAACTTTTTAGGGTTCAATTGGTAAATAAATTATTTTTTTTGTTTCAAAAAACGGTTCTGAGAAAAATGCACTGATAGGATAGATTTTATATTTCTTGAATCCTTGCATCTCTTCGTAGAAATCACCGCCTTTAATGTATATTATGCCGTTAGTCAGGGAATTATTGACAATTCCGCTGATATTTTTCTTCACCATCTTGTAAAATTCGGGAAATGCGGTAACGGCACGACTCACGATATAGTCATATTTTTCTTTGTTTTCCTCAACGCTTTGCTGACGTGCTGTGGCGTTGGTCAGACCAAGTTCGCTGATGATGTTGCTTGCCACCGTGATTTTTTTCGCAATTCTGTCAATGAGTGTAAATTGCACTTTGGGATATAGAATTGCAAGTGGAATACCAGGCAAACCGCCTCCTGTGCCGACGTCAAGAATTGTGCTTCCTTGTTTGAAATCGAAAAATTTGGCAATTGCCATTGAATGAAGAATGTGATGCTCAAAAATATTCTCAATATCTTTTCTGGAAACCACGTTGATTTTCTCGTTCCAATACGGATAGAGCTCGCACAGCATCTCAATTTGCTCGTATTGCTTTTTGGTTAAATTTGGAAAGTATTCATACAGTCGTTTGTCCATCACCATATTGATTTGAGTGGTTTCACCTTGTTTAAGAAATAGAGGTAGGCAATTTCTATCGGTAAGAATATGTCGAACAAAATTGCATACGGCCAAATGTTTTTCTCTTGCAATCGTCGTGTGTTGAGAATCGACAGAAGCAAAAAGATGAACATTCTGCTTGCGATAAGGATGACGATTGGTAAAAACATCAACTCAAGTTGTAAAATGCACCAAATAATGGAGCAGAGATAGAACATTTCTCGAGTGAACGGTTCCAAAAACAATAATAGTTTGTGAATGAACTTATAGCGAGGTGATGTCGTGAGATGACGGCGTTTTTGAAATTTCCAGTTTCGAAACGATGAAACTTGTTCCGAGCGTGTGAAACTATTGGGATTCAGGCAAATAGACGTGTTGTTTCTATTCCCGACTTCAGAAACGAACAAATCGTCGTCTCCAGATTTTATATGGTAGTGCGTGCTAAATTTGCTGCTATGGTCATATACATTTTTGGTGTATGCCAAATTGCGTCCAACGCCCATATAGGGTAATCCTGCGTGGGCAAACGAAAGATAATTGACGGCGATGGAGTAGGTATCGTATCGAATCAGTTTGTCCAAAAATCCGGGTTTCTTTATATATCCGCCATACCCAAGTACAATTTCGTGTTTGTCACAAAATTCTTGTTGCATCAAGCGAATCCATTGGTCAGATTGTGGACGGCAATCGGCATCGATAAACAACATTTTGTCGTATTTCGCCGCTTTTATGCCGACAGTGATTGCCAATTTTTTCCCATGTGAGAATTTTTCATCTTTTTTTATGGTAGAAACCCGAAGGTGAGGATATTTCTCAAGAAAATCTTTGAGCACGTATTCGCTATCGTCTTCGGAACTGTCGTTTACGACAATGACTTCATATTTTGGATATTTTTGTTCCAAAATTAAGGGTAAGAATTGCTTAAGGTTTTCCTCCTCGTTTCGTGCACAAATAATTACCGAAACGGGTTCTTCGGAGCTCGCTTTTGTTTCTTTCCGTTTGACGCAGCAAATACGGATGTAGAAGAATAAATAGAACAATATCTGAATACTTGTTACTACAATTAAAAATATGCAGAACCAAAATTTTATTGTCTCGTATGATATTTCAATCATGTTGAATCATTTTGGCAACAAAATTACTTCATTACGGAAATATCACATTGTTTTAACGAGATACTTATGAACAAGTTTATTACAAGTGTTTCAAGAAAACAGCATCAAAAATTATCTTATATCACCATCATTGTAAGATTTTTCTCTTCAATTTTTTTTCTCAAATTGATAATTGCATAGCGCATTCTTCCCAGGGCGGTATTTATGCTTATTCCTTGACTTTCGGCTATTTCCTTGAAACTCATGTCGAGATTTATACGCATTAAAACCGTAGTACGTTGTTCCTCGGGGAGCTCGTTTATGAGTGCTTTTAAATCTTTGGAAATCTGAGTCTTTTGAAGTCTTACCTCAATTGTGTCGTCTGAGAATTTTGCATTGTTGAATAGGTCCAATTCGCCAACTTCGTTGGGAACGGTTGGTAATTTTGACGCTTTCCGTACATTGTCGATTACAAGATTATGGGCAATTCTCATCAACCACGCCGAGAAATACCCGTAATCTTGATATTCTTTTCTTCGCAAAGAATTGATAGCTTTAACAAAAACCTCTTGGGTAAGGTCTTCTGCCAACTCTTGTTTACGAACAAGATGACGAATGTAACCAAAAACTTTTTTGTGATAGCGATGTATTAAAACGTCCATCGAAGCATTGTCGCCATTGCAAAAGGCAACAACCAATTCCTTATCAGATACCATACTTTCCATAACCGAATTATTAGTTAGAAATTAATAATTTGTGAAAAGTAAAAATATCCTATAGGCAATACGTTTTAAAATT
Organism: Bacteroidales bacterium; assembly: GCA_017642535.1. Lineage (GTDB taxonomy): Bacteria > Bacteroidota > Bacteroidia > Bacteroidales > UBA1715 > UBA1715. The sequence goes on along the minus strand of JAGCOW010000043.1, from coordinate 89,751 downwards.
AATCACACAAATATATGAATAAGAACGAAAAAAGCACAATTTTCTGAAAAAAACTATTTTACATAGCCCAATTTTCTCAAAACATCGTCGCTTACGTCATATTTAGAATCGCTATACAGAAGCGTGTATTCGCTTGATGCAGCGTCAATTACAAAAGCGTAACCTTGACTTGAGGCGAGTTCTTTGATTGCGTTAAAAATTTCATCTTGAATCGGTTTAATCAGTTCTTCTTCTTTTTTAACACGGTCACCGTTTGCACCAAAACGTTTTTTCTGCAATTCTTTCAATTCTTTTTCCTTATCCAAAATCTCTTGTTCTCTTTTGGCTTTCATATCGTTTGAAAGAAGAACTTTGTCAATCTGGTATTGTTTATAAAGAGCGTCCAAAGCGGTACGTTGTTCCTCAATTTCAACTTGCCAATTCTTTGTAAGTTCGTCAATCTGTTGTTGTGCTTCCTTATATGCAGGAATTTTACTTAATAGATAGTCTGTGTCAACATAGACTGTTTTTTGTGCATATCCAATTGTTGCAATTAGAAGACTTGCTAAAATAATAGATAATCTTTTCATAATATTATAGTTTAAATTCAGTTTTTATTTTTACCTCTTAACTTTTAATTCTTAATTCTCCTAAAATTGTTGTCCTAATACAAATGTTGGTTGCCAACCTCTCACGTCGTCTGATTTGCCAGCAATCTTGTCAAATCCGTATCCCATATCGAATCCAAGCAATCCCATCATCGGGATGAATAATCTGATACCGCCGCCCGCACTTCGTTTTATGTCGAATGGATTGAAATCCTTAAATTCCATCCATGCGTTTGCTGCTTCGGCAAAGGCGAGAACGTATATCGTCGTTTCTTGTTTCAATGCAAGTGGATATCGTAATTCCATAGAAAATTTATCATATAAGAATGCACCACCTTCGTCTTCTGGCGTAAGTGCCGATGCATCGTACCCTCGCATTGGTACAAAATCCGTACCATAATAATAAACGTTGCTTAATCCGTCGCCACCAATGTCGAATCGCTCAAATGGCGTCTTGAAATTTTTGTTGTAATATCCCACAAAACCGAAGTCGATTCTTGTTTCCAACACCAAATCTCCGATAATTTGTGTGTACATTTTTGATTTGAATGTCCATTTGTGGTATTCTATCCATTTGTATCGTTCCTCGTCGCTTATGTCGGCATCGGGATTGTCGCGGAATAACGAGTATGGTGGCGTCAATTCAAGACGAAGAGCGAACGACGAACCTCTTCGTGGATACAATGGCTGGTCGATGGAATTTCGAGCCAAAGTTGTTCCGAATGTTATGCTATGAGAAATTAAGCTATCGGGAAGCGAAGCTGGCAAGTATAAGTTGTAATTGTTTAACTTATAGCGTTTTATGCTTATGTCGTTGTATAATGTGAAGTAGTCGTCGGGTATTTTCAGGTCACGTTGTAAACCAACCGACAACCCCAGCGTTCTCCAATTTCCGTAGTATTCGCTGCTGCGGGCGTAGCCGTTTGCTCTGATAGAATAGTATGCAGAAACGGTAAGTGCGTTCGGTTTTTTGCCACCAAACCATGGCTCTGTGAATGAGAAATTGTAGTATTGATAATAGCGTGTATTTGCCGAGATGCTCAAACTGAGCGATTGACCGTCGCCAGAAGGAATTGGGCGCCAATACTCGCGTTTCAACGTGTTCTTTAATGAAAAGTTGTTGAGTATCAAACGAACGGAGCCAAGCAAATAACTACCACTCCAACCGAATGAGAGTTCTATCTGGTCGGTTGAACGTTCTTTCAAGACATACTCTATGTCAACTGTTCCGTCCATCGGATTGGGTTGTGGATTGACCTCCATGGTCTCAGGATCAAAATACCCTAACATTGCCAGTTCTCGTTGCGTTCTGATGATATCGGAACGGCTAAATAATTCTCCGGGACGAGTTCGTATCTCGCGATAAATCACGTGGTCGTTCGTCTTGGTATTACCAACAACGGAAATGTTGTTTATGACGGCTTGTTGACCTTCGTAAATGCGTATCTGAATGTCAATGGAATCGCTGTTGGAACCTAATTCCACTGGATCGGCGTTGAAGAACAAGTAGCCATTGTCCAAGTAGAGCGAACTGATGCCTTCCAGTCCAAAAATCTTTTCTTGCAGACGACTTTCATCATAAATGTCGCCTTTGTCTATTGACAAAATTTTATTTAGTAACTCGGTGGTATAGATAGTGTTGCCTAACCATGTAATGTTTCCGAAATAGTATTTTTTCCCTTCGTCAATGTTGATGTCGATGTGTAATAGGGTAGAATCAAGGGCGTAAACCGTGTCTTTGGTGATTTTTGCGTCGCGATAGCCCTGTTTCTTATATTTTTCGATTATAGATTTTTTGTCAGTTTCGTAATCTTTGGCAATGTATTTTGATTTTTTGAGAATATACCACGCTTTTTTCTTGGTTTTCTTCATCGTTCGGCGCAGTTTTTTGTCGGTAAGTGCTTCGTTACCAGAAAATACAATGTCATCGATTTTTACTCTCTCGTTTTTGTCAATGTAAATCAATATGTTAGACGTGTTGAACGATGTGCTGTCATTTTTTTCTTCCAATCGAATGCTGGCATTTCTGAAACCTTTTTCGTCATAGTAGTCCCTGATTTTCTTGATTGCCATATCCTTTTGGTTCTCAGTGATTTGCATATGAGATTTCAAATCCAAAAGATCCTTTATGTCATTTTGTTGCGATTTTTTTACGCCAATGATACTGACAGTGTTGAGTCGTGCCCGTTCAACGATGGAAATTGTCAGATAGATATTGTCACCTTCAATTTTTGATGCTGAAATTTTTGCGTCGGCAAACATTCCTTGTTCCCACAATTTTTCTATTGCGGCAGTGATTTCTGGACCGGGCACCGAAATTTCTTGTCCGACGTAGAATCCAGTTGTTCTAATAATTGGTGGAGCTTGGAGATATTTTGTCCCTTCTACTTCTATACCGGCAATGGTATATTTCTTTACCTGTGCAAATGTTGAAATTGCAAGTAAATTCAGTAGGAGAAAAATAATTATTTGTATTTTTTTCATTGAGTGTGCGTTAAATTTGTGAGTCAACTTTTCCAAAGCGACGTTTACGATTTTGATAATCGATTATGGCTTTGTAAAATTCTTCTTTCGAGAAATCTGGCCATAATGTGTCGGTGAAATAAAATTCGGTGTAAGCACATTGCCACAGAAGGAAATTGCTTATTCTATATTCTCCGCTTGTCCGAATCAATAATTCTGGGTCGGGAATGTCTTTCGTACATAAATGCTGTTGAATGGTTTCGGCGGTTATGTCCTCAATTGCAAGATTGTGGTTCAGGCATTCTTTTGCAATTGATTTTGTCATTTGGGTAATTTCCCAACGACCACTGTAACTGATTGCTAAAATCAAAGTTAATCCTGTGTTTGAAGCCGTTTTGTCTATCACGTTTTGTAACGAATCCTGAACGGATTTTGGTAAACTGCCGAAATCACCAATTGTGATAAGTTTTACATTGTTTTTGACTAATTTTTCGAGATTTTTTTCCGAAGCACTAATCAAAAGGTTCATAAGTCCAGAAACTTCGTCTTTCGGACGGTTCCAGTTTTCGGTAGAAAACGTGTAAAGTGTGAGATATTTTATCCCTAATTCTGCTGCTACGGCAACGATGGTATCTACCGTGGAAACGCCTTTTTGGTGACCGAGCAAACGTATATTTCCACGCTTGTTCGCCCAACGGCCATTCCCGTCCATCGTAATTGCTACGTGCTGGGGTAATTTTGCTATATCAATATCTTCTTTTGTTACTATTTTCATATTTCCTCAAATCGTATATTGGACAAGGAATTTTTTCGTCGCTAAAATTAAACAATAAAGAAATACCAAGTACCGAAAACCAGTCTTTTGTTTTGCAAAAAGATATTTGTTTGTAGTGTAAATATCCGTCGTTGGCGTGATATGCCAATTGGTCGAGTTTGTCGGTGAAGGTCTTCCTGAATACCCATTCGCCTCGAAGTTCCAGGCGTGGAAGCAATTTGTATTTCAATCCTAATCCTTGTGCAATGTTGAATGTCTCGTACCATTTAACGTTTTCCAAATAAAGGGCACCAATGCCAAAAACCACAAATGGCGAAAAGTTTTTTTCTTTTTTGTTGTTCGTCACTTCAAAAAAATTAAACTCGAGCATTGCGGAGCCCTCCATGATTTTTGTGTCATCGAAGAAAAATGCTCGTTTTTCTTGGTATGCATTGTCAAAATCTTCATCATTTGCAGCCAGGTTGCCAAACGTAGCACCGAGGCGAAGGGAGTAATGAGGATTGAAATTTTTTCTGAAAATACCACCAAAAGCAAAGCGAGGGGAGTAATACGGACGTTGCATGTTCACATCGCCGTTGTATTGCATTGTTCCTAATAAAAATCCAAAGTCAAAATCTTTTTTTTGACCATACGAATTGAAACAAAGACAGAGTATCGCAATAACAAATATGTTAGGTTTTATGTATTTCAATACGTCCATAGTTATTTTGCGGGACAAAGATAGTTTTTTTGTCCGTACCCAAGAACAAATAACGCTTAAAACCTACAAAAAAGTATGTGAGGAGTTAATTATTTTTTGAATGTCGGCCATCCTGCATCATTTTGTTTTAGACGATAATGTGCAGAAATCATAATGAACATATAGAAATCGTTGTCATATGGGTCGCCACGCTGCTCGTTGTAATAGTGGTAGCCGTTTGCATTGCAATGTCTGTCATATGCGGGGTCGGCACAATAGCGAGCTGTCATATCAGGAACCGTTTGGTCGTGAAGAGCCACTAAATCTGGATTAGCATACGTTGTGCTTACGTCGTCAAGATAGTCGGTGAACAAGAATCGAACGCCAACTTCGCCCGAAATAGCCCATTGTTTGTTGATGGAATATTTTGCGATGAGTCCCATCGGCACGCACAATTGGTACAAGGAATATCCTCGTCGAGTTGCCATATAGCGTTGTCCCTCAGTCCCTATCGGTTGTAGGGCAACCCATTCTCCGTTGACTTTTGCTTTAGGGTTAAAGTGGTAAGCACCAATTCCTACGAAACAAAATGTTGCAAGTTTTCTACCTTTTTGTCCGCGAACACCACGTAGGTCGTATATGTGTCCGCCACGTTCTTTTCTGATCTTGTATTCTACTCGGAAACTGACTTCTTGAATTGGCGAACGGAATTTTATAGCTCTGTCGTTTCTGAAATATTCTTTTGTCTTTGCATCGTCACCGAAAATCATTCCTACCGAATAGGTCGCTTGCCAAGAAACACGTTCACGGAAGGTTTTTCTTAGTCCTATATTCCCGCCAAATCGGGTTGATAAAAAGTCAAAGTCTAAAATGTTGTTTCGTCCAATACCATTGTTTCCTCCTAGTTCTCCTAACATAGCAGAAGGACCAAATCCACCAATTAGTTCATAGGGATATTTTTTCCAGTTGTTGTCCTGACCGAAAACCACTGCATACCCTAAGATGAACATAAATCCGAGTGAAAGTGCTCTTAGATGAATCCTTTGCATAGAACTATTGTTTAAAATGCAAAAATAATAGAACTTTTTTGAAAAATCAACATTTTTTATTTACGAATGTCAATTCCTAACTTTAATTTTTCCCGAAGTGTTTTAAAAAAACTTGTGTCTGGACATTCAACAATGGATATTTTTTGTCTCGATTTCTTTATTTTAACCGTTATTTTCGTTTCTTGCACCGTTTGACTTTGGTAATCGTTTGATATAAGAAAATCGGTGTATTCTCCGCTTGCTTCCAGCACGATTGTTTCCGTATCAGGTATGATTATCGGTCTGATGCTTAATGTATGTGGCGCAATCGGAGTGATTATGATTGATTTCGTGTCGGGCGAAAGGATAGGGGCACCGAGACTTAACGAATATCCCGTTGAACCAGTAGGAGTGCTGATGGCAACTCCATCGGCCCAGAACGAACAAAGAAATTCTTTTTTTATATAAACGTTTATTTTTATCAGTTTCACCGCATTACTTTTTTGTAATGTGATTTCGTTCAATCCGATTCCTGAGATTTTTTTTCGTGCTGTGGAATACGAGAAATCCAATACAGACCGTTGTTTTATGGTGTATTTTTTCTCTTTGATAGTTTTTATCAGGTAATCAATGTCGTCGGGGTTGGTTTGTGCCAAAAAACCAAGTTTCCCGAAGTTTATGCCAAGAATGGGTATATTTGTTTTGTAACAAAGATGGGCACATTTTAAGAATGTTCCGTCACCGCCAAGACTAATGATGATTTCAGCGTCATTTTTCGATAGTGTGGAAAATTCAGGAATATTCGATATGCTGAAACTACTGGAATGTATTTCTTTTTTAAACTCATTGTAAATAAGTAATTCAAATCCTCCCGCAACGAAGCTATGGATGATTTCTTCCACCTTGGATTTGCATTCCGCCGTTATTTTTGTCCCGAAGATTGCAATTTTCATACGAGTCCTATTTTTTCGGAGGTAAAGATATGAAAATGAGTGATAAAAAAAAAGACGACCGAAGTCGTCTTTTAATTATTGTAATTTAAATCGTTTTTCAAGGTCGGTGATATATCGTTTGAAACCCTTGTCTGTTTCAATGAGATTGTTCACTGTCTTGCAAGCATGAAGCACCGTCGCGTGGTCTTTACCACCAATTTGTGATCCGATGGATGCCAATGAGTTTTTGGTATAGATTTTTGCAAAGTACATGGCAACCTGACGAGATTGTACGATTTCTCTTTTTCTTGTTTTTGACTTCAATTGGTCTGGTGCAATATTGAAATAGTCACAAACGGTTTTCTTGATGAAATCGATAGAAATATCTTGTTGTGTGCTTTTTACTAATTTCTCAACAACGTCTTTTGCCAAATCAAGACTTAATTGTTTTTTATTGATTGTGGCTTGAGCAAAGATTGAAATCAATACGCCTTCAAGTTCACGAACGTTCGATGAAATGTGGTTTGCAATGTATTCGACAACATCTTCGTCAATGTTAAGGCCTTCTTTCTTTATTTTCAGCTCGAGAATTTCCAATCGGGTCTCAAAATTCGGAACGGTAAGTTCGGCCGACAAGCCCCATTTGAAACGAGAAAGAAGTCGTTCGTTCAAACCTTGCATATCAACTGGTGGACAATCAGACGTCAAAATGATTTGTTTGCCTTTCTGATGTAAATAATTGAAGATTTGGAAGAATGCGTTTTGTGTTTGTTCTTTCTTCGCGAATAATTGAACATCTTCAATAATTAAGACATCGATGTTTTGATAGAAGTGCAAGAAATTATTTCTGTCGTTGTCCAATGTTGCTTGAACAAATTGTCTTTCAAAAGTATCGGCGTCAACGTATAACACGTTCTTTTTAGGATACATTTCCTTGATTTCAACTCCGATGGCTTGTACCAAGTGTGTTTTTCCTAATCCTGACTTTCCGTATATAAGAAGAGGGTTGTAGTTAGATTTCACAGCATTGTGAGCTACAGCCAAACCTGCAGAACGAGCCAATCGGTTGCAATCGCCTTCCACATAGTTTGAAAACGTGTAACTTGGGTTGAGTTGTGAATCAATGGTACTTTTTACTCCCGGAATAATAAATGGATCCTTTATTTCTTTGTTTGGACTATATTGATTTACTGGAGCGTATGCTTGTGTATTCTTTTTTGTCGTTGTTTCAATACGGCTTGCAATTTTCTTGTCGGGAACATTTCGTTTAACCAAAACGCCATATTGTAATGAAGCGTTAACTCCGAAAAACTTGTGCAATACGCTACGAAGCAAGTCAATATAATTGTCTTCGATGTATTCGCGATAGAAATCACTCGGAACTTGTAAGGTTAATGTGTTATTTTCCCACGAAAGAGCTTGAATTGGCTCAAACCATGTCTTGTAACTTTGAATATTATCGTCCCCTAAGTTGTCTTTGATAAATTTTAGACTTTCGGCCCACAATTCTTCTAAACCCGACTTATTCTCCTGTAATTCCATTTCTTTTTTTATATTTTGTATTGTTTTTTTCTCTTCAACAAAATTGGTAATAAATTTTCAAAAAAAAAGTCTAAATGCACTTGTTTTTTTCAATTTTTATATAGGGTTTTGGTTTTCAGTAAATTAGAATTTTATAATTTTTTTGGGAAAATATAAAATATTGATAATCATTAAGATAAGTCTAAATTGCTGATATTTTTAGAGTTGCAAATGAAACCTAAACTTTTGGTTTAGTTGTTTGTATATTTTCTCTGATTTTACTCAAAAAAAGTTTCATGAATCTCCCTTGTTTTTGATGTTTTGAGACGTTTGTATGATATTGAAAATCAAGCAAGTATATGTATCGTTTCTGCTAACTTGCTGAAATCCATACATTCTGCGTATTTCACTATTTTTTCTCCTTCTTTTCTTTCGAAGAACTGAAAATAGGGAACGACACGTATCGTTTGGGATTCTTTTGCACGTCAATCAAGAGTGAATTCAACTGATTTGACGCATTGTCAAGGTTATTATACAATGATTTGTCGTTGATAAGTGCTCCCAAAGAACTTTGACCACTGTTGATTTGTTGTAACACTTGGTTGAGTTCCGTAACGGCAGCTTCGGTTTTCGTAAGCGTTTCGGTGATGTTTGCCTTTGAAATCGAGTCGCTCATATTTGAGAAATTCGCAAGAATTGCTCCTATGTCATCGGAATGTTCGTTGATGTTTTTGCTTATGCCGTTAACATTCGTAAGAATACCCTGAATGTTTTGGTCGCCATTGGTCAAAATGGTGTCTAATGTAACACCCGAATGATGAATCGCATCAATGGCGTCCTGCAATTTTACGAAACAACGGCGTAATTCCTCGCCATTCGATTCGTTTACCACATATTTTATTTGGTCAATTGCAACGGCGGCACTTTCCAATAGTTTTTCTGCCTGACGTTTTAATGGTGCGACTTCAATTCGTACTTGGTCGGTGATTGATGCCTCAATTTCTGAATTAAGCGTGCCAAAATTGGCAATATACTCATCATTTTCTGAAAACGATGCTGGTAAGATAATGTCGATTGCCTTGGAACCGAGCAAGTCGGAACTGAATATTTTCGCGATTGTCGTCTTAGGCAAACGAATGTCCGACGAAATGCTTAATTCTACGGTTAATTGGTCGTATTGTGAAGATGTGAAATAGATATCTTTTACGTGTCCTATCTTATATCCTCGTAACAATACTGCTGCATTTTTTTGAAGTCCTTCAACTTGTGTGTACGTTGTATAATAGAGATTTTCTTTTGAAAAAAGGTTTTTCCCTTTGCAGAAATTGATGCCCCAAACAAGAACGCCTGCAACAATAATTACAATAAGTCCGATTTTTATTGATTTCTCTTTATCCATAATTAATTAGTTTTTTTTCTAGCTTCTGAAACTTGTAGTTTTTTATTGTCTTTATCTCGTGCAATAATGTATGCCGAAGGATATTTTTCCTTCACGTCTTGCATAAGAGTTGTTATTTCCTTATACGTAGCCGTTTTGCCATAATAATATTTGTATAGTCCGTCTTCCTCAACGACATATACACCGTTTAACCCCTTGAAATTAGCAGGTGTACAAGGATTTTTCTCTTTTCCTGCACCGATTTGGATGCTATATGTGATGTCGAAACTATTTTGTACTGATTTTTGAACCGTTTGACTTTGGGTCGGCGTCGTCTTTTGTGGCGTTACGGGTTTCGTTGTCGTGCTTGATTGTGTTTTTGTTGTTGTAGAAGACGACTGTGTGTTCGTTGTCGTAGGAGTTACCGACATATTGCCGTTGGAACGTTTTTCTATGTAATTCTTGTATTCTACAAAGGCGTTGTAGATTGCATATGCCATTTCTGCTTGATTGTCGCTGTTGTTCAGCCAGATCTCTTCCTCGGTATTGGAAATGAATCCTGTTTCGATTAAGACGCTCGGCATAGCCGTTTTCCAGAGCACGAGGAATGGTGCTTGATGAACGCTTCTGTCTTTTCGACCGACTTCTTCGCGGAATTGTTTCTGAATCATGCCTGCCAAGGCCAAACTGTTGTCGCAGAATGCACCTTGTTGCAGATTGTGTAGAATAATCGCCTCGTTGTCGTTGGCCGACATTCCTTTATATTGTGAAGCATCGGATTCCAAGGAGATTACATTGTTTTCCATTTTGGCAACTTTCAGATTCGCCTCGTTTTTTGCCAAACCCATAGTCCACGTGTCGGTTCCGCTGGCATCGGGGTTAGGATTTGCATTGACGTGAATGGAAATAAACAAGTCGGCTTTCGCCTTGTTTGCTATTTCTGCTCTTCGGTGTAATTCAATGAATTCATCGGTAGTTCGTGTGTAAATGACTTTTACGTCGGGAAGGTTGGTGGAAATCAGTCCGCCAGTCTTCAATGCGATAGACAACGTGATATTTTTCTCTTTAGAGATTTTCCCGCATGCCCCAGGGTCTTTTCCTCCGTGACCAGCATCGATGACAACTGTTTTTACCGCATAAGAGGGATTGTTCTGTGCAAACGAAACAAGATTTGCAAGAATCGTTATCCCAAGGGTTACAATTATAATATGTATCGTCTTCATTGTTTGCATAATGTTATAAAGTATTCCTGTTAGTTTTTCGTCAAGATTGAAAATTTCTAATTATTTTTGCCAACAACTAACGGTTTACGTTATATGTCACAAAAATAGTATTTTAACAACTTGCAGAGACAAAGTTTTAAATATTTTTTACTAACACTTTTTTCAAGTGTCTTTTTTTTGTTCTCGTACGCACAACAAGACTCAACTTTCGTGCCACAAGATAGCGTTACGCAGCAACAAGAGACAAAATCCGAGAAAAAAGATAGCGGACTTGATAGTCCGGTGACGTATTCTTCGCAAGATTCCATTGTATTTCAGATTTCTGGAAATTCAGTACAGACATACGGTGACGGAAAGGTGAAATATGAAAATATTGACTTGGAGTCGGAATATATAGAATTGAACGTGGTGAAACGTGAGGTGTTTGCCAAAGGTTTGCCCGATTCCACAAACGAAGTGAAGGGGAGTCCAGTGTATAAGGATGCGTCGGAGTCGTTTGATGCAGATTCCATGCGATACAATTTTGATTCCAAGAAAGGGCTTGCTTTCGGTATTTATACGCAACAAGATGAGGCGTATCTGCATGGTGGACGGACGAAAATTCACGATAACAAGGAAATTCACATTCAGCACGGTAAATACACGACGTGCGACGATAAGGATCCTCATTTTTTTGTTGAAATGACGAAGGCAAAAATCGTGATTGACGATAAAATTGTTTTTGGTCCCGCATGGGTAGTTGTTGATGAAATTCCCATTCCCGTTGTGTTGCCGTTTGGTTATTTCCCCATTAAGAAAGGTCGTTCCAATGGTATCATCATTCCTACGATAGGTGAGGAATCGACCAAAGGTTTTTATTTCCGAAATGGTGGTGTGTACTTTGGTATCAGCGAATATGTTGATTTTAAATGGTTGGCCGATGTGTATTCGTTGGGCTCGTGGAGAACGACCCTGTCATCTAATTATAAAGTACGCTATCGTTTCAACGGAAATTTCTCGGTAACATACGCAAGTTTGGTGTCGAACGAAATTCGCCAGGCACCGACGTTTAATGTGAAATGGTCGCATTCGCAGACGCAAAAATCACCATATAGTCCTAATTTCAGTGCAAATGTGAACTATGGTTCGGCGGGATATGCGAAACAAAATACTTATAGTACAAGTGAATATTTGAACAATCAGATTTCTTCAAACATTTATTTGAGCAAGAAATTTGCCGGCACGCCGTTGGCAATTTCCGCATCGTTGTCACATAGTCAAAACAATATTGACAGTACCATAACGTTGACGTTACCTCAATTGCGATTGACGGCATCGACGTTTACACCGCTAAAACGGAAACATGCAGTTGGTAAGGAACGTTTTTATGAAAAAATCGCTGTTTCATATACGGGCGAAATGCAGAATAAGTTGGTCAATGCCAAATTGGACTCGAATTTTTATCGAAAAGAGACGTTGGATTTGTTCCAAAGTGGTATCAATCACTCAATTCCCGTTTCGGCAAGTTTTAAGTTGTTTAAATATATAACTGTTTCTCCATCATTTAATTATCAAGAACGTTGGTACACAACGAAATTGAAGAAGGAATGGGACGACAATTATATTCAATACACGAAGACCGATACCATCATTGGTGGCGTCAGAATTGATACGTTGAGTGAATTTAGTCGCGTGTATAATTATTCGGTCGGGGTGAGTGCAAATACCAAGATTTATGGTATGTATCGCTTTCGTGGACAAGCACTCAAAGCGATTCGTCATGTGGTTACACCATCGGTTTCATATACCATTACACCTGATTTTTCGTCGGATAAATATGGTTATTATGGCAAATATGTGAAAAATTCGAGCGGCGACGAGGCGCTGTATTCTTATTATGAAAAGGGAATTTACGGCGTGCCATCTTCACAAAAACAAAGTTCCATCTCGTTCTCGTTGGGCAACAATGTGGAAGCCAAGGTCAGAAGCAAGACCGATACGGTGACGGGGACCAAAAAGATTAAGTTGATAGAAAATCTTTCATTGAATGGCTCGTATAATTTTGCCGCCGATTCATTGAAGATGAGCTTAATCAGCTTGTCGGGTTATTCAACCATATTGAATCGTTTTACAGTACGTTATTCGGCAACGTTTGACCCCTATGCCATTGGTGTGAAGGAATCGGATAATGGAAGTAGGACGCAAGTTCGTGTAAATAATTATATGATAGACAAATACGGTTCGTTGTGGCGTAAGACGCAAGACCAGTGGGCAACGTCGCTCTCATATACGTTTGGACCTATCAACGACAAGGATGATAATCTCAATCTTCCTGTTGATGAAATGTATTCGTACTGGGATGTGCCTTGGAATTTGAGCGTTTCGTATTCGTTGAGTATTCCACGAAAATATTATTATGACTACAACAACCAGTTGGATTCCGTGTCAAATAATGTGATTCAGACGATTAGCGCGAGTGGAAAGGTGAGTTTGACAAAGAATTGGAACATTGCATTCTCAACAGGTTGGGATTTTGAGGAAAAAGGTATCTCATATACCACATTAAATGTGTACCGCGACTTGCATTGTTGGGATATGGCTTTTACGTGGGTTCCGTTTGGTGACCGTCAGCGTTGGGAATTTACTCTCAAAATCAAGGCAAGTATGTTGAGTGACATCAAGATAGATATGAAGAGCTCTTCAGATTATTTCTAATTATATACAAAATGAATACTGTTATTTACACAAAAAATGCTCCTGAACCGATAGGACCATATAAACAAGCGATTCTTGCAGGAAATACTTTGTATGTTTCAGGTCAGATTCCTATTAATCCTCAAACGGGCGAGTTAGTCTCTGAATCGTATCCCAAAGCTACCGAGCAGGTTATGAAAAATATCTCGGCAATTTTGCAAGCAGCGGATATGACGTTTGACAATGTCGTTCGTTGTACCATTTTTGTTGCCGATTTGGCACATTTTGGCGAAGTGAACGAGGTATATGGCAAGTTCTTTGGCGAAATCTCTCCGTCACGCGAGTGTGTGCAAGTTGCTGCTTTGCCTAAAGGAAGTCTTGTCGAAATATCGGCTATTGCGGTGCGATAATCAGAACACAATCACATCGCTCGTGTCGATGTTGCTTTGGTTCAAATCCCGGTCGAATACGAAGTAGGTGAAGAATATGCTGTCGTAGGGGAATGCTGATTTTGCAAAGTTTATGTCGATAGCGACTTTTGCCTTGATGAATTTTTTATCACCTTCGGCACGAAGGCGTGGTATGCGATAACTTAAAATGTAGGGAAGGGAAAAACTGTCGTTGTTTTCTATGTAATAGGGCATTGCATACAAATTTTGTTGAAAACTGTCTATGTAGGGAGCTGTCGTGTCTTGGGCTTCCAAACCAAAATTTCCGTCTCCGTCGGTCAGTTGAAAAACGAATTGAATCTTCTTGTCGGAAGAGTCCGTTGTTGTTGCCGAGTAAAGATATTCAACCTGAGGAACAGCGTCGTATTCGGGATAGCTGTGGGAGCATCCGATACAAACAAACAACAATAGTATGTAACACCAGTTTTTCAAGGCAAAAAAAAAGACGGCAGAAAACTGCCGTCTTTAATTATAATGTATAAATCCTATTTCTTGATAAGTGAAATAATCCACAAAAGCAGAATAGATCCTACAGTGGCACTGATAAGTTGCCAAAGGATGCTGTCACCACCGATTCCCACAAGGCCGAAAACCCATCCGCCCAAGAAACCGCCTACGATACCGATAAGCAAGTTCAACAACAAACCTTTTCCTGCACCGCTGAAAATTTTGCTTCCTAAAAATCCGGCTAATGCACCGATTAAAATTGAATAAATTAAACCCATAACTGCAAAAATTATCCTAAATATGATTTTAAAATCTTGCTTCGAGCCGTTTGTTTCAATCTACGAACAGCTTTTTCCTTGATTTGACGTACACGTTCGCGTGTAAGTCCCAATTCGCTGCCGATTTCTTCCAATGTGGAAGGATTTTTCTGACCTATGCCGAAATACATTCTGATGATATTGGCTTCGCGTTCTGTCAATGTTGAGATTGCACGGTCAATTTCCTTGCGCAATGATTCTTGAATCAATTTTTGGTCTGGCGAAGGGGTGTCCTTGTTGTCCAATACATCATATAATGTACCTTCTTCGCTTTGCGACAAAGGAGCATCCATTGAGATGTGGCGACCAGAATTCTTCATTGATTCTTTTACGTCGCGTGCACTACAGTCCATTTCCGAAGCAATTTCTTCGGCTGTCGGTTCACGTTCGAATTCCTGTTCAAGGTTCGACAACGTTTTGTTGATTTTATTGATAGAACCGATTTTGTTCAATGGAAGACGAACAATACGAGCTTGTTCAGCCAAAGCTTGCAGAATTGACTGACGAATCCACCACACTGCATATGAGATGAATTTGAAACCACGAGTTTCGTCAAATCTTTGGGCTGCTTTGATAAGACCAAGATTACCTTCATTAATAAGGTCTGGCAAACTCAATCCTTGATTTTGATATTGTTTTGACACAGAAACGACGAAACGCAAATTAGCTTTGATAAGTTTATCCAAAGCTTTTTGGTCGCCTTCTTTAATTCTTTTTGCCAATTCAACTTCTTCCTCTGCGGAAATCAAATCAACTTTGCCAATTTCGTGTAAGTACTTGTCTAACGATGGGGTGTCTCGGTTTGTTACTTGTTTTGTGATTTTTAACTGTCGCATATCCTCACTTTAAAAAACGTGCAAATATATATTGTCTTTTCAAAAAAGTCAAGGGGGTATGTCAAATTTTTTATAAGTATTGATGGAAAATTCAATAGAAATGTTATTTTTGCACGCAATTTTTTTGCGAATTAACATAATGTCTAACTATTAAAGAACCAGAAAATGGTAAAAAAAGTAAAAAACGAAAGCGAAGAATTCGAAAACGAAAACGTTTTGGAAAACGCTGAGGAAGAAACAACAACGGCAGCTCGTGAGGTCGAAGCCGAAGACGATGCAAATGAAGATGATTTGAATTTGTACGAAGGCAAAGAGCAACAAGAAGTATTCGACTGGGATAAATACGAAGCTGAAAAAGGCGGTTATTCCGAAGAAGAAAGAAATTCTTTGCAAAACAAGTATGAACAAACTCTGTCAACTATCGCTGAAAACGAGGTGACTGAAGGAACTATCGTTTCTATCTCGAAACGTGAAGTTGTCGTTAATATCGGTTACAAATCTGACGGCGTCGTTTCTGCAAACGAATTCCGTTACAATCCAGACTTGAAGGTTGGTGACAAAGTTGAGGTTTTTGTAGAAAGTCAAGAAGACAACGCTGGTCAGTTGTTGCTTTCACACAAGAAAGCTCGTGCATTGAAATCTTGGGATAGAGTTAACAAAGCTCTTGAAGAAAGCGAAGTTGTTAAAGGTTTCGTTAAATGCAGAACGAAGGGTGGTATGATTGTGGATGTATTTGGTATTGAAGCGTTCTTGCCAGGTTCACAAATCGACGTGAAACCAATCCGCGACTACGATATCTTTGTTGGAAAGACTATGGAATTCAAGGTTGTGAAAATCAATCACGAATACAAGAACGTTGTCGTTTCTCACAAAGCTCTTATCGAGGCAGAACTTGAAATTCAAAAGGCAGAAATCATGTCGAAACTTGAAAAAGGTCAAGTTCTTGAAGGTATTGTTAAAAATATCACTTCTTACGGTGTATTCATCGACCTTGGTGGTGTTGACGGTCTTATCCATATTACAGACCTTTCTTGGGGACGTATCACTCATCCTGAAGAAATCGTTCAATTGGATCAAAAAATCAACGTTGTTATCCTTGATTTCGATGACGAAAAGAAACGTATCGCTCTTGGCTTGAAACAATTGACTCCACATCCTTGGGATGCTTTGGATCCAAACTTGAAAGTTGGTGACAAGGTTAAAGGTAAAGTTGTTGTTATGGCTGATTATGGCGCATTCGTTGAAATCGCTCCTGGAATCGAAGGTCTTATCCACGTTTCTGAAATGTCGTGGTCACAACACTTGCGTTCTGCTCAAGAATTCTTGAAAGTTGGCGACGAAGTTGAAGCTGTAGTTTTGACTCTTGACCGCGAAGAAAGAAAGATGTCTTTGGGTATGAAACAATTGAAACCAGATCCATGGGAAAACATCGATGAAAAATATGCTGTTGGTACACAACATACTGCAACAGTTAAGAACTTCACGAACTTCGGTATCTTCGTAGAAATCGAAGAAGGCGTTGACGGTTTGATTCACATCTCTGACCTTTCTTGGACGAAGAAAATCAAACACCCACAAGAATTCACTTCTCTTGGCGCACAAATCGAAGTAAAAGTTCTTGAAGTTGATAAGGAAAATCGTCGCTTGAGCTTGGGTCACAAGCAATTGGAAGAGAATCCATGGGATGTATTTGAAACAATTTTCAACGTAGGTTCTGTTCACGAAGGTACAATTGTTGAAATCAACGACAAGAATGTAACTGTTGCTCTTCCTTATGGTGTTGAAGGCGTTTCAGTAATCAGCCATATTGTGAAAGAAGATGGTACAACTGCTAAAGTTGATGAAAAATTGAACTTCAAAGTAACTGAGTTCTCAAAAGACGCTAAGAAAATCTTCGTTTCTCATACGAGAACGTTCGAAGACGAAAAGAAAGTTGCCGAAGAGAACGAAAAACAAGCAAAAGCAACTTCTACGAAGAAAGCAATGAAGAAAGTTGCCGATAACTTGGAAAAGACAACTTTGGGTGATGTTTCTGATCTTGCAAAATTGAAATCAGAATTATCAAAAGCTGAAAAAGGAAACAAATAATAATTTGTTCTGATAGAAAAAACGGCGTATTGAGTACGCCGTTTTTTTTTATTTTCTCGGATGATACAACATTATAGTGTCGTGGAGATGCTGTTGGTCCAAATGTGTATAGAGTTCCGTGGTGAGAATTGATTCGTGACCCAGCATTTCTTGTACGGAACGAAGATCGGCACCACCATTTACCAAATGTGTGGCAAAAGAATGACGAAACGTGTGGGGACTGATATTTTTTTGTATGCCTGCTTTTTCAGCCGCATCTTTTATGATGAGGAACACCATAACTCGTGTCATATGTTTGCCACGACGATTCAAGAACAGATAGTCCCGTTCAGCTTCGGGAATATTGAGTTGACAACGCCATTCCATATAATTGCCTATTTCCCGTATCGCCTTGTCGCTAATGGGAACCAGTCGTTCCTTGTCGCCCTTGCCAATAACGCGTATGAAACCGTCTTTGAAAAACAGATTGTGAATACGCAAATTCACTAATTCGCTCACACGGAGACCGCAACTATATAATGTTTCTAAAATCGCGCGGTTTCTATGACCTTCGGGTTTGCTCACGTCAATGCTGTTGATTATTGCGTCTATTTCACTAATGGTAAGATATACAGGCAATTTTTTCGTGATTTTAGGTGATTCAAGTAAATCGGTCGGGTCAATGTCGATAAGATTGTCTAATTGTAAGTAATCGAAGAATCCTTTGATTCCTGAAACTAATCGGGCTTGCGAACGTTCTTTGAAATCCTTTTCATTCTCGTTGAGCCACACGATGAAATCGCGAAGATGGTCGATTGTAACCTTTTCGGGGGGTATGTTCTCGTCAATTACGGTGAAGTAGGTTTCGAGTTTTCTCACGTCGTGGCAATATGCTTCGATAGAATTTTCCGACAGCGATTTTTCTAATCGAAGATATAATGCAAAATCGTGTATGGTTTTTTCCCAATCCATCAGTTTATTTTTAACAAATGTAAGAAAATCTTGTATCTTTGCCGAAAAATTTTAGTAATGAAAAAGATTTTATTGACTCTTGCGTGTGCATTCGTTTTTGGCGGCTTGTTTGCACAGGAAAACGCTCCAAAGGATAACGATAAGCCACACAAACAATTTGTTGGGTGTGCGACTTCAATGTGGTTTAACGATGATGCTGATTACACGTCGATGCAATTGCAACCAAAATATGGGTATCATTTTAATTCGTGGTTTGCGTTGGGAATCACGTTGGACTATGCATATACTAAAGATGGTGTTGCCGATGTAAAAACCGATATGTATGGTGTGAATCCGTTTATTCGTTTGAAACATCCATGTAAGGAGGCGAGTGTTGCTCCTATTATTTTGTTCGCCGATTTGGGTGTGAATTATAGTGTATCGAAAAATAAATCTATTTCTTCTGGTAACGCTCTTCCCGACGGTGATAATATGTATATAGGCGCTCGTCCAGGTATTGCCTACGTGTTGAGCAACCGTTTCAGCATTGCTGCATATTTCGGTTTCATTGGCTATCGTCACAATAGTGCTCCGGCAGCAACGAACAGCGGTTCTGGTTTCACATTGTCAACCAACGGTTTGGCATTGGGCTTGAATATTCACTTTTTGTAGTAGAACTTTGCAATATGAATTTTGAACAAAAATTTGAGCAGTTACAAAAATTGATTGGCAACACGCCACTCATTAAAATAAACTATCAGTTTAAGGGCGAGAAGAAATATGCCTATCTCAAGGCGGAGTGGTACAATCTTTCGGGTTCCATAAAGGATAGGGTGGCATATTACATTCTAAAGCACGCCTATGAAACGGGCGAAATCGACGAAAAAACTCCGATTTGCGAAGTTACCAGTGGAAATATGGGTATTTCGTTTGCCGCAGTGTCGCGTTATTTGGGAAATCCGTGTACGATTTGTATTCCAAAATTTATGTCGAAGGAGCGTTTCAAACTGCTGCATCTTTATGGTGCTCATCTTGAATTGACCGAAAATTTTGAAACGGCGTTCGAGAAGGCGGCAGAATACGAGAAACAAGGATATTTTCTGACGCATCAGTTTGAGAATGAGTATAATATGATTGCTCATTACGAAACGACTGCTCCTGAGATAGAAACGAAAATCGATGAATTTCCATGTTTTATAGCCGGGGTAGGAACGGCGGGAACCTTGCATGGTTGTGGAAAATATTTCAAGGACAAGCATAATTCAAAAATGTTTGCTCTTGAACCGTTGCAGTCGTCAATCCTGACGTTGGGTAAATCGCTCGGACCACACAAAATCCAAGGTTTGTCCGATGAAATTATTCCGGGATTGTATCCCGAAAATTTAGTTGACGGCATTATCCGTGTTGACGACAACGATGCAATTGGTATGGCACAGCGCTTGTGCAAGGAGTTGTCGTTGGGCGTGGGCATCTCTGGTGGTGCGAATTTCTTGGGATGCGTGCTTTCTGGCTATAACGGTGCAATCTCCGTCTTTGCCGACGATAATAAAAAATATCTTTCAACGGCTTTGGCTGACGAATCAATTCATTCTCAATTAGTTGATGAGATTGAATTGCTGGGTTTCGAGGTGTTGTAGCAGTGCTAACAAAGATATTCGTTTAGTAAAACAAAAAAGCTGATTCAAACGAATCAGCTTTTTTGTTGTGTATGAGATTGTAATTATTTGTCACATACAGAGTTATACAACTTAATCTGGTTAGAAAGGATTTTTGTAAAACCTTTCACGTCTTCGCCAGAGAATGCTGTGTTGATTTCGCCGTATTGAGCAAATTTTGCTTGCATCAAGTCATATTTTGAATCAATGCCAATGACGGTGAAATTGTATGGTTTCAGTTCTACGAACACTTTTCCGCAGACGTGCAATTGCGAGTCTTCAAGGAATTTTTCGATGTTACGCATAACGGGTTCCTGATATTGTGCCTCGTGGAGCAACATTCCGTAGAAGTTTGCCAATTGTTCTTTCCAGTACAATTGCCATTTCGTAAGGTTATGTTTTTCCAACATGTGGTGAGCTTTGATAATCACCATTGGAGCGGCAGCTTCAAAAGCAACACGACCTTTAATGCCAATGATGGTGTCGCCCACGTGCATATCACGTCCGATGGCATATTTCGAAGCAATTTCGTTCAGTTGTTTGATGATATCAACAGGATTTTCGTAAAGAACGCCGTCCATAGAAATCAGTTCGCCTTTGTCGAATTCCAGTTCGATGGTGCGAGCGTCGGTGTTTTCCAATTGTGAAGGGTAAGCCGATTCTGGAATCGTCTGGTTTGAATGAAGTGTTTCTTTGCCGCCGATACTTGTTCCCCAGATACCTTTATTAATAGAGTATTCTGCTTTTTTCCAGTCGGAAACGATACCTTCTTTCTTCAGATATTCAATTTCGTATTCGCGAGTTAGTTTTTCGTCACGAACGGGAGTAAGAATCTCAATTTCAGGACAAATTACGTTGAAAGCCAAGTCAAAACGAACCTGGTCGTTGCCAGCACCAGTACTGCCGTGAATAATATAGTCGGCTTTCACGTCGCGAGCGTATTGAGCTAATGCGATTGCTTGGAAAATACGTTCAGAACTTACCGAAAGAGGATAGGTGTTGTTTTTCAAAATGTTTCCGAAAATCATATAACGGATACATTTTTTGTAATATTCTTGCGAAATGTCGATGCATACGTGTTTGCTCACGCCTAAGTTTTTCGCCTTTGTCTCTATGTTAGCCAATTCTTCGGGAGAAAAACCGCCCGTGTTGATGATTACCGAATGGACATTGTAACCTTTTTCTTTGCTGTAGTATTTCGCACAATACGATGTGTCCAAACCACCACTGAATGCAAGTACTGCTATTTTTGCCATAGTTCTATTTATTTTTATCTTATTTATCATTATCGTTTGGGTCGAAAATCATTCCTGTACAAAGGCAATTGGTTCTGCCTGTACGTTGTAGAATGTCATAGTTCGCACACGATTCGCATCCTTTCCAAAAAGCGTCGTCGTCAGTTAAATGCTTGTAACTTACCGGTTTATAACCAAGTTTTGTGTTTATTTTCATCACCGCTTCGCTTGTCGTAAGGCCAAAAATTTTCGCATCGGGGAACAAATCTCTTGAAAGATTGAATGCTTCTTGTTTTATGCGTGTGGCCAAACCTTGTCCGCGAAATTTCGGATTGACAATCAAACCTGAATTTGCCACGAATTGTCCGTGTTGCCACGTTTCGACGTAACAAAAACCAGCGATTTCATCATTTTCGGCAAATGCAATCACACCTTTACCTTCCTTCATTTTGGAAATGATATAATTCGGCGTACGTTGTGCCAATCCCGAATCTTTGTTCTTCGAGGCCTGATAAATCAAGTCGGAGATTGCCTGTGCGTACTTCTCGTGTTCCTTGTTTGCACGAACTACTCTGATTTCACTCATATCATTTGTTTTACTGACACAAAGGTCTAAAAAAAAAAGGACTTTTTGGTAAAAGCGAAGGATTTTTTTAGTTGAAAGTTGAGAGACGAAAGTTGAAAGACGAAAGACGAAAGACGAGAGACGAAAGACGAGAGGACAACGGACTACAGACAACGGACGTGTTCTGATTCGGGTGCGTAGCGTAATGTTTTGATTTCTTGCCCACGGCTACGGAATGATTGCGAACGCCATCCCAAACGGAGCGAAGCATAGAGAGGGATCTCTTTGTGGACTACAGCCCTTACTCAAACGAATAGAGGCCTTTCTCCGTTATTAAAGAATTTATTTCACTTCCCAAGTATCGTTGGTCTTTTTGAGGTAAAACTATGTATTTTCAAAGTGAAATAAAAATCAATCCAACAATTTTGTATTTTTACGCATATTTGGTTTCAATGAATTTGAATAAAAAAATACTGCTTTTGTTCTGGTGCGTTTTGAATGCCTCATTGGTGTTTGCTGATAGTGTTATTATTGATGGTATAGAATATTCTACTTTAAATTCAAAAGAAGCCTATGTATTAAAGGGAATTTCGGACTTTGAGGACAGTCTGGTAAGGATTAGCTCGTATGTGAAAATTAAAGGAAAACAGTTAACTGTTGTAAAAATAGGACGTTTGGCATTTGCTCGTTCAAAAATGACCTACGTTGTTATTCCTTCTACTGTAAAATCAATAGAGACAGGGGCGTTTTCTTGTTGCCGTCATTTGTCCGAGGTTCTTTTGACTGATAATTCCCAGCAGCTTGAAAAAATTGGAGATGCAGCTTTCGAGAAGTGTGTTAAGCTAAAAAAAATGATAATTCCCAGTAGTGTAACGAAAATAGGGAAAGGAGCGTTCTCATATTGTTATAACCTCGAAGACATTACAATTCCTTGTGGTATTACGAAGATAGAACCATATACGTTTATAGATTGCTGGGGACTGAAATCACTTACTATTCCTATGAACATAGATAGTGTGAAGGAATCTGCCTTTTTTGAATGTATAAACTTGCAATCATTGACTATTAAGAATAAAGATGTTGTGATTGCTGCTTCAGCATTTGAAAGAACTCCAATTGTAAATTTTTATGGACCTGCGGAAGGAATGAGTAGTTTATGTGGATTGTCTTTTTTCTATGACGGGATATATTATAACATTCTAAGCGATTCAACACTGTCGGTTGCAGGGCGAGATATCAGGGAAAAAGAATATGAAAGAGCAATAAACATTCCCTCAATCATAGAGTTTTGTGGAAAACAATATTCTGTGGTGGAAATTTGTCAAGGGGCTTTCAAGTTTGATAGCAAGATAACTTCAGTTTGTATAGGCGAAGGAGTGAAAAAAATAGGGGCAAATGCATTCCAAGAATCTTCATCTCTTGCGGCGGTGACGCTGCCCAACAGTATGAAAGAGATTGGCGAAGGTGCCTTTCGTGGATGTCGAATATCATCGCTGTTTGTCCCCGATACGCTTAATTGTCAAAAGGCAGAATTATCTTTTGTAAAAGACGGGCTGATTTATATGTTGCTGAATGGTACGGATGTCTCTGTTTGTGAAACAGAGAGGAAAATCAAGAATTTAAAAATATATTCTACCGTGACCTGTGGCAAAACATATAGGGTTACAGAAATAAAAAGCGACGTATTTGTACGTAAGTTTGATTCTATATTGGTGTGTGCTCCTATAGAAAGAATAACATTCACTGGGCGTACAGGCTGGAATTCTGACAATAGTATAAAATCAATAGTTCTTCCCGAAAACATTGATTGTAATCATGTTGGTATAGGTTTTATGGACGATGGTATTAGGTATGAATTGATAAATGGACGTGAAGTCGTTGTCGCTAAGCGTTATGCGGAGGTTATGGATGAAAGGGAACTTCCTGTTTCAATTACTTGTGGCAATACATATAAAGTAATGTCTATAATAAAGAAAGATTTCGTATATAGAATCGTTGGCGACCACGAAGTTGAGGTTGAGCAGTGGAAGTATGACAATAATGATACCATCAAAAAAAGTGTGATTCCAAGTTCGATTACTTATTGTAATAAGGTTTATTCAGTAGTAGGAATAATGGAAGGTGCATTTGTTGGAAGTCCGATTAAGTCTGTCGAGATTCCTAATAGTGTGAAAATAATTAAAAAAATTGCGTTTCATATGTCCGCTCTGGAAACTATACAGATTCCCAATAGTGTGACGAAAATTGGCAGAAGCGCTTTCGACAATTGTAAAAAACTAATTGAGGTTGTTTTACCAGATTCTATAACAGAAATTGACGAATATACTTTTTCTGGATGTTCTAATATGAGGAGAATTTCTATACCGAATAGCGTGACGAAAATTGGCGCATATGCTTTTGCCAATTGTCGGATTCTCGAACAGATTACTATCCCTGCTTCTATAACAGAAATCAGTGAGGGGGCATTTTATAGTGCTTTTGAAAACAAATATTGCCTACAGATACCGAATGGTGTGACAAAAATCGGTGTAAACGCATTTTATAATTGTGGTAATTTTGAGTCAATTAACATACCAGAAAGTGTGACTGAGATAGGGTATAATGCTTTTCATGACTGTTGTCCTTTACAATCTCTTGAAATTCCAGATAATGTAAGTTTTCAATATTCTGGATTATATTTGGTAATAGATGACAAACGCTATCGTGTGCTAAATAGTAAGGAAGTTGCGATATTTTCGAATGTAAATTCTACAAAAACGCCGAAAACTGTTACATTTGACGGCAAACAATATAATATAATTACTCTTTCCCCAAAGGAATATGATAAATTTCGTGCTATGGAACCAATGATTCGTTTTTAACAGTTTATGAATTTGAATAAAAAAATACTGCTTTTGTTCTGGTGCATTTTGAATGCCTCGTTGGTGTTTGCTTCTGTTTATGTTGACAATGTTGGCTATTTTTCGCATGGAAACGTGGCTGTTGTTGGGGATGGCGAGAATGCGGAAGGCGATGTTGTAATTTTGGATTCTGTGACTATTGATGGCAAAGTTCTTCCTGTGGTGGAAATTTGTTGTGAAGCTTTTAAAAAAAATTATAAAATCACTTCGTTAAAAATTCCCAACACTGTACAATCAATAAAAAACAGTGCATTTGAATTTTGTCAAAACTTACAATATGTGAAACTATCCGATAGTTTGAAAACTATTGGGAGAGATGCCTTTTTTTATTGTAGCAAATTGGAAACGGAAATACCTAATGGTGTTGTTGATATAGGTGAGCAGGCTTTTGGTAGTTGTTTTTATTTGAGAACCTCAATTCCAAATGGACTTACGGAAATTAAACCACGGGTGTTTCACCACTGTATTTCAATGCGATCGATTACAATTCCTGCCAATGTTACTAAAATAGGGAAGTTTGCATTTGCAGAATGTCTTTATATTGATTCTTTAATCATTGAAAATAAAAATATTGAGATTGATGAATTGGCATTTTGGTGGAATTCTCAAATTCGATGGTTAAGCGTTCCCGAAGGAACGAATATCTGCGGACTGCCTATCGTTAAAAGTGGTTTGGTTTATCGCATAGAGAGCGATACTACGGTGTCGGTAGTTTCTCGTGCACTTCGTATAGGTGGTGGTTTGGAAGATTTTAATGAAATTTTATCTTCTGTTACCATTTGTGGGAAAAAATATACAGTAACGAAAATTAAAAAAAATCAATATTTTCAATTGGAGATTGATGCCATTGATTGCGAAACGCCACCGTCGGTGGTCATTCCACCGCAGGCCGATTGCAGAGAACTGGAATTGAGTTTTGATAAGGATAGCGTTCATTATCAATTAGTTAAAGGAGGCGAAGTCGCAATTCGCTCTATCAAAGGTAAAGATGTGAAATATTTACCTTTGACAACTGTTCCTGCCTCTGTTACGTGTGGTGGCAAAAAATATAAAATTGTATCACTCATAAGAGAAAAATACAATTATAGAATCCTAAACGACCATGAAGCCATGATAGAACGGTATAAGGATACTGTTGACGATGTCGTGATTCCTTCTACTGTTACATATAGGAACAAGGTTTATACTATTGTTGCCATTGGTGATAACGCATTTGATGGTCGTGATATAAAATCTGTTGTCATACCCGACGGGGTGAAAGAAATTGGTTCTTATGCTTTTTATGGTTGTCGTTTTAGTTCTGTGAATCTTCCTTCATCTGTGGAGAAAATAGGGGCATCCGCCTTCAAAGCATGTCGGTTACGCTCTATAATCATACCTGAAAACGTGAAAAGAATAGGAAATTGGGCATTTGAATTTAGTATGCTTGATACAGTAATCATTTTGAGCAAAAATGTAAAAGTGGGATATGCTGCTTTTCAATACTGTGATTCAATCTCATATATTGATTTTCCTGAAAATGTGGATATTCATGAAGCAGAATTAACGTTTGAAAAAGATAAAATTCGTTACCAAGTATTAAATGGTGATACGGTCTTAGTCGTAAAAAATGAGAATAAGAAAACACCGCCAAATATGATCAGTTTGGGAAACAAAGAATTTTACGTGAAAAGATACCCTGATCCAGTAATAATTCGGTATTAGCGTAGGAAAATTTTTATAATACAACAATAAAAAAGCCTCTACTCAAATGAATAGAGGCTTTTTTCATATGATTCCTAAGAGATCATTTCACTTCCCAAGTGTCGTTGGTCATCAACAATTCTTGGAAGTTGTGATATTTTTTCTTTTCCGAAACTTCGGCGATTTGTGCTTCAACAGCGTCGTTGTATGTCGGAGCTTCCACATCGCGGATTACGCCAAGTGCGATAGGGAAGTCAGGACCTTCCATCAAGGCAAGTTTCAACTGCAACGTGTTGTCCTCGCAGTGTGCATCGTGAACAAGAATGTCTTTTTCTGTGATGCCGTTTTCTCCGATTTTTACAACTTTCAGGTTGAAACCGTCCTGTACCAGACCGAATTCGTTGTTTTCACCGAAAATCATCGGCTGACCGTGTTTCAGGTAGATGGCGTTTTTCTTACGTTCTTCAGGCTTGTAAACGCTTGCGTGTGTTCCATCGTTGAAGATAACGCAGTTTTGAAGGATTTCGCAAACCGAAGCACCTTTGTGTGCCTGTGCTGCCTTCAAAATTTCTACTGTTCCTGCTGCATCTGTCGCAACGGCACGTGCGAAGAAGTGTCCGCGTGCGCCAAAACAAAGTTCTGCCGGACGGAATGGGTCTTCAACCGTTCCGTAAGGTGATGACTTGCTGACGAATCCACGTGGTGAAGTAGGTGAGTACTGACCTTTCGTCAAACCATAAATACGGTTGTTCAAAAGAATCATATTCAAGTCGATGTTACGACGGTTTGCGTGGATGAAGTGGTTACCGCCGATAGCCAATCCGTCGCCGTCGCCAGAAATTTGCCATACAGTTAATTTAGGATTTGCAATCTTGCAACCAGTAGCAATTGCTGCTGCACGTCCGTGAATAGTGTTCATACCGTATGTTGCCATATAGTGAGGCAGACGGCTCGAACAGCCAATACCAGAGATTACAGCCGTGTTGTGTGGCGCAACTCCTATTTCAGCCATTGCTTTTTGCAGAGAAGCCAAGAAAAAATGGTCTCCACAACCCGGACACCAACGTGGTTGTCCTTTCTTAAAATCTTTTGCTTCGTATGTTATATTTTCCATTGTACTATCCTCCTATTTGTTATAAATGTCCGTGAACGCCTTAACCAAGTCTGCCACAGCGAATGGCTGACCTTTAACTTCGTTGAATTGGAATGGTACGAAGTTGTCAACTTTCATACGCAACCAGCCAGCGAATTGACCAAGGTTTTGTTCTGCAACAACCACTTTCTTGTATTTTTTCAACACTTCGGCAGTGTTCTTTGGAAGCGGGTTAATGTATTTGAAATGTGCAAGAGCGACTTTTTTGCCGCTTGCCTTCATTTCGTTCATTGCAGCGTGCAAGTGACCGTACGTTCCACCGAAACCTACAATCAACAATTCTGCATCGTCCTTGTCGCCAAGTACTTCAACGTCAGGAACTTGGATTTTGTCAATCTTTTCTTGACGAAGATGCGTCATTAAGTTGTGGTTTTCTGGATTTGTGGAAATAGCACCTGTTTTGCTGTCTTTCTCCAAACCGCCAAGAATGTGCGTGAAACCTTCTGTTCCAGGAACTGCCCAATAACGAACACCGTCGGCGTTACGTTGGTATGGTGCCCACGAACCTTTCATATCTGGCGTTACGTATGGAGGTTTGATTGCAGGATATTCTTCCAATTTAGGAAGTTTCCACGCAGCCGAACCGTTAGCAACGTATGCGTCTGTCATAAGCACCACAGGAGTCATGTGTTCCAAAGCGATTTTACAAGCCATGTATGCCATATCGAAACAGTCGGTTGGCGAAGCAGCCGCAAGCACTGGCATTGGCGATTCACCGTTACGACCGAACAATACTTGAAGCAAGTCGGTTTGTTCCGATTTTGTCGGAAGACCAGTTGCCGGTCCACCACGTTGTACGTCAAGCACAACGATAGGCAATTCCATAATCACGGCCAAGTTCATCGCTTCCGATTTCAAGCAGATACCTGGACCCGAAGTCGATGTACAAGCCAATGCACCACCGAAAGCGGCACCGACAGCCGATGCACATCCTGCGATTTCGTCTTCGCATTGAACGGTAGTCACGCCCAAAGATTTGTGCTTTGACAATTCGTGAAGCACGTCGGTTGCAGGAGTGATAGGGTATGAACCCAAATATAATTTCAAACCAGCTTTTTCGGCAGCGGCAATCAAACCGTAGGCAGTTGCCTTGTTACCGTTGATGTCCATAAACACGCCTTTTTGTTTTGTGGCGTTGGCACTTTCAATGCGGTATGTCGTAGCCGACGCGTGTGTGTTGTGTCCGTAGTCGTAACCTGCGTTCAACACCTTAATGTTTGCTTCGGCGATTTCAGGTTTTTTAGCGAATTTCTGACGAAGCATTTCTTCTGCATATGGAACGTTGCGGTCGAACAACCAGCAAACCAATCCCAATGCGAACATATTTTTACAACGAACCGATGATTTGAAATCCAAACCAGAGTCTTTCAGCGCTTCAACACACATTGATGTGATAGGAGCAGCGATGACCTCGTTTTTGATGCCCATTTCTTCGAATGGATCGTTAGTTTGGAATTCAGCTTTTTTCAAGTCGTTTTCCTTGAACGAATCCGTATCTACAATAATAATAGAACGAGAAGTACAGAATTTGTACTGTGTTTTGAGAGCTGCCGGATTCATAGCGATAAGCACGTCGCATTTGTCGCCCGGAGTCAAAACTTTTTCGGCACCAATGTGTACTTGGAAACCCGACACGCCAGTCAACGAACCCTGCGGGGCACGGATGTCTGCCGGATAGTCGGGGAAGGTACTGATATCGTTACCGACTGTTGCCGAAATTGTGGAAAAAATGTTACCTGCCAATTGCATTCCGTCGCCGGAATCGCCTGTGAATCGAACAGCAATGTTGTCCACAGATGTCACATTTTGTTTGTTATCAGTCATTATTATATTGTTTTAAGAATTGACGCAAAATTAGCATTTTTTTGATAAAGTAAAATGTAATTCGTTGTAAATAATAAAAATACGTGTTTTACGTAATTGTTAATAAAATTTTTGGCAAGATTCTTGACAAAGGGGATGTGATATTGTAATTTTATGAACGAATTAAAAATAATAAATGCTTAATTACTGTTATCAAATATTATCAAAAATGAGTTTTGATAGAGAGCTCTTTCAGAAAGAGTTGAAGAAGTGTATTGGCTACCTAAATCAACAAGATGCCGAAATCCTTAGGGGTTGGGTGAAAGAAAAGTACAAAGATTTAATGGTTGCCTAAATTCGTGAAAGCAGATTGATTTTCAGTCTGCTTTTTTTATTTTTGTGTAAAAAAGAATGTTTATATATGTGGCTTCGGCAAGCTCAGCCACCCTTAATTTTTAATTCATATATGATATACACGATTGGAGAAACGGTAATTGATTTGATTTTCAAGAATATGCAGCCACAAGCCGCAAAAGTCGGCGGCTCAGCATTGAACACGTCGGTGAGTTTGGGGCGAATGGGAAATCAAGTGTCGTTTATTTCGGAGATTGGTGCCGATGAATTAGGGGAGTGGTGCATGTCGTTTTTAGCAGAAAATGGAGTTGACACGTCGCATCTGATTCAATATGGTGATAAGAAAACCTCGTTGGCTTTGGCATTTTTAAACGAAAACAACGATGCGAAATATCAGTTTTACAAAGAATTTACAGAAGCTATGCCTGTCGTTCCGATTCAATTCAAATCGTCGGACATTGTGCTGTTTTCGTCCTCTTTTGCAATAAATACTCGAGTTAGAACATTAATTGCAAATATTTTGCATATGGCAGATGAGCAAGGCGTTTTGCTTATGTATGACCCCAATATGCGTAAGACGCTATCGAAGGAATCTGTGGAATATGCTTATTTATTAGAGAATCTTCGGTTTGCCGATATTGTGCATATTTCCGATGAAGATGCTGTGGCAATGTTCGGAACAAATGATGTGAAAGCTGTTTTTTTAGAATTGCAAAAATTCAACGTGAAAGTGTTGGTTTATACCCAAAACAAAAACGATGTTATTGTCGTAACCGATTCATATTCATTGTCCTATAATGTTCCACAAATCCAAGTTGTTAGTACCATAGGGGCTGGCGACACATTTAATGCAGGTTTGTTGCATTGTTTGTCAAGAGAACAAATCTGCAAGGGTACGTTGAGTTCCGTTGCACCAGAATTTTGGGACAAAGCCGTACCGTTAGCCATTTCTTGTGCCGCAAATGTGTGTATGTCGATGGACAATTACATTGGCTTGTCGTTTGCAAAATCCATTAGATGAAAATAGGGACATATCGCCGCAAACGTACCTTTGTGCCACCTTCGGAGTATTGTATTTCATCGAAGTGAAATCTGCTGATAAAAATGCCACGACCATGCAAATTTTTTAATTCCGATTCTCTGATGAGGCATGGAATGTCGCACGGGTTGAAACCAATTCCTTCGTCTTTTATGAACCATTCGTCATATTCTGGTTCTTGATGAAATGTGACAGTGATGCTTTTATTTTTGTATCGCTCATCGGCTTGTCTTTGAGCCAAAAGTGAGTCGAATGTTCCGTTCAAAATTGCCGTTGATTTTTCCTCAAATGATATATTGAGGTTTCCGTGTTCTATTGCGTTGATAATCAGTTCTTCAAGTCCTATACGAAGGTCGGTTTTTATATTTTCAAAAATGGGATTCGTATCTTCTAAAAGTTCATCGACAATGCTGGATATTTCCGTCAGAGAATTATGTGCTGTGAGTGAGAAAGAAGAAGGTTTTTCTATCGTGTTTTGAAGTTTTTTTTGAGGTCTTGTTCTCAGCAGATATTCATATTTTTTCAGGTAATTTGACAAGTCGTTGATTTCCAAAGGAAGGATTATGCAATTGTTTATTCCATATTCCATGGCATTGAAAATGGCGTTTGCCTCGTTTTGGTTGATGACGATGTTTATGATAGTTTGCGGTTTTATTCTTCGGATTTTCTTGAATAGTTCGCCGTTGTCATTTTCAATTAGTTGCATTTCGCAAAGAACAATGTCGGGAAGGAAACTTTCTATAATTCCCGAAGCCATTTCGCACGAATCAACACATTTGTAATTGAAGTTTGTGTTTTGAACGGCATTGCTCAATGGAGAAGTTATATTCTTCTCTTGACTGATTATCAGTATTTTAAAACATTGATTCATACCGTTGATTTCGTTGCTCAAATATAGGGTATAAATCTTTTAATTCAACGAATTTTTTAATTCTGGATATATGTCGGTAAATTTCTCGTATTGCCAGCAGATGGTCATAATAATCTGAAAATCAGATGTTTGTAATAAAAATTCATCGCTAAAATTGCAGAATGCGATAAATCTATCAAAATATTCGTCGGGAATGTGTGTCATTTCAACGACCATCGCTTTGTTGAATTTCTTGTTGATGATCAATATATTTTCTTTGTGCGAGAGCAGTTCTGCCGCTTTAATCGCATTTCGTGCGTGACGGTTGGTTGCGTTGTATAATTCGGTAATGGCGCCAGTATAGGTGTAACTTAGCTGTCCGGGTTGATGATTGTTTACGGGCAAGAATGGTTCATGTTCCAAATTGAGTTGCAGCGAGTCTTCCACAGGTTTCATTGCCAGCACTTTCTGCGTGAGTTCTTCATAGGAATAAGGGAAATATTTGGTGATTGCCCCGATTTCGTACACTTGGGGAATAAGAAAAATATTGGCGTGGTTGTCAATTGTCACAATGTGTTTTGCCCAGTAATATCCAATGAAAGAGAAGATAAGTGTATCGCCTGGGAAAGAGTATATTTCAAATGTTCCCGACGAATTCGATTCGGTGACGGTGTGCCGAGTGATGTTTTCCACATAAACGTGTGGCAAAACAAGTTTCGTGTCGTTGTCGAACACTTTTCCAGAAAAGATTTTTTGTGCAAGGCATGTCGATGCCACGCAGACGCAGAAAACTATGGAAAAGATTCGTTTCATATATGTAATAACGAAGACAAATATACAATTATTTGCGTTTTTGTTGATAACTAATGAAAAACTCCCGTCATTGTTGGTATAGTATCTTTGATTGATTTGTACCTTTGTTTGAATATTCAAAGTAAGTGATTTGATGGTTAAAATTGATTTTAAAACGATATTAGCCAAGATTTGGCACGTTGTGAAATCGGTTTTTCGTTGGTTTTGGGCTAAGGGAAAACCCGTGTATGTGAAAGCGTATCGTTGGCTTTTGTTCCTTATTCTGCTATTGTTTTTGTATGTGACGGCGGTAGAAATCAACTTTTGCAATTTGTTTGGCTATTCTCCGTCAATTTCCGAGTTGCGAAATCCGAAACAGAATGTCGCGTCGGAAGTGTATTCGGCTGATGGTGAATTACTTGGGCGTTTCTTTTACGAAAACCGTACTCCGGTGGAATACGACGATTTGTCGCCATTGTTGATTAAAACTTTGATAGCGACCGAGGACGCTCGTTTTTATCAGCATCACGGCATAGATTTCAAGGCGTTGTTGCCCGTGATGAAGGATATGTTGCGTGGAAATCCTCGTGGTGGTAGTACTATTACACAACAGTTGGTGAAAAATCTTTTTAAGACTCGTCACCAAGACCATGGTTTGTTAGGGAAAATTCCTGGTGTGAAGATGATTGTGGTCAAGTCGAAAGAATGGATTTCGGCGGTGCGAATCGAGATGCACTTCACCAAGGAGGAACTGCTTACATTGTATTTCAATACGGTTGATTTCGGTAGTAATTCTTATGGAATCAAGGCGGCGTCAAAAACATTTTTCAATAAGTCGCCGAAAGACTTGAACGCCAACGAATGTGCCGTTTTGATTGGCATGTTGAAAGCTCCCACGGCATATAGTCCCGTGTTGAATCCCGACCGTTCGTTGGACAGAAGGAATGTGGTGCTTGGCATTATGAAGCGCGACAAGGTGATTTCAACTGACGAATACGTTCAGTTGGTGAAAGAGCCGATTCAATTGCAATATAAGGTTGAAAGTCCTATCGAGGGCATCGCGAATTATTTCCGACAAGCTGTATATGCTTACTTGAAGCCATGGTTGAAGGAAAACAACCTTGATATTTATTCCGACGGATTACGGATTTATACCACGCTTGATTATACAATGCAGATGTATGCAGAAGAAGCAATGGCAAAGAACATGAAACGTGTGCAAAAACAGTTCGACGCACATTGGAAAAATCAAAATCCTTGGATTGATGCTAACAAGAAGGAATTGCCGAATTTTATTGACAACGTGGTGCGTAAATCGTGGTATTACAGCCGTCTTGACGCAAAATATAAGGGTAATAAGGATTCTATCGATTATTATATCAATTTGAAAAAGCCACAGAAACTCTTTTCTTGGCACGGCGACATAGATACGGTGTGCAGTTTTGTGGAAGCGACAAATTATTTGAAACGCTTTCTGCATTCAGGTTTGGTTGCCATCGATCCGGAAACGGGTGCCGTGAAAGCATACGTGGGTGGTTTGGATTTCAATCATTTCAAGTATGACAATGTGAAGTCTATGCGTCAGCCAGGGTCGTCGTTCAAGACATTTGTTTATACAGCCGCTATGGCAAATGGTTGGTCGCCGTGCGATAGCTTGGTCGATGCTCCTATAACGATTCGCTACGAGGAAAAAGGTGAGAAAAAAACGTGGGTGCCCCGAAATGCTGATAGAACGTATGTTGGTGGAAATGTGGGTTTGAAATATGCTTTTGCGCATTCTTTGAATACCATCAGCGTTCAGTTGACGCAAAAAATTGGTGTAGAGACAGTTATAAATCAGGCACACGAAATGGGTATAAAATCTCCGTTGGATACTGTCCCTTCCATTTGTCTTGGCTCGAGCGACGTTTCGTTGTTGGAACTTACCGATGCCTATTGTCCTTTGTTGAACAATGGCTATCGTGTTGAACCAATGTTTGTTACACGTGTCGAAGACCATGATGGAAATGTGTTGGTAACCTTTGAACCCGAGAAGGAGAAAATTCTTGATTCGGTAACGGTTTTCTTGATGCAACAGATGTTTATCGCTTCGTTGCGTGAGCCATATGGAACGACACAGAATTTGTTCAGTTATAAATTGTTTAATTACGAGACGGATTTTGGCGGAAAAACAGGTACGTCGTCGAATTATTCCGATGGTTGGTTTGTAGGTGTTACGCCTCATCTAGTCGTTGGTTCGTGGGTAGGTGCGGAAGAACGGTGCGTGCATTTCCGTACGTCGTCGTTGGGTGAAGGAGGAAAAACTGCCTTGCCGATGTACGGCTTGTTTATGGAGAAAGTCATTGCCGATACAAGTTTTGCACAATATAGAGGGCGATTCCCACGTACGTTGCGCGGCTTGAAAAATCGTCCATATTCTTGTCACACCTTGTTCGTGCCAAAAGATTCTGTATCTGTTGATTCCGTTGGTCATACCGATGGTGTGGATGAAGAAGTGTCCATTAAAGAAAAGTAAGTATGAAAAGATTTGTCGTAGCATTTATTGTTGTTTGCTGTACATCGCTTGTAATGGCACAAGATGCGTATTTTGACTTGTACAAGGCGAAAGATTGGGAAAAATTGGAGAAAAAACTTGTTCCTGCTTTGCAAAAACAACCCAAAAATATTGTAGTCAATTATGTCGCGGGATTAATGTATGCTCACAAAGAATATCCCAAAGTTGATTACGACAAATCATATAATTGTTTGCTGACTTCAAAATTGGAATTGGCTCGTTTGCCGGCCGAGGAACGAAATAAGTATTCAAAATATGTAACACAAAAAAAGATACAAACGGCATTGGATACTACGTGTAATCGTCTGTATGACAAAACAATACATTCGAATTCCATTGGAACGTGCAATGCGTTTTTGAAAAATTACAAAAAAGCAAAACCAGAGTTGATTGACGGTGTAATAGCGTACCGAAACACCTTGGCTTTTGTGGAAGCGCAAAACCAAAACACTGCTGAGGCATATCAGTCCTATGTGGTGAATTATCCTAACGCTGCTGAGGTTGCCGTGGCAATGAAACGACGTGATAAATTGGCATATGAGGACGCTCTCAAAAAGAATACGTGCGAGGCGTTTATGGCGTACATAAAAAACTATCCCAACAGTGAATACACGCCGCAGGTACAACAACTGTATGTTGACAAAATTTTTTCGGAAAAAACGGGTGGGGGAACGTACAAGGAGTTTGAACAATTCGTGAAGGCAAATCCGAAAAATAAAATGGCTGTTCCCGCAATTCGTAAAATGATGGAAATTGCTAAAAGTCAGAACGATATGGCTCTTATGATGAAAACGGTTGAATATAGCCGTGATATAGATTTTGAGCACACGTTATACGAATTTTATAAAGAATTTACCCGCGATGGCGAGTCACTTACGTTGTATTATTTTTGCGATATGTATCCTCGTACGTTTTTGGATACTTTGGTCGCAAAAGACGTGAAGATTGCCTCGAAAGGCGACGCGTTGGAACTCATTGAACCATATGATTCTGCCAAGTCATATCGTTTGTTTACGGAATATATAAAAATGGCTGCACCCAAAGACAAAGCATTCGTCGTTTTACAAAAGTTGATTTCGGCTGATGTTGCCGCAAAAAATTGGAAAAAAGCGTTGAAGACGGTGAATACGTACAAGCCATATTTTGGCAATAACAATAAGGAAATCAACGATTTAATAAAAATCTTGTCGGCTTCCGATGATAAAACCGTCACGCTACAGGAATTTCCGTCAACTATCAATACGAAGGAGGGAGGCGAGTATTCACCCATAATCACTGCCGACAATAAATATCTTTATTTCTGTGGAAAAAATCGTCCTGATAATATTGGTGGCGAAGATATTTTTGTTTCGGAATGGCGAAATGGAGATTGGGCGAAGCCGTCACTTGTGAGAGAATTGTCAACGCCAATGACGAATGAAGCGGTCATTAGTGCAAGTACCGACGGAACCCAGCTCATCTATTTCAAAGAAGGTGTCATTTATTCGTCGGAAAAAGGATCTATGGGCTGGGAAGACGGTGTGAGCGTTTCCGATGCCATCAACAATGCCCGATGGTCGGCTGATGCTATGATTACGAGCGACGGAAATGCCATCATTTTTGCTTCCGTACGCGACGAAGGGTACAATTTGTTTACCAAACAAAATGCGAGTCTGGGTGTGTATCACGGTGCAATTCATCATCAGTCCGATATTTATGTGTCACTTAAAACAGACAAGGGCTGGAGCAAACCGATAAATCTTGGTCCGACAATCAATACTATTTATACCGACAGGAGTCCGTACCTTCACCACGATATGAAAACGTTGTATTTCAGTTCCGATGGTCATGGTGGTTTGGGAAATTTAGACGTATTTGTGTCCACTCGTTTGGCCGACACGTGTTGGGACTGTTGGAGCGAGCCGATAAACTTAGGCAAGGAAATCAATTCTTCGGAAGAAAACTGGGGATATAGAATCGCACCCAATGGTAAGGATTTTTATTATGCCGCACGCGAAACTGGTGCAAAACAAAATGACTTGTGGTACATTACCATTCCCGAAAAATATCGTCCCGAAGCTGTGGTAAATGTTACGGGAAAAATTACTGACAAACAGGGTAAACCTATTGAAACACAAATAATTTGGGAAGATTTGTCTTCGGGTGAGACGGTAGAAAAATCACAGTCAGATCCAGTAAATGGTAATTATTTTGCCGTGTTGCCCAACGGAAAAATGTATGGTTATTATGTAGAAGACGAGAGATTTTATCCGCAATCGCAAAATATTGACTTGACGAATGGCAAATCGGCTCAAACGGTGACAAAAGATATTGTTGTCACATCCTACAAGGAAATGAAGGAAGAAAATGCGGCTGTTCGTTTGAATAATTTATTTTTCGATACCGACAAAAGCGATTTGTTACCGTATTCTATTCCAGAATTGAAGCGCGTGGCAAAAATTATAAAGGAAAATAATCTTCGTGTTGAAATCGCAGGGCATACAGATAATGTTGGTGACGATAATTATAATATGAGCTTGTCGTTACGACGTGCGGAGTCTGTAAAAAGTTTTCTTGTAAACCAAGGTTGTCCGTCGGATTTGTTTGAAATTGTCGGACATGGAGAGTCTAAACCGCAGACAACAAACGATACCGCTGAAGGCAGAGCGTTGAATAGACGGGTGGAGATGAGATTCTTATAAAAAAGAAAAGGAATTGATTTCTCAATTCCTTCGTGACTCCGGAGGGGTTCGAACCCCCAATCTCCTGATCCGTAGTCAGGGGCATTAATCCAATTGTGCTACGGAGCCTTGTGAAAAACACGTGCAAATATACTCTTTTTTTTTACGTGCAAGAATTTTCAATAAAAAAAATGTTTGTTTTTCTACTTCGCAACTAATTTACTACCTTTGCATAGTTTTCAATGATGAGTATGAATTTTAAAGATGATGTTGAAGCAATTGATTCCCTGAAAGAAGTGTATGCTTCGTTGAAACAAGAGATTCACAAGAAAATTATTGGTCAGAATGCAATAATTGACGACGTTCTTATCTCAATTTTCAGCAAGGGACATTGTTTGTTGGTCGGTGTACCTGGGCTTGCCAAGACGCTGCTTGTCACTTCAATGGCACAGGTTCTTGGACTGAAAAATAATCGTATTCAGTTTACGCCCGACCTTATGCCAAGTGATATTACAGGTAGTGAAATTTTGAATGGCGACCGTCAGTTTCAGTTTATTCAAGGTCCGATATTTACCAATTTTTTGTTGGCCGACGAAATAAATCGTACTCCGCCAAAGACACAAGCTGCCTTGTTGGAGGCAATGCAGGAACATGCCGTTACCGTTGCCGGCAGACGATACACGTTGGAGGAACCGTTTTTCGTGTTGGCTACGCAAAATCCTATAGAACAAGAAGGAACATATCCGCTTCCCGAAGCACAATTAGACCGTTTTATGTTCAATGTGACGTTGACATATCCTTCGGTGGACGAAGAAATGGAAATTGTAAAAACAACAACAGGGGGCGTAGAACAGACGTTACAACCGATTCTTTCGGCAGACGAAATCATCTTGTATCAGCAAACGATTCGCAAAATACCTGTAAATGAAAGCGTTGTGCGATATGCAGTTGAGCTGGTTGCAAAAACGAGAAAAGAAACGACCACAAATAATTATGCGAAGGAATATCTTTCGTGGGGTGCCGGACCTCGTGCTTCGCAATATCTCATAGTTGGTGCAAAAGCTCACGCAGCCATGCAAGGTAAGTATTCTCCCGATATTGAAGATGTTCGTGCCGTCGCATTGCCAATTTTGCGTCATCGTTTGGTGAAAAATTATAAGGCCGAAGCCGATGGCATAGATATTGATGATATTATTTTGAAATTACTTAATGAATAATATGAGAAAATTCCTTGGGTTTGTATTATGCAGTATTTTTGCATTGCCGCTATTTGCTCAAAAGGCAAAGGTTGAAATCAAGCATACTGACATTATGAAAGGCGATAGGGAAGTTCGAAAATTATATGGAAATGTGATATTTCAGCACGACAATGCGTTTATGTATTGCGACAGTGCGTTGTCGTATGCCAAGGACAACCGTTTCGAGGCGTATGGAAAAGTTCGTATCGTGAACAAGGACGTAACCGTTTATGGCGATACGCTGTATTATTCCAGTTCGTCGAATATGGCAAGTTTGCTTGGCGATATTCGTATGATTCACGACAAAATGACGCTGACCACGCATTTCCTTGATTATGACTTGAAGAGAAATCTCGGTTTTTATCAGAATGGCGGTCGGATAGTAGATGAAACCAACGTGCTGACCAGCGAAATCGGTCAGTATTTTGTGAACGACAAGATGTTGTTCTTCAAAAATTCGGTGGAATTGAAAAATCAGAGTTATGTGATGGTGACAGACACCTTGAAGTATCAGACTGGAACGAATATCGCATATTTTGTAGGACCGACAACGGTGACGAGCTCTGAGAATATGATTTTTACCAAAAATGGCTGGTACAATACGAAGACCGACCAAGCCCAAGTGTACAACGATTCGTATCTGAATAGCGGTTCAAAATTCATCTACAGCGATGATATGTTTTATGACCGTAACAAAGACGAGGGAACGATTCGTAAAAATGCGAAAATACAGGATACGACGCAAAAACTTACGTTGTATTCTCAATACGGATTTTATCAAGGCAAAAAAAAGGCGGTGTTTATGACCGACAGCGTATTGGTCGTAAAGGCGTTTCAACAAGATTCGCTGTATCTGCACGCCGATAGTTTGTTTTTCAATCAATACACGATTGCTCCGCGAGATTCTACGGAAACCGATTCTGTTACGTATGAAATTATCAAGGCATACCATAACACCCGTTTTTTCAAAGATGACCTTCAGGGTGTGTGCGATTCTCTGGTGTATAATGCGCTTGATTCTATGATTTATCTTTGCGTTGATCCGATTGTGTGGTCGGAGGAAAATCAGATGACTGGCTTTGACATTCGTTTGAAATTGGGAGAAAATAATACTCGGTTGGACCAAGTCATAATCGGGGCGGATGCGTTCGTCGTGGCACAATGCGATGATGAGAAATTTAATCAGATGAAGGGAAAGTCGTTGATAGGTTATATAGAAGATAATGAGCTTGTTAGGGTGGATATGTTCCAAAATGGCGAGACATTATATTATTTGAAGGACGACGATGAGATAGTGGGTGTAAATCGGGCGGTTTGCAGCAACATTTCTGCCTATTTGAAGAATGGGAAAATTGATAAGATAGTGTTTAAGAACAAACCGGAAGGAACGTTCAGTCCGTTAGACCAATTCCCTAAAAAAATGTCGTTGATGGACAATTTTAAATGGTACGATGCCGTTCGTCCGGTAAATGCAACAGATGTGTATAGA
This sequence comes from Bacteroidales bacterium, assembly GCA_017642535.1. Classification (GTDB taxonomy): domain Bacteria; phylum Bacteroidota; class Bacteroidia; order Bacteroidales; family UBA1715; genus UBA1715. The sequence goes on along the minus strand of JAGCOW010000043.1, from coordinate 49,455 downwards.
AAATGTGGCTCCCGATAATTATTTGTTCTGCCGTTTTTCTTGGCGTTTACGATATATTTAAGAAGATTTCAGTAAGAGACAACGCCGTTTTGCTTGTCTTGTTATTTTCCAATCTTTCTTCTTTAATATTATTTGTTCCGTTATTTTTGCTTTCATATTGCAATCCTGATATTTTACAAGATTCTATCTTTTTTATTCCCTTTACTTCATTGCACGACCAGTTACTTATCTTTCTAAAAAGCATTATTGTGCTTTCGTCGTGGATATGTGTGTTTTTTGCGATGAAATATCTGCCCATTTCCATCGTCTCGCCCATTCGTTCTTCTGCACCAATGTGGACGTTGATAGGGGCGGTACTTATTCTGCAAGAATCACTTTCGGTGTCGCAATGGGTAGGTATAATTATAATAATTGTCAGTTTATATTTATATGCAATACTTGGACGTAAGGAGGGAATCATATTTACTCGTAACGTGTGGGTTTTGTTTGTTTTTATTGGTACTATTTTAGGTTCTATTAGTGCTTTGTATGATAAATACTTGATTTCGCAGTGTGGCATTCCCAAAATGGAAGTGCAGGCGTATGCCACATTGTACCAAACCATTTTGATGGCATTGGTCGTTGCTGTGCTATGGATGCCGAATAAACAACGTTTGACGGCATTCCAGTGGCGGTGGTCAATTCCGTTGATAGGAATTTTCTTGGTAATTGCCGATTTCTTTTATTATTATGCCTTGAGTTGTCCGGGTGCATTGATAGCCGTAATTTCTTCTATACGAAGAAGTAACGTGATTATTTCATTTTTATCGGGAGCGTTTTTGTTCAAGGAGAAAAATATCAAAAAGAAGGGCGTGGCACTGATTGGCGTGCTTGTCGGCATCTTTATTTTGTTGCTTGTTCATTAAAAATGATGATGTTGCAACAAAAGTCTCATAAAAAATCCTTACCTTTGGGTGTTTTTTAGAATAAGACTATATAATTGTAAAATAAAATATGGCATCAAACGGATTTTGGAACGAAGAAATTGAAACGATGAAACGTTCCGATTTGGAAAAATTACAGGTGGAACGTCTTCGCAAAACAGTTGAAATAGCTCAACATTCACCATATTACAGCGAAGTTTTTAAGAAAAACAACATAACTCCCGAGAGTATAAAATCGTTGGAAGACCTACAACGTTTTCCGTTTACGACCAAAGAAGATTTGCGTAGTCATTATCCATTCGGCTTGGTGTTAGTTCCGATGGAAAAGGTCGTTCGTGTGCATTCTTCAAGTGGAACGACGGGAAATCCGACTGTTGTAGCTCATTCACAGAAAGACTTGGACGAGTGGGCTGAACAAGTTGCTCGTTGTATGTATATGGTTGGTTGTAGAAATACCGATGTGTTCCAAAATACTTCTGGTTATGGAATGTTTACTGGCGGACTTGGCTATCAGTATGGTGCAGAACGACTTGGTGCTGTGACTGTTCCGGCTGCTGCGGGAAATAGCAAACGTCAGATTAAGTTCATTATGGATTTTGGAACGACGGTGATTCACGCTATCCCAAGTTATGCGACGCGCTTGGCGGAGGTTTTCTACGAAATGGGCATTGATCCTAAAAAAGACACGAAACTGAGAATATTCTGTCTTGGTGCGGAACCGCATTCCGAGGAACAACGACAAAGAATTGAACAATTGTTCGGAATCAAGGCATATAACTGTTTTGGTATGTCGGAAATGAACGGTCCTGGTGTTGCGTTTGAGTGCAAGGAACAAAACGGACTTCACGTTTGGGAAGATTATGTAATACCTGAAATTCTTGACCCAGTAACTTTGCAACCTGTTCCCGAAGGTGAAGTTGGTGAGTTGGTACTGACAACGATTAACCGCGAGGCAATGCCATTGTTCCGTTATCGTACACGCGACTTGACGAGATTTATTCCAGGTGATTGTCCTTGTGGAAGAACACACCGCCGTTTGGCTCGTTTCCAAGGTCGTAGCGATGATATGATTATTGTGAAGGGTGTGAATATATTCCCAATACAAATTGAACGTATTTTAATGGGATTCAAAGAATTAGGTATGAATTACCTTATTACTATCGACACGATTTCCAATAACGATGAAATGCAGGTTGAGGTTGAAATAGGAGACAATATGCGAATTGATGATTATCCAACGTTGCAAAATCTTACGAAAGAAATCACTCGTCAGTTAAAAGATGAAATTTTGCTTACTCCTAAAGTTAAATTGGTTGAAAAAGGTTCTATTCCTCAAGCCGAAGGAAAAGCAGTAAGAGTAAAGGATTTTAGAAAAAATCATTAATAAGAAAACAATGGATTCTTTTAGCAGAATAAGAAAAATAGATGCTCACACGCACATTGGTGAGTTTGGTAGTCCGTTCAATATTAATTTTGATGCTGATCGGTTGATTGAGCAAATGAATACATATAATATTGAGAAAACGGTGCTTTGTGCGGCGAGTGCTTATTCAAACGATGACACGCTTGCGGCCTTCAAGGCACACCCCGACAAGGTAGTTCCACTAATGTGGGTGAATTGTGCTTTGGGAAAGTCTGCATATGATATGTTGGAACATTATCTTCGCAATGAACATTTTGCAGGTGCGAAACTCCAATCGTTGTTTGACGGTTACACAGCTGATGCTCCGTGTGTTGATCCCGTAGCCGAGATATGCGAAAACTTTGGAAAACCATTATTTATTCATTCCGGACACGAACCATTTGCCTTACCTTGGCAAATTGGCTTGTTAGCTGAACGACACCCACATCTCCCTATTGTTATGATACATATGGGACACGCTCACGGTGTGTATGTGGATGCTGCAATAACAATGGCAAAACGTTATGACAATATTTGGCTCGAAACGTCGGGAACCTCAATGAGTTGTCAGATTCGAAATGCATACGAAACTGTCGGACATGAGCGAGTAATGTTTGGCATTGATTCTCCATTTCATCATCCGACGGTTGAAATCCAGAAAGTTATGGCTTGCGGCGTTGACGAAAACGGTTTGGAAAATATATTCTACAATAATGCCAAAAAGTTTTTAGGATTGTAGTATATTGTATAGAAGATACAGTAAGTATTGATAGTAAAAACAAAAAAGTCCAACCATTTCTGATTGGACTTTTTTTTGAAAAGCGTTTTTGCCTATGGGTATGTAGGCGGATTATTTAATAATCTCTTTCATTGCCGTCATTTCTGCACGAAGGTCTTCGCCAACGATTTCGATTCCATGGTAACGAATTTCTGCGTTCACACGAACCAATTCCATGTTGTCAACGTGAGCGTCTTTGCCATCGTTGTAGTTCTTACCGATTACGTCAGTGTCGATTTTGCTCATGAAATCCTTCAACAATGGGCGACATGCGTTGTCGAACAAGTAACAGCCGTATTCAGCAGTGTCGGAAATCACCTTGTTCATTTCGTACAATTTCTTACGTGCGATAGTGTTAGCGATGAGAGGTACTTCGTGAAGTGATTCGTAGTAAGCAGATTCAGGTTTGATGCCCGATTCAGTCATTGACTCGAATGCCAATTCAACGCCGGCTTTAACCATAGCAACCATCAACGTACCTTTGTCGAAATATTCTTGTTCTTTGATTTCGTCGTTTGAAATTGGAGTTTGTTCGAAAGCAGTTTCGCCTGTTGCTTTTCTCCAAGTCAACAATTTCACGTCGTTGTTAGCCCAGTCTTCCATCATTGTCTTTGAAAATTCGCCAGAAATGATGTCAGCCATGTGTTTGCGGTACAATGGACGCATAATTTCCTTCATTTCTTCTGCAAGATAGAAAGCTTTCAATTTTGCAGGGTTTGAAAGACGGTCCATCATATTGGTGATACCACCGATTTTCAATGCTTCGGTGATAGTTTCCCAACCATATTGGATGAATTTTGCAGCCCAACCTGGGTTGATACCTTTTTCAACCATTTTGTCGAAGCAAAGAAGAGAACCTGTCTGCAACATACCACAAAGGATAGTTTGTTCACCCATAAGGTCGGACTTAACTTCTGCAACGAACGATGATGAAAGAACGCCTGCACGGTCGCCGCCTATGGCAGAAACGTATGCCTTAGCGATTTCCATACCGTCACCGTTAGGATCGTTTTCGCGGTGAACAGCAATCAAACAAGGAACACCGAAACCACGTACATATTCAGCACGAACTTCAGTACCTGGACATTTTGGAGCAACCATAATTACTGTGATGTCTTTTCTGATTTGAGTACCTTCTTCAACGATGTTGAAACCATGAGAGTAGGATAGACAAGCACCTTTTTTCATCAAAGGAAGCGCTTTTTTAAGAACTGGAGTGTGTTGTTTGTCTGGAGTTAAGTTTAAAACTAAATCAGCAGTTGGAATCAATTCTTCGAATGTGCCAACTTTGAAACCTGCTTCAGTGGCATTTTTCCATGACTGACGTTTTTGGTCGATAGCTTCCTGACGCAACGCATACGAAACGTCCAAACCGCTGTCTCTCATGTTCAAACCTTGGTTGAAACCTTGAGCGCCACAACCTAAAATCACAACTTTTTTACCTTTAAGATAGTTACAACCGTTTACGAATTCCGAACGGTCCATAAAGTCGCATTTTCCAAGTTCTGCCAATTTAATGCGGAATGGAATTTCATTAAAATAATTAGCCATACAATTTTTAATTTAGTTAAACATTTGTAATCGAACACTTTACGTTTTTTCGATTTTGCCATACAAAGCAACGGAATTTTTTGCAATTTTTGAAGTAAGTAAGAGACTTTTTTAGAAGAAAAAATGAAATTATGGTAAATTTCTCTTAATTGTTTTGTTTTAAAATAAAAAAGGTCGATTCTTTCGAACCGACCATTAATTTTTGAAGAATAGAATTTTTATTCTTCTGGTTTGATTGCACCTGTTGGGCAAACTTCTTCGCATGTACCGCAGTCAGTACAAGTGTCTGGGTTTACTTTGAAAATGTCGCCTTCTTCAATAGCACCTACTGGGCATTCGCCTTGGCAAGCACCACATGCTATACAATCTTCTGAAATTTTGTGAGCCATAATTTTATAATTTTTAAGTTGTTTGTAATTCTTTTTTGCAATTATACGAAAAAAATAATCTTTTTTACGTTGGGGGAGAAATTTTTATTTTGTGAATTTGGTACAATGGAAATATGATACTTAAAATGTAAATTCCTTCTATCTTTGTTTTCAATTTATACGAGATAGTAGTGAAAAGATTTGAGAATTTTAAATTAGACAGCATATTGAGGGTACTAATATGTTTTGTCGCCTTTGTTTTTATATGTGCATTGCTTTATTGTGCGTGTTTTGTGTTTCCGTCGGGTGACGATTACGGATATGCATATCGTGTTCGTCGTGACGGATATCTTGAATCATATATAGATACGTATCTTTCATGGTCTGGACGATATATGGCGTCTCTTTTTTCCTTTTTGAATCCTCTTTTGTTAGATATTCCTAATTTTTTCCCTATATATTCGGTGTTGCTTATAATTGTTTTTATTGCGAGTATATACTTTTTTCTGCACAAGCTGTTGTATAGCTCCACTCAAAAAGCGAAACTTCTTGCGACCGTTCTTCTAATATGTACTCTTATGGCAGGAATGCCGTCATTTTTTGAATATTTTTTCTGGTTTTCTGCCTATATTTCATATACTATCTCTTGCATTGCAATACTATTGTTCGTGGGACTGAAAATTGGGTATGAACGAAATTGTGCAACAATGACAATCGTAGGAAAATGTTCTTTTTTGCTTTTCTCTTCTTTGCTCATAATAGTGATTGTTGGGTGTAATGAGTTGACAATGATAGTGATAGATTGTATTTTGATAGGGGATGTTGTTGTGAAATGGAAAAATAAATCTTCTGTCGGGTATGTATGGGGATTACTATTTGTCGCATGCTTAAGTAGTATTGTTATGATAGCGGCACCTGGCAATTATGCAAGATTGGATATCAGTCAGGCACAGATAGATTGTTTACATATTATATTATTGTCGACGCTATATACAATACAAGTCTTTTTTAAGAATCTGCCACTATTGGCTGTGATGGCGTTAGTGTATATTTTCTTTGTCGTCCCGTTGGTCGGAGTGAGAAAGCACCAGTATCAGATTTCTCCATTGGCGTTGTCAATATTTGTAATTGTTGTTGTTTGGTTGATGCATGTGTTTTTATTTCTCTCTGTCGCTACTTGTCCTTTGGAACGGACAGAGAATGTGGTTTTTGTGTTTTTGGTTTTTTCGTGGTCAATCATTCTTTATTTGGTAGTGCCGAATAGTATGGTCTCTTATATGCGTACACGACAAAGTCCACTTGCATCCTTTTTTGTTATTATATTGTTTTTGTTTTTTATGTTCCGGTATGACTCAGCCATAAATGCAACATTTGCAGATATACTATCGGGTAATGTCACGCAGTTTGCAAAAGAACGACAAAATCAAATAGAGATGCTAAAAAAATCTCAATCGCCACAAACGGTTTTGCCATCATTGACAGTAGCCCCAAAAACGCTTACATATACACTTTATGATGAAAAGCTTGGATTAAATGTTGTAATATTACCAGGTGATGAGTATTATGGCTCCGAGGCTGTATTTCTAGTTGATACAATTCGAGTCCAAGATAGTCGTGTGATTTGGAGCAAAATTAAAACAGACTGGAAAAAGCGGATTAATAGATAATAAGGTGCTATTTGTCATTTCGATGGTGGCAATCCGTCCCACAATTCATCATCCGTATATACAGAACCGCAACTGCATTTCATTTTATACGGTTTGTCGGGAAAGAGTTTGATGTACAGCTCAACTCTCTCTCGCAAAGATAGTTGCAATGGGTCTGACATATTGTTCATCCATAAGCCCATAACCAATAATGGTTCGTGAACGGGTGGTCGCCAACCGTCCCAAACGCACGTTTTTGTGTAGTATTTAAAGTGCATACCAACAATATGTTCTGTCATAAAATCGTTGGGTAAGTTTTCGTATTGCTCTACTGGAGTTTGTTCTATTATTGTTGCGGATTTCTTGAATTCCTGTCCTGCAATAAACGCAATGACAAAACCTAAAACAATAGGGACAAAGAAACAGTATTTTGTGATTTTCTCTGTTTTTCTGAAACTTTTAACGATTGTTCTTGACAGTATGTGAAAAACCAATAAACCCAAAGGTAATCCCAGTGAGATTAACAATACCGCTTCCTTACCAAGGAAAATCAATAAATAGGTGAATGTGGTAAACAACAAACCAAATGACAATCCCGTGACACAGGGTGTTTTAGCCGTATCGAAAAAGAAAGTTGCGAGATAAAAACCAATACAATATATAAAGACGACGGCCGCCCATGCTGTTGGATAGCAAAATGCGGTAACATCCATAGAACACCGATAGAGAACAAACAATGCGAAGAATTCTATGAGAAAATTTAAGAATTTCACTTCGCTTAATTCTTCTATACCTAAAAATGTCTTTATGAGTTTTTTCATTTCGTTTGTTTTATTGTTCCAAATGTTCAAAGGTAAGCATTTATTCAATATTTAGTATATTGCAGAAAAATTATAATTTCAAAAAATGAAAATCATACGTACTTTTATTAAAATCGCTATTGCCTCGTTGTTTTGCATTATAACAATGACATCCTGTTCGGAATTGAGTTTGTCGGAAACAGAATTGAAATTTCCTGCTGGATTTTTTGAAACTAAATCGTTTGTCGTTACAACTGATTTGAACTGGGATATAGTTGAGCAACCAGACTGGGTGAAAACGGGTAAAATAGAAGAAAATGGTAGAACGATAGTAGAGGTGATGCCTAAGGTAAATAATAGTTTCGATTCCCGTAAGGGGGAAATTAAAATTCAAACATCTGAAAAATATTATATAGTAGATTTAATTCAAGATGGCGTACATCTGAATAACGAATCTGGTGATCTTGGATTGAGTGTGGAATGGAATACGTGCAACTTAGGTGCTACGAAATCTATAGACTTTGGGAATTATTATAGATGGGATGATATACATAGTTACCCAAGCAATGGATATAGATTGCCGACAAATGATGAACAAGTGGAATTGCGTGATAACAGTGTTTGGGTTTGGGGTGAAAATAATGGAGTAAGGGGAACCTATTTTGTTGCAAAGAACGGGAACTACGTGTTTCTTCCTGCTGCGGGCTACCGTGACGGAACGGATGTGAGCAGCGGCAGCGTTGGTTCCTACGGCTTTTATTGGTCGAGTTCGGCTAGCGACGGCTACGACGCGAACGGTCTGTTCTTCAGCAGCAACTACGTGGCCGCGTACTACGACTATGATCGCTGCTATGGGCGCTCTGTCCGTCTTGTGCGTGGTAAGGAGTAAATGGTGTATTTTCTAAATAAATATGAAAAACATAGTTATAAATCTTGTGTTATTGAGTGTTACCGCTGCAATGTTCACGGCTTGTGGCGATGGAACTTCAAGTGGAGTGTCTTCAAATGGAACTTTAGTAAAAGGTGAATTTACAGTAGCTCCAGGAGGTAGAAAAGTGTATTTCTCGCGAGGTAACCTGCAATATCAGGCAAGTACTAATACTTGGCGTTTTGCTGAAAACCAATGGGATATGATTGGAGAAGATAATGAAAACATTTCTCCAAACTATGATGGTTGGATTGATTTATTTGGATGGGGAACAAGTGGTTTCAATGGCAAAAATCCGTATATGACAAGTAAAGAAAGAGCTGATTATGGCGACGGGGAGAACGACATAGCAAGAACGAACTATGACTGGGGCGTGTATAACAAAATTTCTAATGGCGGAAACAATGCTGGAATGTGGAGGACACTGACGATTAGTGAGTGGGAATACATTTTACATGGGCGTCCTCATGGTGGAAATTTGTGGTCCAAAGGGCGTGTTGATGGCATAGAGGGGCTTATGTTGTTGCCTGATGAATGGGACTATTCTATTGGATTTTCACCTCGAAGCGAAGGATGGAAAACTAATGACTACACATTGGATGAATGGAGTATAATGGAGTCACATGGTGCTGTGTTTCTTCCTGCTGCTGGCTACCGTGGCGGTACGGATGTGAACTACGTTGGTTCCGACGGCCGCTATTGGTCGAGTTCGGCTGGCGACAGCTACGGCGCGAACTATCTGGGCTTCTACGGCTACGAGGTGTACACGTACAACTACGGCGACTGCGACTACGGTCACTCTGTCCGTCTTGTGCGAGATGCGAAATAATTAGGAGATAAGAAAGGCTGCCAAGAAATCTCGTTGTTTCACCGCCGAAAGAATCAAATCTTTTTTTCCAAATAAATAAATGTGCCGTTAGGCACAAAATATTGGTAGAAAAAAAATCTCCTCATAATTTTTCGTGCCGTTAGGTACGAAACTATTTTTTTTTCTCAAAAACGTACCTTACGGCACGTTTAATAGAAGAATTAATCGTTTTCTACCAATATGAAGTGCCTAACGGCACAGATACCTTGTTCGAAGGATATAATTCTATAGGGCTGTCGTATTACGGCAGCCGATAAAAACATGGGGCTGCCACAATGTGACAGCCCTACATTTTTTTTCGTATATCATAAACGCGGCGCGCCGCGTCCCTACAAATTATTCCTTATATTTTTTGAATTTCAATGCCTTCAACAAAAGGTTTGGCAACGGTTTTTGTGGGTCGCGTCCTTTGAGTTTCAGGGCGAACCATTTTGTCAATGGAATCTTATATGCTTCGGTGAATTCTATCAGCGTACCGCCCATGTCTTCAATGTAGGCGAACATTCCCGATGAATCGCCCATGTCGAAGTCGGCGCCGTTCAACACTTCGAGAGTGTCAACGGTGAATGGATATCCTTTCTCTTTGCAGACGTTACGGAGTACGTCAACGCCCTGCACGTCGAAGCAGAGGTGAATGAAGCCACGGTCGCCCCAAAAACGTCCTTCAAACATTTTCTTTGGCTCGCGGTCGGTTACTTCTACAAGTTCTATCTCGCTGGCACCGAATATCTTACCAAAGCCGCCTATGCGTTCTTCGGAATGACGGAGCAACAATCTCTTGAATGAATTGTTTCCGCCAGGAACAAATGAAAAATCGTCACAAACTGCCGATTCAGTATTGTAAACTTCAATGTCGTAGCCAAGAATGTCTTTGTATAAATCTTTGGCTTTCTCAATGTTAGGCACGCCAATTACCGCACCAACCGAAAGTCCTGTGATTTTTCCTTCGTCTTTGAATTTTCTTGCATCGAAAACTACTTGGAAATAGTTTCCAAATGGGTCTTGCAACCAGAAATATTTTTCGCCTTTTGGGTCGGTTACCATCTCCGATGTTTTAGTGCCGTCGGTTTTTGCTTTGAAAAATGTCTGTGCTTTTTCAAGATTGTCAGTTTTGATTTTTCCTGCAAAAATTCCAAGGTCGCCTAACTGAATGTCGAACAACGGTTTCGTTGATTCGTGCGATTTGTATTGCCAAATCTCGAATCCGCCACCGCCTTGCAAACTGACAGCCAAAATTGCATGACGACGGTGGGGCACACCACCTGTGTAGCGAAGCATATATTTTGCTTCGGAGTCGTCGTCAAGAATTTTTATATCGGCACCGAAATTTTCGCGGTACCACTTCCAAGCCGCATGCACATCGGTCACGCCGATGCCAAGTTGCTCCATTCCTCGTATATAATATTTGTCCATAGTTTTATGTTGGATTTATTTTCGTCGCTAATATATGAAAAAGAGCTGGAATTTTTCGGTAAATCTGCACCATAATCAATTCAAATTTACCGACTAAAATTTCGTGTTTCTTTTTTGCCATTCCTTTAAGAATCCGTTGTGCGCACACAGCTGCGTCAAGTCCTTTAGCCTGACCAGGGTCCATTTCACCATGCGGTGTGCCGTCTTTCGTCAGTGCCGACAACGAAATGTCTGTATTAATCCGTCCTGGTGAAATAATGGTGACGGCAATGTTTTTCGACCGCATTTCAATGTCGAGTGCTTCGTAAAATCCGTAGATTGCGTGTTTTGCCGCACAATACGCCGAACGTTGCGGAAATCCGAAACAACCTGAAATACTGCTTGTTACGGCTATATGACCGAAACCGTTTTCTATCATTTGTGGGAGAACGGCTTTGGTAATAATAATGGAACTGAAATAATCGATTTCCATTATTTTTCTGTCGTTTGCAATCGGCGTTTCTATGGTGAGTGAACGCTGGCTGATGCCACCGTTGTTTACTAAAACATCTATCTTACCATAAACTGCAATGGCTTCACGGGATTTTTCCTCAAGTGTATCGGTTTGTTCCAAATCAAGGGGAAATACAGTACATTTTGCTCCGTTTTGTTCGCATTGTTTTGCGATTTCCGTCAGTTTTTCAATCCGTCGTGCCGACAATATGAGCGAAACACCCGGAATCTTGGAGTAGGCGAGGGCAAGTTCTTTCCCGATTCCGCTCGACGCACCTGTAATCCAAATGACTTTGTTCGCAAAATATGTTTGGGGATTCGCCATTAGTAGTTGTTATAAATCATTTCAAGCATTTTTGCTTCTTTTTCCTTCATTTGATAATCGGTGTCAAAACAACCATTGAACATCAAACAGAATGCAACCGTTTTTCCAGATTTCGTCTCCATATAACCTGCAAGGTTTCGTATGCCCGACATAGAACCTGTTTTTGCATGGACCTTGTCAACCAATGTTGGTGGGAAAGGGAATGAACGGAGTGTCCCACTTCGTCCGGAGGTAGGAAGACTTTTGTAGAAAGAAGATTCTTTTCCTCCAACCTTATTGTATTCTTTTACAAGGAATTCCGACATATGGTTTGCATTTGAAATGTCGGTTCTGGAAAGTCCGCTGCCGTCAAATAACGATAGACCAGAGGTTTCCACACCTAACGTTTTCATATACGCCATAACGCACAATGCTCCGTTTAGGAATGTTCCCGAACCTTTTTGAGTATAGGCGAGATATTTAACCAAATGTTCAGCATAGTTGTTGCTGCTATAATAGTTCATTATAGCTACAATGTATTGTAACTGAGGAGAATATATCTCTTTCAAGACTTTGATTGAAGAAATATTCTTTTTAGAGATTTTGTATTCGTGCGTGTATTGCACCAAACCTTTTCTAAAAAAAGCCATATGTAGTTCCATTCCTAACACATCGGGAGGCGAAGGCATTGCGCTTCTCACAACATATTCGTTTCTGTTTGGTGGAATATATCCCGTAATTTTCACCAATTGGTCATCCACGTTAGAGTGGAGTAACAGGGTGGAATCTCCCGTTGTACCGTCAATCGAAACGTTTTGCGTCGTGTCATTCACTTCGGCAACTTCTCCTTTCTCGCCAGTTTTTATGCTGATTTGAAAGATATTGTCTTGATAAGATACTGGGAACACGCCTGCAGCATAGTCTTTCCCGAAATCGTCAAACAGCCACGTTGAAGGAATGGATTCCTTGTCGTCCTTATAAATAGAACAATCAATAACGACGTGACCTTTGATTTTGGTGATACCGACGTCAAGAACGGCTTTTGTAATAGTGTCGATGAACGATTTCGTTGATGGGAAAAATTTGGAACCCATCGTCGGGTCGCCGCCGCCCACAACAACGATGTCACCATTCAACGTTCCGTTCTTTTCAATTGTTCCTGTATAGCCAAGCACCGTTTTGAATCGAAAATCGTCGCCTAAATAGGCGAGAGCCGCTGCCGAGGTGTATAGTTTCACAATAGATGCGGGTGTCATTGATTTTTCACCATTGACGCTTGCCAAAATATTGTTTGATTCCAAGTCTCTTACGCATAAGCTCACTTGTGCGTGTTGAAAATTCTTGTCAGAACAGTAGTTGTCAAGTTCTTTTTGTAATGCCTTTTGGGCATACAAACCGGGGCTTTGCAGAAGCAACAGAAAACAAACCAACCGTATTATCCATTGTTTTTTCATAAGCTAAAAGGTATATGATAAACTATATTCCAAATAATCAGCTTGCAATCCGTTTGACTTGATATAGATTCCCAATGCTAATTTCTGTTTGTCAAATGAGTTCCAAATCGGATAGAACTTGAATCCAACTTTCGGTGCAAGATATGCCTTGTGCCATAATGAGTTATCCTTGTTCAAGAAATACGAACGATGGAACGGATTGAATACCTTTATGCCCAAATCTGTGTCGAAACCGAATCGGTTGATTAAGAATTCGTGACCAATGTGCAACATAACAACCGATGACATAAGATGTTGGAAATGTTTGTAATAGTCGGTCAGGTGAATAAATTCGTAATATCCTTCGTAGTATGAAACTGACGCACCGAATTGAATCTCATTTATGTTTGTCAATCGTTTTGAGACATATCCTGAGAGTTTATATACATTGTATGAAGGTCCGTCGGTCGGGTAGGTCGTGTTTGCCAATTTGTGGCGACCTAACGATACCATCATTGTTTTTTTCCATGCGGAATCCATTGCTGGAAGATGGCGAACTCTCGTCGTCTTATCTTTTAATGTTCCTGGTTCATACACAACACCCACTTTTGCGGTCAGGTCGTTTATGCCGATATTGGGGATTTTTGTGTGGCAGTTTGAAAAATGCAAAAACGACGTTCCTGCTTCTATTTTCCATTGTGGATGAAAGCGGAACCACGCATTGAGCCCGATTTCTGTTCCGTTGTTCAAATGCGAACCAATCAACGTATTCTCGCTATTGTCAAACTTGTCGTAAGGATTTGTAAACCAAGCTAATCCAGTTCCTAATTTAATGCTTAAACCGATGTCGGACGTTTCAAAAAAGGTATATTTCCACGTTGGATATAGGGCGAAAACGGAACCTAAAACATCGTAATTACCCAACAAACCGCACATAAATGTAAGACCGAGTTCCGGTTTCTTGTACCAGTTGAAATAACTGCCCGGTTGCGTTCCTGTGCTTAATGTTGCTGATAGTTGGAAATAATTTGAACCTATGGTGTTTGGAATATCTTTCGCTTTGAAAAGTTTTCCGTGTAAATAATCACACGAGAAATGAGGGGTGATGTTTCCACCTGTTGTTGATTCATAATGACTATATGGATTTTTCTCTTCTTCTTGAATAGGTTTTTTGCTTGGTTCATCTTCTATAGCTTCGATTCGCTCTTCTGTCTTATAATTTTGAGGCTCTTCTTCTATTTGTATTTTTTCACTGTTTGATTGATTTTCTATATCTATCGGTTGTTGCATATCGTATCCCGTTTCTTGTGAAAATACGGGGAATGCAAATACTAATGCGATTGCTATATATAAGATTCTTTCCACTTCTCTAAAATTTTTGCTAATGTAAGGAAAAAAATCTTATCTACGATAGAATTTTCAACGTGTTTTTTACAAGATTTAAAATCTTTCTGGAAATCTCTTTTTTATGTATGCCAAAATGAACTCTAATGTCTGTGTTTCTCCTAATTTTGAAATGTCAATTGACAAGTTGTAGGTCTTTGCGTCACCCCAGATTTTATTTGAATAAAAATTATAGTAAGCTGCACGTTTCTTGTCTTCTTCTCGCATACGGATAATTGCCTCTTCTTCAGTGATTTGCATTCTTGTGCAGATGCGTTTCGCCCGTTCTTCTTCGGTTGAATGTAGGAAAATGCTGATACAGTTCGGATTGTCGCGGAGAATGTAGTCGGAGCAACGACCTAAAATGACAAAGGATTTTTCCTCTGCAAGTTTTTTTATTGTGTCGGATTGCATTTTGAACAAAGCGTCGTTCGATAATACGCTGGAACTGAACGGGTTGTTGATTCCCAAATTTTCAAACCATTGTGATGCTCGTTCCAATAAAGGAAAGGATTTTTCGTCGGATTGCTCGAAAAATTCTGGCGAGATGCCATTTTCTTTTGCCGCCAAAGTCAATAATTCCTTGTCGTAGTAATCAAAATTGAGTTTCTGGGCAAGTGCCTTGCCAATGACTCTTCCGCCACTTCCAAATTGCCGTCCGATGCTGATGATGATATTTTCCATGACCTTTATTTTTGTTTTTCTTCAAGAGAAAATGGTTTGTCTTGCAATGTCCTAAATTTTTTCATCTCTTTTGTCAATAGGAATGTGGATAAGATGGTTGCCAATCCATCGGAAATTGGCATGGAAACCCACACTCCAAGTGTCCCCAAATAATTTGGTAATATGGCTAAAAGAGGAATCAAGATTAATAATTGTCGCGAAGCCGACAATAAAACAGCTGTGGAAGCTTTTCCTATAGATTGGAAAAAGTTCGAGGCAACCATTTGGAATCCGACAACGGGGAAGAGGAGAACTGTCATACGTAATCCTATGATTGACTGACTGATAAGCTCTTCTTCGTTGGTGAAAATCTGCACCAACAATCGTGGAATTCCTTCGCCGACGGCAAATGCAAATCCCATAACGATTGTTGCATATATTATGGTAAGTTTCAGCACTTTTCTTACACGTGAATAAATTTGTGCTCCGTAGTTGAATCCTGCAATCGGTTGCATTCCTTGGTTGAGCCCCATTACTATTGTGGCAAACAGCATGACTAATCGGTTCACTATTCCGTATGCACCAACCGACATATCGCCGCCGTATTTTGCTAACTGGTTGTTAATGAGTATGATAATGATACACGAACACGAATGTAAGGTGAATGGTGCCATTCCAATTGAGAGTATGCCTCCAGTGATTCGTTTAATGATGCGAAACGAACCTCGTTTGAAATGAAGGAAATTTTCCTTGTTAGCCAAGTGTATCAAAACAATAATCAACGCAACGGTTTGAGCCAATACGGTTGCCAGTGCGGCTCCACGAATTCCCCAGTTGAATACGAAAATGAAGATTGGTGCCAGCACAGCGTTTATGACTACGGTTAATAATGTGATTCTCATTGCTTTCTGAGGATAGCCAGATGCACGAATTTCGTTGTTCAGCCCCAAATATAAATGTGTTATGGGGTTACCCAATAAGATTATCTGCATAAAATCTCGTGCGTACGGAATCGTGTCTTCGCTCGCGCCGAACAAATAGAGTAGCTCGTCAATGAAATATAGTCCAAGAAACATCAGCAAAAAGCCAAGTATCAGATTGAGTGACACCACGTTACCTAGCACTTTTGTCGCATCGTCGTAGTCTTGTTGCCCCATTTTAATGGATGTGAGTGTCGCTCCGCCTGCACCGACCATGGCACCGAATGCCGCCGAAAGGTTCATGATGGGCATAGTGATAGCCAATCCCGAAAGTGCCAATGCTCCAACGCCTCGTCCTATGAATATGCTGTCGATTATGTTGTAAACCGACATTGCCATCATAGCCAAAATTGCCGGTCCTGAATATGATAATAAAAGTTTTTGTAGGTTTCCTCGTCCTAAAACCGCTGGTGATGCCATACGTGTTAATTGTTTGGTTTATAAGCAGTTGTGTAACGGTCGAACGTTGCTTTGTCGTATTCCACGATGAACGAAGCGGTATTGACCGTAGCTCCGTCTTTTCTGAAAAAATTGAAGTCGTTATATAGTCCGTCTATCGTGCTGTCTTGTACTAAATCGTTGATGAAATCGGCTGTCGTTGCATATTGGTTCACAATGTACAACATTTGATCATATCCTTGAAAACTGAATTTTGTAGGTTCTGTACCATATTTTTCTCTATATCGTTTAATGAATTGATTTACAAGGGGTGATGTATAGTCAACTTCGCCACTTGTTACAAGTTTGAATTTCAAATCATACAAGAAATCCAATTCTAAGTTTTCATATGTTTCCCATTGTGGTAATCCCCATAACTCGATTTTGTGAGATTTTGATGCTTGATATAGTTTTGTTACGATATTATTTGCAAATGCTTGTTGCTTTGACAAAACAACAACGATGGCGTTTTCTTTTTTGCTCAATGCTCTGTCTAAACCTGAAGTTCCAGCTGATGGGAAATAAATTTCCTCAAATGAGATATGTTTTGAGTCCAAGTCGCTTTTTCGTTCGTTGAACGCTGCTTTGCATAAGGTCATGCTTTTTTTCTCCAATGATTCATTGTTATAAACTATGCAAACATGCGTATGGTCGTTGTGTTGAATAATGTAATCGACCATTGCCTTGAAGCGGAATTTTTGAGGCGTATTCATTTGAACAACGAACGGATTCGTTGCATTTGTTTCTTCGGTTGAAAGTGGAGAAATGATAGGAATGGAATGTCGTTTAGCAAAACCTGCTACGGCAGGGAATGTCTTCGGGAATACAGGCCCAATAATCAGATTCGTGTTTGTTTTTATCTTGCTGATATTGATTGAAGTAGAGTCGTTATTAGATTCAATTACGTCTAATGTGATGTTCATTCCTCGACTTTTCAATGTGTCAATAGCCATAAGCACGCCTTCGTAGTATTCAAGGAATTGATATGTGTGGGTATAAATCTCCTTTGGTTTGTTAATGATACCTTCATCGCTCTGATGAGCGTTTTTGTCAAGAAAGAAGGGCAACATAAGACTTATGTACACATCTTTCTTCTTTACAAATGTTGAATCACTTTGTGCTATTTGTTGATTTGTCGTGTCGTTAGGGTAAGTGTCAGTAACACCGTTTGGGTTTCCATTGATTGTATTTTGGGAAACGATATTATGTGGCGGGACAACTGTGCCAGAGAATGGTATGAATAATTGTTGTCCGATGGAAATTTGTCCGTTGTTGATTGCAGGATTTGCCGCAAGGATTTGTCCTGCCGAAGTTTGATAATGGCGAGCCAAGGCATAAATCGTTTCGCCTTGTTGCACGTTGTGAACAACGAATGATTGTCCGTTTTTAACGATGAGTTCCCCATCTTTATATTGTGATTCTGCGGCCGTCTCAGCCACTACGGGAATTTTAATCTGTTGACCTATGGAAAGCGACCGAAGGTTGTCGTTGCTCATTTGAATGTCGTCAATGGAAACGCCGTAGAGTTTGCTCAAACCATAAAATGTCTCTTTTGCCTGCACGGTGTGAATATAGTATTGTACCGAGTTAATTGTCTGTATTTCAGTACTTTTTGTTTGTGCAAAAACGGATACGTTTCCTATGAAAAGTAGCAATATGAAAGCAAAAAAACAATTACGAACCATAATTCAACATTTAACACGCAAATATATAAAAATGAAATTGCAAAAAGAGATATTGTTCTTTTGTATTATCACCAAGTTATTCACTAATGAATGAAGAAATAGGTTTCATTCTCAATTTTTGTAGGTAACATTTCTATTTTCCGTTTTTTTTTGTGTTCTTTGTATAAAATTTAAAGAATATGATTCAATCAATGACGGGTTATGGCCGATTTGTGGCTGAACTCCCAGAAAAGAATGTTGTTATAGAAATTAAATCGCTGAATAGCAAGCAATTAGATTTGAATTCCCGTATTGCTTCTGTCTATCGCGACAAGGAGTTGGAGATTAGAAATTACATCTCTTCGCAGTTGGTACGTGGAAAAGTTGATGTGATTGTAACCTCGGAGTCGAAAGATGGTGTGGGGGAACGCAAAATTCAAGACGGTTTGGTGAAATCGTATTTTGAGAAATTTAACCAATTGGCACAGGAACTGGGCGTTAGTAATGTACCTGCGCTTGAACTTGCATTGAAGATGCCAGACGTGTGGGCTTCTGACAATCAGTCTCTTGCAAGCGACGAAGAATGGGACAAGGTGAAACAGACTCTTGAAAAAGCTACAAGTAATATTGTAATGTATCGTCGTCACGAAGGGGAGGCATTGGATAAGGATTTGCGTCGGAATATACAGACGATTTCTGATTTGTTGGCAAGCATAGAACCATTCGAAAAAGCTCGTGTAGGTAAGATTCGTGAGAAAATTGAGGCGGCGTTGCAGGAATTTATCGAATCCGATAAAATTGATAAGAATCGTCTGGAACAAGAAATGATTTTTTATTTGGAAAAACTTGACATCAACGAGGAAAAAGTTCGTCTTGCACAGCATTGCAAATATTTCATCGACACGATGGACAATGAGGAATATGCTGGTAAAAAACTGAATTTCATTGCTCAGGAAATGGGTCGTGAAATCAATACGATGGGTTCCAAATCGAACGATGCCGATATGCAAAGGATTGTCGTTCAAATGAAGGATAATCTTGAAAAAATCAAGGAACAAGTTCTTAACGTATTGTAACTATATGAAAGAGAACAAGATGATAATTCTTTCGGCACCGTCGGGGTCGGGAAAATCAACCATAATCAATTACTTGTTGCACAAAGGTTTTCCTTTGGAATTTTCGGTTTCTGCAACGACTCGAGCTCCTCGTGGCACCGAAAAAAATGGGGTGGAATACTATTTCTATTCTGTTGACGAGTTCAAGAAAAAAATCAAAAACGGTGATTTCGTCGAATTTGAGGAAGTGTATGAAAATCGTTTCTACGGAACGTTGAAATCAGAATGTGAGAGAATCTGGGCAAAAGGCAATGTGATTGTGTTTGACGTGGATGTTGCAGGTGGAATGCGATTGAAAAAATTGTTTGGCGACAAGGCATTGTCATTGTTTATCCAAGCTCCGTCGGTCGAGGTGCTTCGTCAGCGATTGGAAGGAAGAAAGACTGATTCGGCCGAAGAAATTGAAAAAAGAATCAGCAAGGCGGCATACGAAATGCAGTTTGCCGATAAATTTGATGCGATTGTGGTGAACGACGAATTACAAAAAGCGTGTGAAACTGCCGAGCATTTATTGCAAGATTTTTTAAATAAATAAAACTTTTATATATTTGTCAGTCTAAAATCTAAAAAATATGAAAAGATTATTACTTATCCCTCTCGTTTTGTTAATCGCTTGTACAACAGCGTTTTCACAAGGTAAAATTAAGAACAATTCTTATTTCACGTTGGGCTTGAATAGACCAATAATGAAATATGGAAATTTGGTTGATTATTCTTGTTCAAACAACTTGCGTAGATTCTATGCTGAAAAATACGGTTCGGATTTGAAACATTATGCTGCAGATTTGGCTGTAGGTGCAGATTTTTATATTCACCCAATCGGTTGGTTGATAGAAGGTTTCAAGGCAGGTCTTTGTATGGATTTCATCGATTTGAGTGCCGACTACTACCGTTTCCCTGATGCTACTCGCACTGCAGGTGGTGTAAAATCAGAAGATACGGAAAATTACAATGACTTGACGGTGGCTTATTCGTTGAATGTTGGTGTTGTTGCCACGATTAGTCCTGCCGATAAGTTTTATATTGACTTGAAGGCAAAATTATGCCCTACGTTTGCTGTGAATTATTTTAGAATTCCTGCATATCAGATTGCTGTTGCTGCAAATTCACCAGCTTTTGAAAGAAGAAATGCTGGTTATGAATATGGTGGTTATACGGTTGTTGACAAAAACGGTAATGAAGTTAACACGAATGCCGTAGGTATTGTGAACGAGGAAGACACTGGTATCGGTCTTGGTCTTGATTATTCGTTTGGTATTGATATTCGTTATTCAAAACTTATGATTGGTTGTGAATGGGTGTTGGGTAACATTAAATACTCATACGACGTTTGGGATGACCAAAAAGTTTACAACCAACGTTTTAGAGTTAAATTAGGTTTGTCATTCGAATAATAATGATAAAAAAGAGTCGTATGATGTGTTTCATACGGCTCTTTTTGTTTTGTTGGCACACTATTTGCTTATAAAACAATAACGATTAAAAAATAATGTTATGAAAAAGATATTTTTGTTTTTGGCAGGAGCAGCAATTGCACTTTCTTCTTGTAATATAGGAGAAGATGGCAATGCTTTTTTAAGTATTGATTATAGTGACGATTATGGGGAACCAGTTTTTGTGAATGTTTCATACGATGTTAAGTATGACGACGGACGTGTGCAGACGATAGATTTACATAATTCTTGGGATTGGGGTGTGTATTACCAGATTGACCGAGGTGATTACAGAATCTATTGGGAATATGAGTACAAGAATGATAGAAACAAGACCATTCGCGTTGGTAATGAAGCTATCATTGAAATTTGGATTGATCCGGGACGTACAAAACATCGTGATGGGGTAGATGTATATTTTGATGTGGTTTTGTTTGACGAGGATCATATTAAGTTCACACACGAAAAAGATACTGAAGCACGTCATAAATCGTATGATTTGACGGAGACAAATGATGAAAAGACGCTGTTATATACCCAAAAAGAACAAAAAGGTGATTATGTATTGAATTACAAGGTATATAAGGTTACAGAATACGAAGTTGAATAACTTTGCTAAGAAAGAATAAAAAAAGGGAAATTTGCAATAGCAGATTTCCCTTTTATTTTGTGTAAAAATCAGTTAGTTTTTCCAGAATACGAAAACTACCGCCATAATTAAACACCCGAAAGCGGCAAGATGATTCCATGCAACCTTTTCTCCTTGAAACAGAATGTTTGCAATCACGCAAAAAACAAATATTGACAATGCTTCTTGAATCACTTTGAGTTGCAAAAGCGTAAACGGTCCGCCGTTGCCTATAAATCCCATTTTATTTGCTGGAACTTGGAAAATGTATTCTATCAGTGCGATACCCCAACTAAATAGAATAACTGCGATAAGGGGCCAGTTGCTCGAAATCCCCATCTGATTTAATTTTAGATGACCATACCACGCCAATGTCATAAAGATATTGGCAATGAGTAGTAGAAATACGGGTAAAAAGTACTGCATAAGCATAAGAAATAATAAAGAGTTTGGGCAATTGCCCAAACTCTTTGGTTAAACCTTAATCGTCGTAATCATCGTAGTCGTCGTATTCGTCACGAACTTCGGGTTTTTGTTTCTTCGGCTTTTCAGTTATTTCCTCTTCATCCCAGTCTGGTTCTTCATCATAATGAGGTTTGTTGCTCTTGAACAGACTCACTAAGTCTTGTTTCATAGATTTTGTACCTGTGGTGTACATATACGGCGTTTCTTTCTTGCCTACGGTCATTGTGCGTTTTGCCTCTTTGGTATTGCCCACAATGTTTACAAGGTCATACAAGCTCTTGTTGTTTGCATTTTTTACATCGGAAGTATAGAAATATAGTTTTCCTTGCGTGTAACAGAAGAAAATGTAAGTGCTTTTATCCAATTCTATATAGATATTCATCATATCTCCTTTGTAGAGGTTTGCAAATTCCACAAAGCCGTTTACGGTTCTATTTACAGGATAACTACCGATATTTTGAATTCCTATCTGACCGACAGAACGAAATGCGTGAGCCGCAGAATCCCATACCATATCAAGTTTTGAGAATACGAACGTATGTTCTAACTCTTTAGGGATTTTACGAATTTCACCCGTCAAAGACGCTTCCGAAATTACCTTTTCGGCAGCCGATGTTGTTCCCAACATTTCGGTAATGCCTTTCTTGTAGGCAGGAGTGTTTAGAACGACACCTTTCAAATTTTGTCGTTTCGTGATAGTGTCGGCAATCGCTTTGAGAATATTGTCGTCGAATGTGAAATCTACTGTCGCTACGGTTTCTAAGGTAACGCGACCAGAATTTATGTTGTGCGTTATAGTACCATACGTACCATATTTCACCTGACCTAGATCAACGCCAAGGTTTATTTTTCCTTCACCAGATGTGTTGCAGTATTCGCGATGGTAACTAATCAAGTTGCCTTGTTTTGATTCGTCAAGAATTTTCTCTTTTGAACCAACTTTGTATTTGTGTGTGTTCTTGTCATAGAAAAGATAACTGCCTTGTGCGCTTAACATAGGAATATCCTTTTCGTTACGTTTTTCTGATGTGAATGCCGTGTAAATGCCCGTTGGTCGAGTATTTACAAAAATTGACGTTCCCACTGCATTAGAATCCACGTCAAACATATTGTCGCTCACAGGAATGAATATCTCGGCAGGATTGATTTCGCCCACAAAACTGAACCACGTTGGTTTTATCTTTGCACATTCGTTGGCAATCAACACGTTACCGTTAAATTCCAGGAATTGTTGCGTCGAGAGCATTTTGTAATCACCGTAGTAACTATATACTGACGAAAGTTGGAAATTGTCTTCTGGTTCCAGTTTGCCTTTGCCGTAGGTGTGACGAGACTGGTCAACTCTGATTTTTGTGAATGGTAACGGATGTTTTACTCCTGTTTCATCAATGAAATCGTACATACCGCGTCCGGCAAAGTTGTTGCGTCCTTTGATAAAGAATGTCGCGTCATATACCGTGTGATATTTATGCTCTCTGTCGGCAATCAATTTCGCATTTCGTAGCGTGTCCATAAACGCTTCTTTGTGGATTGTTACAGTACTGTCTTTGTGTGGTATGATTCGCGAATCGGCCACATCAATAAACGGAACTTGTTGAGCACCAATGATATAGTTTTTCAAATCGTACGTCGCATATGGTGATTGGAAATTCAACGTATCTTGTTTCGGGTGAACAGAGTAGAAATGTAAGTCGCATTTTCCTGTATTCTTGTCTTTGGGGTCGCCAAGGGCAATCTGTTTAGTTTGCATATCCCACGTAAACTTTGTTAAGTAGCAGATATACATATTTTTAGGAAGTTGTACGAGCGAAAGGGTGTCGTTTGATTGAAAATTAGCTTTTTTCGTTGTGAAATCAATATTTGCCTTCACGTTTTTTGTTTTAAAAGCCATTTCGTCCAGTGCTCCACCTTGTGTCTTCAAATCAAAGTCGGCCGAATCGGCATTGACAATCTTTTCTTTGAATTCAAATGTGTTTGAGGTAATTTCGGCTTCGCTGAATGTGTATTTACCCCAACCACCTAATCCTTTCGGGGTGAAAATCAAACCGCCGGAAAGAGTCGTGGTGTCACCGTACATTTTGAATGATTTGCCTGTTTCAACAGCCATAAGTTTGTTCTCGTATGGTTCCCAGTGAATGTTGATGCTTTCGCCCGTAACGCTTGGTGATTCGGGTGCGGCACTTTGTTGTTTGATATTGAAATTTGTCGCAAAACCGTTTGTTGAATCAGGGAAAAACGTGAATCCTTTGGGACCAGAAACGGCTTTTGCATTCATATAATCAAGTGTTCCGATACCTCGTAAACCTTTGAAACTTAAATTGATAGTGTCGGTAAACGTGCCTTTACCCTTGTATGCCGGGTATCCTTGTTTTCCTGTAACTCGAGTGAAACCGAACGAATAGTCGGGTTGTACGATGATTTTTTCACGAATGTTGGCGAAAATATCAGCCGAAATGAGTTCTCCTTCAAAGAACAATGCGTCGGTAGAGAAATCGTTTACACTATCGATTGAGAATGGGTCAACTTTGTAATAGAATTTATTTCTATCGTACACACCATTATAAATAGCAGGGTAATCATAATACACGTATGAGGTCTGTTTGCTATTGAATATAGGATATTGCGGAAAATCCTTGATACTTGATTTGTTGTTCGGGTCGTCAATCAGAATGTCACCCGTTACGTGCTCTATAGAGTTTTTGATTTGAACATAGTCCTTTATACCATATTGGTTTTCCTTGAAACTCTTAACCTTAATTTTTAGAGAGTCAACATTTTGCAGATTGATTTTGAAGTTTTCGTAATTGAAATCGAATCCACGACCGTAGAACGTGAACAAACCTGTTTCAATAACACCGTCAAATTCGAAATTTCTGTTCTTTGACATTGTAAGCTGGCTTCCACGAGGGTAGAATACCACGTTTTGCGAATCGGAAACTTGGATCTTCGATACGCCGACCATGTTCAGCTCAAGATTGTTGAGGTCCAAAGTCGCGTTTGCCATACCTTTCATATCGTGTTCCGAATCGAAGCGAATCACGTCGTAGTCGATTTTTCCGACAACGGCGTCAAGATATTCATATGTACGTTCTTTTATGATAATCGTGTTTGTTTCGGAATCGAACTGAATCATACCACGGAACGACAAGTCCAAGCAAAGATGGATAGCGTCTGGCTCAGGCATTCTCATATACGAAGCGTATTCTTTTACCGAGAATGTCTCTGTTTTCTTTTCTTTGCTCATACGGCGAAGTGCCACAAGCGGGTGAATCTGGTTGTACATTCCAATTTCTTGGTAGCGAGCGGCACGGAAGTAGTTTGACGATTCGAATGCTGCCTTGCTGAGGTTTGTTCCTTCAAGTCCCCCCATTTTCATTTCCGTGTTGTCGATTTGCCACGTCAATTGTTGGAAATCCATATCAAGCATGTGGTAAGAGTCGAAATAGGGGCTTCGTGAAAGATTTTCCGTATCGCCATTTCTAATAAGGTTTACCGTTCGTGTTGCCACATTGTAGCGGAACAATAGTCCTGGGTGATAGATGGAGTCTTGGTCAATGTAGATGCTGACTGCGGCATTACGGCTACTGATGCTTTCTCGTTGGAACGTATATGCAATGGCCGATGTCTGGAAAATCTTCTTTCCATTGTTGCTAAACTTGAGCGTTGCTGGCTCTTGTACCGTTCCCGAACCGATGAAACGTGAACCGTTCATGCTGAATCCACCACGATAATCGATGCCAGGATAGATGTCTTTTATGACAAAAATGTTTTGATATGATTTGAAACGTGGGTATGTCGCTTCCGAAGCGTCTTTCACCGTTACAGTCTTGTCTTCGAGCGTACCGAAGATTTTGTCACCATAATAACTGTCGTTTGTAAACCACACAGAATCAGCTTTATAGGAGTATTTCGTCATATCGATGCTGTAATTGCTCAATTCTGCGAAAACCGATTCGCTGTTGAAGTTAGAACGTTCCCAGAACACTTTCCCTCCGTCGCCAATCCATTTATTTTCAAACGGAAGGTAATAACCGCTTGCAAGGTGAATAACGAATGAGTTTCCTGCCGAGGTACATTGCAAATCGGTTGGAGGCATTACGATTTTTGCGATGTTGTTTTCAAACTTGAACGTGAATGATTTTACGCGCAACAATTTCCATGTAACAGTAGAAGACGAATAAATGTCGTGATCTTGCAAAAGTTGCAGAGTGCTTTTACAAAATTTATCGGCAACGTTCAACGACTTGCTTTTCAACAAATAGCGATACGCTTCGTCCCATGCGTGGTAACTTGCAGTAGGGTGGTCGGTGTTGAAGAACAATTCCACTGTTTGCAGATAGTTGTAGAAATGCGGACTTGGTTTGCCGTATTTTTTCAACAAAGCATTGGAAGTTTCCACAATACGACTTTTCTCGTCCCTGTCTATTGCACCCGATTCCCAATATTTCTTGAATTGTTTCAAGTATTTCAACAGATCCTGACTTTGGGCAGAGTTTGAGAAGAATTGTTCCATTTGTTGGAAAAACAATGTCTCGTCGTCGGCAAATTGCTTTATTTGCTGAGCATTTGATACTAAACTGACACAGAGGATTGTGCAAAGAAGAACGACTTTCTTAAAACGATGTACCATAATTATTTACGTTTAAAAGTTGTTATTGTCCAATTATTTTTTGATTCGTTACATATATTGTGCAAATTGTGTGCACTTGCTGATTTTGCAATGTCATCAACGTCTTCCGAGTAGAATCCGCTCAATATGAGTGTTCCGTTTTCATTGACGGCATTTGCAAGAAATTCCATATTTTCAATAAGGATGTTTTTGTTGATATTGGCAAGAATACAATCAAATTTTTTGCCGTTCAGAATGTCTAATTTTGCTTGTTGTACGTCCATGTTGGCTACGTTGTTCAACTGCATATTTGTTTTGGTGTTTTCCACGCAACAAGAATCATAATCAAAAGCAAGAACGGATTTTGCACCTAACATTGATGCAAAAATTCCCAATATGCCAGTTCCACAGCCACAATCGGCAACGCTTTTTCCCTTGAAATCCATCTTACTCATTGCTTGAAGAATGAGCGAAGTGGTTTCGTGCGTTCCGGAACCAAACGACATTTTAGGGTCGATAATAATGTTGTATTTATATTGTTTTTCGGGTTGATAGAGTGGTGCGCGAACAATTATTTCATCGTTGATTTGGGCATATTGAAACGATGATTCCCATTCTGTATTCCAGTCTTGCGAAGGGATTGTTACAATGGCATATTCGAATTTGCCGAGAATTGGTTCGGCTTCTTCCAATGTTTCTATGAGAGCTTGTTTGTCGAAATTGTCACCTTGAATGTATGCTGTGTATTTTTCGTCGGTTTCCATAAAACTTTCAAAGCCGATTTCCGAGAGAAAAACGGTCAAAAGTTCTTGTTTTTCAGCTACAAGTGCCTTTAAATCACAACTAAATTCGCAATACTCCATATCGTTTCAAAATTCCAAGATTTTTTTTTCATTACCAAAAAAAGACGAGGTTTATGATTTACAAGTTATGAACAAAAAAAAGATTCCTTTTTGGGGGCGATGATTATATGTTCGAATTGCTAAAATTGAGACACTTCATACCATAAATAGGGATCTACTTCAAATACGTTTTTTCCATTTTCGCAGAGTTGCGACATAATGTCTTGTTTTCCCATAATTCCTTTGGTATAGAGGTTGAAATCAATCTTGTTTGGTTGTGAAAACCATTTTTCAACGTGCATTATTATGTCAATTCGTGGATAAAAATAGGGAGTCGCTTTTTTAGAATTGAATGTAAGTTTACATGGGAATGTCATTGCGAAATCGTTGTCGATAAACGTGTCGTTTCCAACTCCACGACCTAAATGGCAATTAAACAGCGAAACGGAATCTTGTTTGTCAATGAATTTTATGTTCGTCTTCATATAATGATAACCGCCACCGAGCGCTTCAGGCCAATACATTCTGGCTAATTCGGGGTTGGAAAATGAATATGGTATGTTTTTGTCTTTGGGAATGCCGAATACGAACCGAATTGAATCAATTGATATTTTATTCTTTTTTATGGTAAACTGCAATCCAATTGGCTCGTTTTCGCAATCTATGTAGCAGCAGTTGTTTACGAATAAACGGGGATTGCCAAAGCAAACTTCTGGATTTCCAATCCATTCTCCGTTTACGTGAAGTTCAATGTCTGAGATAAAGTATTGAATCTGATTGATTTGGTATTTTGTACCACACTCGTTTTGATAAATGAATTTGTTGAGAACGACGGGAGTGTCTATTAATTGATTCGAAATCAGTTGCAGACAATTTTGTTTGAATGTGATACGAACCGTTGTTTGTTGTGCAAACGTATTTATATGCACAACAAACAAGATAAGTAATAGTATTTTAGAACGGAAGTCCGTCTGTTTCATCATTTGCCTTCAATTGGTCAGGTTGAATTGGCTCTACCGGATTTGCTGCTGCGTTAGCAAGCGGGTCGGGATTTGTGGCTGCTTGCACACCATACGTTGCATTTGGAGCAGGATTGGTTTGTACAACTCCTTTCTGAACCTTGTATGCCTGAATGCTTGTGAACCAGTTGCCGTTCGTGCCTTGGCGACTGTCAATGTCAATCGAAACAGTGACCATTTCGCCAATTTGCAAGATAGATTTGTCGATTCTGTCGCCCCAAATTGAGAAACAGATTTTCTTAGGATATTGTTCTTGTGTTTCTATGACAAATTCTTGCATTTTCCATTCTTTGCCGTTTTTGCCAACGCCGCTTTTCGGTTCTAAAATGGCAATCACTTTTCCTACAACGTCAACGCTCGTCGAATGTTGAATGGCGCCAGGAGTGATTCTCCACGCACGCACGTCGGTGAACCAACGGCCATTATATTCGCGACTTTCAAGATTGACAGAAACAGTAATGTCGTTTTGTAACTGCAAATTTGATGTGTCAACTTTGTCGCCAACAACCGAGAAACAAGCTTTCCGAGGATATTGTGTCTGCGTTTCGATTACAAAATCTTGTCTTTTCCATTGACCATTACGTCCTTCGCCAGTTACTGGCTCGCAAATTTGAATAAGTCTTCCTTGAATTTCCATTTTCTTTAATTTTTCTCAAAAGTAAACTTAAAATCAATAGGACGATGTTTTTTTCGGAAGGGAAAATAAATAGTTATCAACAATGGGAAAATGCTATGGGTGGAATGTGGCGTTTCTGCAAATTTTATCTGAAAATAATGCCTTACCTCAATTTCTATTTGTACCTTTGCACAAATTTTGATTGAATGAAGAATTATCAAATCATACTCTTTTTTGTGGGTGTTTTTGGCTTACTGAGTTTGGTTTGTATTGTCTTTCCCGAAGATGGTCTTAATCTCACGTTGCGTTTCCCTAAGTTGGAAGACGTGTTTTCGCAAAAGACGGAGACGGTCAACCTGGAAGATTCCTTGTCGGTGATAGAACAGGATTTTGTGGCGAACATAGGCAAAAACGACGAGGTCTTGGCTAACTCCGATTCGCTTTGTTTTATTGATACGCTGAATTTTTACCGACAGTTTGATACCACGAGTGTAGCTCGTATGTATTTCCCCGATGATAATCCCGAATGTTTGTTCCGAGTTTTTGAGATACTTGAAAATCAAGATAATGGTTGTCGGCATATTCTCCATTATGGAGATTCGCAGATTGAAATGGATAGAATTTCTGGCTATTTCAGGCAAGTTTTGCAGGAGAAGTTTGGCGGAAAGGGTGCCGGATTGTTGCCGATAGTCCCTCTTGTATCATCAACGTCCGTAAGTCAATATGTATCAGATAGTTTGCCAAGATATGTCGCTTCGGGTACTATGCGACAAAAATTGTCGCACAATCGCTATGGCGTCTTGGCACAAATGGCTCAGTTGTCTGGTACGGTGAACTTGAAATACACCACACGGGATTGGAAACAGGCATTTGAAGGGACGAAGTTGTTTTCTAAGGTTCGATTGTTTATTGGTAACAATCAGCCCAATTTCAAGGCGACGCTCAAAGTGGGCGATAAGGTATTGGAAAAGGTGGTTGACGAGGCACGTTTTGATATGACTGAACTTTCGTGGCTGTTGGATGATTTTGTTTCCTCGTGTTCGTTGCAATTACACGGAACTGCCGAACTCTACGGCGTTTCGTTGGAAAGCAAGCAGGGTGTTACGGTCGATAATGTTCCATTGCGAGGCAGTGCGGGAACTTTCTTTACCTTGATTTCGTCCTCGTTGTTGCGCGAATCGTTTTCTGCACTTTCTGTTCCTATGATAATCTTGGAATATGGTGGAAATGCTGTTCCTTCAATCACGTCGGATTTTTTGCTTGAAAATTATAAGAAAGAGTTTGGACGGCAAATTCGTTATTTGCAGAGTGTTTACCCCGATGCCTTGGTTTTGGTGATTGGACCTGCCGATATGTCAACGAAAATCAATGGAGAATTACAAACGTGGCCTTATGTTGAGGAGGTTATTCGGGCTATGAAGGAGGTTTCGTTGGAAAATGGTGCCGTCTTTTGGAATATGTTCGACGTGATGGGAGGTCGAAATTCTATGGTGCAGTGGGTTTCGCACAAACCAGCGTGGGCAGCTCCCGATTATATCCATTTTACCACTTTGGGTGCGAAACGAATTGCTGAAGTGTTTAGCGAATCGTTCTTGCATTATTATGAATACTATCGGTTTATGCGACGAAATTCTCAGTGGATATTTTCGGAACGTGATGATATTGGAAACGATGTGATTGATTCTATAAAAGTTGATACGCTTGAAATGATGGCTTTATGAAAAAAAGTTTTTCTTACATATATGTGATTTTTCTGTTTGTTCTGATTCAAAATTTAGCTCTCGGACAATCAAAAACAGGCTATCCGTTTATTGTTGACTCAATGAATGTGATAAAAATCCCCAATGGGCAAAGCGAACGCTTATCGTCATTTTACGAGAAGATGAACCTGTTGTTCCGTGGTGGCGAAGGGCAGATTTCAATATTGCACATTGGTGGTTCGCACGTGCAGGCGGATATGTTTTCGCATCAAGTTCGTTCTCGTTTTGATACGTTAATTACTGATTATCATACAAGTAGGGGGATTATATTCCCGTATGAAACGGCAAAGACGAATAATCCCTATAATTACAAGGTTTCTCATACGGGGAAATGGGTTTCTTCGCGAAATGTTCGTGAAAATCGTGTGGCTCAGTTAGGTGTTTCTGGCATAGCCGTGACAACCGACACTATATCGACGATTTCCGTAAACCTTGATCCTGATGAAGAACGGCATCGTTGGAAATTTACTCGTCTTACCGTGATGGGCTATGGCGATAGTCCGTTGGTGATGCCGTTGTTACACGTTGGCGATACCATTTTGAAAGCCGCCTTCGATTCCACGACTTGTTCCTATTTGTTTAAGATTTCACGACCAGCGGAGTCATTTATGTTGGAAATTGCTCAGAATGATACGGTTATGCATTCGTTTACGGTGAATGGTTTTATTCCCGAAAACGACGAGCCAGGGATTGTGTATCACGCAATTGGCGTGAACGGGGCGTCGGTTCCTTCGTATTTGTCGTGCGAAATGTTTGAAAGACAACTTGCTCTTATTCAGCCCGATATGGTGATTTTTGCCATTGGAATAAACGATGCTGTTCCCGAAAATTTCTCTGATTCGGCATTTATAGCAAATTACGATTCGTTGATTGCCAAAATAGAGCGTGTGGTTCCACATTGTGCCTATATTTTTATCACGAATAATGATTCATTCCGTAAAATCAAGAACGGGAAGAAATCGTATTACGAAGTGAATCGGAACGGGATTCGGGTGCAACGCGATTTTTATGAACTTGCGAGAAGGCACGACGGGGGCGTGTGGGATATGTTCGCCATTATGGGCGGTTTGTCGTCTATGCGGCAATGGGAAGTGATGGGGCTGGCTCAAAAAGATAAGATTCATTTTACCCGAAAGGGCTACAAACTGATGGGCGATATGATGTATCGGGCTATTATTGATTCGTATAATAAAACAATGATGGAAAGATAATGGTAATTGAGTTTTTGAAAAATATTTTCTCGTTTGACTCCAATTCACCATTGTTGTTCACCCAATTTTATTTTTGGGCGTTCTTTGCTATTGTTTTTTCTGTCTTTTCTTTGTTTAAAAACAAAGTTTTGCTGCGAAATACCTTTATTTTCTTTGTCAGCATTTTCTTTTATTACAAGACAAGTGGTTGGGCGACGTTGATTCTTGTTTTTGCCACGATTCTCAACTTTTGGCTTGGTTTGGCAATGAACAAGCGGGAATCGAATGGGGGACGGCTTGTGTGCCTCCTTGCGGGATTGTTTTTGAACTTGGGAATTTTATGCTATTTCAAATATGCCTATTTCTTTGCCGATATGATTTTGAATCTTTTTGGCGTTCAGATTCCCGTGGTGAATGTGTTTGCCGAAATAGGTAACGTGTTTGCGGGAAAAGACACGTTTACGGTCGATAAAATCATTCTTCCCGTGGGTATTTCTTTCTACACGTTTCAGTGCGTCAGTTATATTATGGATATATACCGCAAAAAAGTTGCACCGGTTGAAAATATCTTGAATTTTGGCTTTTATATCACGTTTTTTCCACAATTGGTGGCAGGACCAATTATTCGTGCAGCCGATTTTGTGCCACAGATTTACAAAAAATATTTCCTTTCGCGCCGACAGTTCGGAATTGCCGTTTTTTGGATTCTCAACGGATTGGCGAAGAAGATCATTTTGAGCGATTACATTGCTGTGAACTTCGTTGATCGTGTTTTTGAAAATCCGCTTCTATATACGGGATTTGAAAACTTAGTGGCATTGTTTGCTTATTCGTTACAAGTTTATGCCGATTTTTCAGGATATACCGACATTGCAATCGGGGTGGCGATGATTATGGGATTTCATTTGCCCAAAAACTTCAATTCTCCGTATAAGGCGACCAATCCTGGCGAGTTTTGGAAACGGTGGCATATTTCGCTTTCCAAATGGTTACAGGATTATTTGTACATTCCGCTTGGTGGCAATAGAACAGCTTCGGTGGGAACATATGCTTGTATTCTCACCATTTCGCTCATAGGGACAATCTTGTCGGGAAGTATTTGGGTTGCAATTATTTTAGTTTCGTTGGCGTTGATTGTTACGTTTTATTGCCGAAAATCGCCAGAGAAGAAGAAGTCGCTCACGTCGAATATGAACCGTATGAATACGATGTTGCTGGGTGGTTTATGGCATGGTCCGAGTTGGAATTTTATGATATGGGGAGGGTTGAACGGCATAGGAATGATAATCTATCGTTTTTGGAAAGACTGGGACCACCCATTGCGTTTGCTTTCCATTAGTATTGTGACGTTCGGTGCATATAAAATGACGGAATATTTTCCTGCTCCGATTTGGAATATCGCCTTGGTATGGTCTGGTGTAATATGGATAGGAACCTTCCTGCGATTTATGTATAATTTTATCGGCTTCAAGAATCCGTTACCTTGGTTGGAACGGGCGTGGGCGGTATTTCTCACGTTTGTGTTCATTACGTGGACACGATTGTTTTTCCGTGCCGGCTCAAATCTCGACCCAGCCGAAGCCAATGAGAAGGCGTGGAGTACGGCTAAAAATATGGTGCAACAAATAGGTTCGCCTTGGAATCTTCAACAAGTTCCCGAAATCGCGTCAAGTTGTGCCAACATATTGATATTGTTCTTTTTAGGAATGATAATTCACTGGTTGCCTGAGAATTTCAAACGTCGTTATCGTATTTCGTTTGCAAAACTGCCGTTGCCTGTTATGGCTATTGTGGCAGTTACGATAGTTTTCGTGATATATCAGTTCGTAACGGCTGATTTACAGAAGTTTATCTATTTTCAGTTTTAATGGAACAAAAAGATCTACTGGAACTTGTCACTACAAAAATGCCTTTCGGAAAATACAAGGATTGGCTGTTATGTGATTTGCCTGAACCGTATTTGGTATGGTTTTCTCAAAAAGGTTTTCCAAAAGGCAAATTAGGGCAACAATTGGGTTTGATGTACGAGATAAAGTTGAACGGATTGGAGTATCTGTTGAAGGAACTCAAAAAAATGTAACCGTTCAATTAGTATTGTAAAACAAAAACCGCCGACAACAAGTGTTATCGGCGGTCTCGCATATAAACCTTAATTGATTAAGCAATCTTTAATCTCTTTTGCATCTGGTAATCGTTCAGTTTGTTGGAAATTTGCATAACCACGTTGTTACGAATACCTTCGATGGTAGATGTCTTTTTAGGAATGACAGGTGTCAAGAAGTCAATCGAAATTTTTGCAAATGGGCGAGGGAGGTTTATTTTCTTGAAAACTGCACGTTCCGAACCTGAAATTGCAACAGGAATGACAGGCACGTTCAATTCCTTGCTCAATATTGCAAAACTATCCTTGAATGTGTTGAGTTTATTGTCGTTGGAACGTGTTCCTTCTGGGAAAATTATCACATTCTTGCCTTTTTGAAGCACGGCAGCCATCTGTTGCAACGAATCTCGCACGTTTTTGTTGATGTCCATCAAAATCACATTGTTTTTGCGTGCCATAAAGTGTGCAAATTTTGAATGGAGGTGTTTTTCTTTCGCAAAGAAGAATGTGTTTTTAACCACTTTTGGACGAAGTTTCGACGTGATGAAGTATCCGTCCAGTGCACTACGATGGTTTGCAACGATGATGCATGGTTGTTTTGGCATATCAAACTTGCCGTGTTTGCGGTAGTTGAACATATATACCGCATTCATCAAAAAGCGTACTAAATGGCTACAAATAGCTTGAATGATGCCAGCTTTCGGGATTTTTGTGTTGTATTTCTTGGTAGAAAGAATTTCTTTCCACGAAATAGCTGTGGTTTCACCACCTTCGGTTTGATGTTTTTCAATATAAGCCGAAAGTTTGCCTAAAGTGTTGATTTCATCAAGTTGTGCCTCAGTGATAGGAACTTTGAAATTTTGTTCCACAAAGGTAAGTAGGGCAATTTTTCCAAGCGAATCGATAGCCAAATCAATTTCGAAGTGGTCGTTTTCTTTGGCATTCATATTTGTCTCAGAATCAATGAATTTCTTGAGACGAATATAAACTTCGCTTCGTGGAGTTTCGGTCTCGGTAGTATCTTTTTCGTTATTCTGAGAAATGAGCCCTTCCAATTTGTAGCGTTGAATTTTCATCAAACGAGTTTTGGGCAGTTCGCCTGAATAAATATGAATATTTTTGATTCGTTTGTAAGGAGCAACGGAGTGGTTGTATTTTTCAATTTCGCCACGAAGAATGTCGTTTATGTTTTCGTTTGATTCGCGAAGAGCGTTCATTTGTGGAACGATAATGCATTGTAATACAGTGTCTTTCAAGAATACTCCAATTTCTTTTATGCAAGGAGAATCTTTCAAAATTTCTTGTTCAACTTCTTCTGGATTGATATTTTTTCCGTTTGCAGTAACAATAATTTCTTTGATTCGACCTGTGATTTTCAAGCAGTTATCCTCAAATGCTCCCATATCTCCCGTGTGTAGCCAGCCATCTCTGATAATTTGTGCAGTCTCTTCGGGACGATTATAGTAACCCTGCATAACATTGTCGCCTTTTACGCAGATTTCTCCGTTTTCAGCTATTTTTACTTCTATGCCTTTCAGCGGTTCTCCCACGTAACCCACGCGAATGTTCCACGGGCGAGTGAAACAAATCATTGGAGCTGTTTCTGTCATTCCGTAACCTTCAAGAACTTCAAAACCAAGAACTTTCAAATTCTCGCCGATATTTGTCGGCAGACTTGCTCCACCCGAAACAAGGTAGTCGATGTGTCCGCCGAATTTTGTGTGTACTTTTTTGAAGATGAATTTTGAGAATTTTGGTGAATTTATTGCCTTTGCCAAAGCATACATTGCTTTTGTCAATAAAGAACTATTGATTGTGTTCATTATTGATTTTACCAAAATTTCATATAAGCGTGGCACACCGATGAACAAACTGATTTGTCCACGTTGCAGAGTGCCAAGAATGCTTTCTGCTGTCAGATTTTCTGCAATATAAACGGTAGTGCCTATGCTCAATGGTGCAATCATTGTACCCAAAAGAGGAAATACGTGATGTAATGGTAATAAAATCATTACGTTACGTTGCGCGTTGTAGATTGGCACATCAACAGATACACTATTGATATTGAATCGAATGTTTTTAGTTGACAGCATCACACCTTTGGGCGAACCAGTCGTCCCCGACGTATAAATCAACGCTATGGTGCGGTCTTCGTCTTCAATTTCTATGTTAGTGATTGGGGTAGAGACGATGTGCACATCATCTCTACAAATATCGTTTGCTGTGAGAATCTCGCACGTATGGTTTGCTATGGAAAGAGCTTCCTTTACTATGTCTATTTTACCTGGTTCGGTAAACAAACATTCTGGTTTGCAATCATTTAATATGTATGCCAATTCTTTTGTCGTTGAAAGTGCGTCAACGGGAACGACGATTGCTCCTGTGCGAAGACCTCCGTAGAATGCAAATATCCATTGGTCTGAATTTTCTGCGTAAATCAGCACTTTTGTCGGATTTGCTTTAGCAGAAAATGCATTTGCAAAATATTGTGTCTGTTGTAGAAATTGATTGTACGTGTACTCTCTATCTTTGTACACGATTGCTTTGTGTTCGTTTTGTCTTGCGAAAATCATTTTTTTGTTTTTTTTTCTATCGCAAATGTAAGGCAGAGAAAATCACTTGCGTAAAAAAAGTTATTCCTACGAGTTTCAATATGGTAAATGTGTATTATAGTGGCAAAAATCCTCATTATGGGGTGAAATTGCCGTTGTTTGACTCTGAAAATGTGGTGAATTTTTCGTTTTGGGATGAAAAATATACTGGATATCTGGACGTTGGTTTGTTGTGGAATATTGTTTTACAAAGTACATCCCTGATTTCTTGTTTTTTCGATTTTTAATTTGTTATGGTGTCTTTCGTTGTAAACTTCCCATTTTTTAGACATAGTAAAATTAGACATTGTCCGATTTTTGGGGAAGGGTACATACATCGTTTTTTTGTGGTACACAAACTTGTGGACCACAAAAGTGTGTACCAAGAAGAAAACATTTTATTCGTAGTAATAAGACATTGATAATCAATATGATATTTAGACACAAAAATAAAGGACTCCCTCACGAGAATCCACCAGATTCCTTGCCTGCGGCTGCGGCATGACGATGCCATATAGAATAGAAAAAGGCTGCCACATAACGACAGCCTTATCTTCTTCGTAATAAAATTTCCCTTCGTTTCCGTTATTCCCCAAATAATCTGTTAAAACCACCTTCAACACGTCTTGCAGCAAAATGATTCCAACTAGAAAAATCATCTTCGTTTAATATTGAAATAGTATCTTTGTTAAACCACAATATGTGGTCTTCATATTTGTCATCTCTCCTTAACAAATAATAACCCTCGTTTGTATCACTTGCGCTTCCCAATAGATTAAAAGTGAAATATCTTAACAAGTCTGATAAAAATGTTATTCTTCCTGTGGCGGGTAAAAAAATACTATTTCCATTAAATGCCGTAAACTTATATCCTTCAATTCCGTTTATTGTAGTCCATTCATGTGTAGTGTTTTGAATAAGTTCTTCGGCTTCTTTAACAGAAGGAATTACTTTTTCTCCCATAGAACTTAAATCACTATACAGATAGTAATCTCCAATCTCTTCTATTGAAGTTCCTTCTTCATTGACGTCTGCCCAGTTAACACTTAGTCCAAGGTCGATGTATTGGCGTTCTTTTTTTTCATTACTGTTACATGAGCAGGTAAATACAACTGCCACAAGGGCAAGACATACTGTTTTAAAAATTTTCATAATTTTAGTTTTATTAATAATTGTTATTGATAACCTAATCCACCTTGATGTTTTGTTCTGCAAGTTTTATTTTTGCTTGTTGAAGAGCTTTATTATCTTGTTTATAATAAACTCGAACCCAACGATTGTCTATTGCTTTTTTGGAACTCATAGTCATTTCAGGTTTAAAAAGAAGAAGTGATTTCTTTACATATTCAAGGTTATTATCCATTAACGCCGAATTGAATAGTATAAAAACACGTTCGTTGTATTTAGCAACCCCTTCGTTGTATAACCAATTAGCAGAACCAATGTTCTCTTTATATTCACGTTCTTCATTTATAGGGCCTATGGGCTTGTAGGATAAAGAAGTATGATGATCTGTAATTTCAAGAGTGTTTAAAAGCTCAACTGCCATTTCGTACTCTTTTTTTTCTATAAGTGTTGGGAACCAGTTTATTGCAGCTTCCTCATACATATCCATTTCATTGTTTTCTAATGCAACAGCTTTTGCTCTTGCAAATTCATTTTGTTTAACGTAAAATGAAATCTCTGCTCGATTAATAGCTACGGTTTGCATTTCGAAAGAGCTAGATATTTCTTTATTTAATATCCGAGCTTCTGTAAAATTATTTTCTGTGAGAAGTTTTTGTATTTTTGCTTTTTTCCTGTCATCACTATTACAAGAGTTTAATAAAACAACCAGAATAGTACATAATCCAGTGATTTTTAATAATGTCTTCATTTCGTTTTATTTTAGTAACCCCTAAAAACTAATCAACTTTAATATGTTGCAGTGCTAATTTCTTTTTCATCTCTCGTAAGGCAGTGTTGTCTTTTTTGAATGTTACATCGTAATAGTCATTGCCTATCTTTTTCTTTGTCTCAACAATCATTATGTTTCGGTAAAGCATCAAACATTTTTTTACCAAAGCCACATTATCGTCAAAAGCGGCTGCATTTATTAGTTTTGTTACATAATCATTATAGGTGTTTCTTTCGTGGTTATAATCTTTATTTACGTCGTCGATAGCACTTTGCGTAATATTTTTTGCATCAAATTTTGCCGAATACGTGAAAGTCCAGTTTTGCAAAATATTAGCAGCTTCGCTATATTGTTGATTTGTAATCAGTTGTGACATCCATTCTCCTATTATTTGTTGATACATTGAATCTTGACCGTCTTCGGTCGCAACCGCTTTTGCTCTCGCAAACTCATTCTGTTTGATATAATACGTTATTTCGGCTCTTGAAACTTTTCCTCTTGCATCTTCTTTAATTTCTTCATCTTGTATTTTTTCTACTTCTTTACGTGCTTCAATAAAATTATTCTCACTTAAGTAAGTTGTAATTCTTTCGTTTTTTTTGCTGTCAGTTGATAAGAACCCCCAAATGCATACCACTATTAGTAAAACACCAGGCACTCCGAAAAAAATTGCTAGTGAATAGTCATTATTTTTTTTACTCATATCTTATAAATTTTATGTTAATACTGTTGTTTATAATTAATGTGTTTTAACGTTCTTATTTGTTTTCCTTGTATATGCGGAATTGAATAGAGATACAGCCTCTTACATCAGCAAAAGACCAACATGCATTATATCTTGGATCAAAACTATCATTATTCCACTTATCGGAACAAAATATTTCGTTCGGACCATCAATAACATTTGAAATAGGCATAGGCTGCCATAATGTGTTTCCTTTATCATTTCTTGGATCTTTGTATTCAGTAAGAAAATTTTCTATATCCGATTCGCCTATATTATTCCAATTAAAGTCGTTCACGAGTTTGTTGAATACAGTAATAACTTCGTCCGTAGAATTTAGTGTGACATAATTTTCAACTCTTGGTAAAAATCCGTCAAAATAGGCATAGAATAGACCTATGGCATTTTGCAATGCGTTTTCCTGTTTTAAGGAGTGATAATCCACTACTTCTAAATCTATTTTCTTTTGGGAGCAAATGTTTCGAATAGGTTTAATCTTTTCCAAAAGTTTTTCTGTTTCTTGTTTATTCATACTTGTTATTATTTGTGTTAATACTAATTTTATTTTGTAGTTAGAAAAATATACAAAGTATTATAAAAATTGCTATCACAATGCCTATGCAACCGAATGAATCATACACGGAATCCATAAATTTGTATGGAAGCCAAATCAATAAACCTAAGAATATGATAATACCGAGTATGAACATAGTAATTATTCTTTGTTAAAGGTCTGTTCAAATGTTTGTATCAATGCCTTAATTCCTGCATAATAGCGTTCGTCGTTAGGTGAGGTGAGTAGTTTTGTGTTGATGTAGATAGTTATCGCCGTGCTGTGGCAATTCGTGGCGATGCATCGTCCTAACAGATTATCTTTCACAAGACCTTTTTCGCTATATGCTGTGGAGAACGAAAAATGTTGTTCTTCACCTATTCCGTTCTTTTTCACAACCACATCAGTTACGTTCTTTTCAAGATTTTCGTAAAACGTTTGTATTGTTTGAATGTCTTGTTCCAACACGGTGGATTCCGAAAAATCGTTCTTGTCGGAGTCTTTCGGTTTGCCTATTTCTATTGAAAAGTCTGCGCCAGCGGAATTACCCACCGTAAGAATGAAGTTTATTCTGCCTTGGCATACCGTTTCAATATCGGTTACGAAATGTCGGACAGGTATTCCGGCCGTTGTGTCCGCCTTTGTCTGGGCGAAATCAACATAAAAACGGGATGAATTCGCTCCAATAACGGTTTTTTCTTCATCGTTCATGGTGAGTACATGTTCCCGAGAAATGAAATTGCTCTGAACATTTTCAGCAACGGTTGCCGAAAAATGCCCGATGCCTCTTTCCGTCGCAGCCGAAGGACAAATAATGCTTATAGGGCTTTGCTCGTTTTGTGAGCAGTAACCATATCGGGTATTTTTGGGAAAATGTTCTACAATTTGCATATCATTGTAGTTAAGCGACTCGTCGCTCTTGAACCTCCAGAGCCGAAGCGTGTCGCTGTTGCGTATGCAGGCAAAAATCTCACTTTCGGAGTAAAGAAGGCTCGTCGTAAATTTATCGAGTGGCAAGAAACGATAGCGAGCAGGACGATTATCTAAGATTTTTCTCTTTTTCGGAACCTTGTTGAAGATTGCTTCCATTTCACCAATTCTCCCGTTAAGCGTTTCTTTTGCCCGAAGCGAGCGGATCTGTTCGCCGAATCCGGAACCGATAAGTCCTGCTGGAACGGCAAACAACGCAATCTGCAAAAGGCCAATGGTAAATGCTATCAGACGACCTACGATTGTTATTGGCTGGAATGTTACAAAATGCCCTCTGTCGCCAATGTATTGCGAAAACGCCCAAATAATCACTTGCACCGAAGTCCCGCACGAATCGGGCTGTGCCGCATTTTCAACAAAGAATGCAATGAGTGCAAGTATGATTGTGGTGATGAAGAGAAACTGAAACGAAATCCAAAATTCCTGTTTCTTCGATTTTATGGCGTTTATCAACAACTCAAACGATTTCAGGTAACGGAACACTCTGAATAGTCGCAGTGTTCGCAGGACTTTGAACGTCGTATAAGAAAAAGGCAGGAACAGTGACAAATAGAACGTGTAGGTGGAAAGAATATCGACCAATCCGTAGAAACTGAAACAATAGCGCAGTTTCCCTTTCCACCCTTGATATTTCTCGTTTCCTTCACCAACGCCGCACACCCATATACGCAATGTGACTTCTATGGTAAAAAACACAATCGTGATGTAGTCGATAACAGCAAGGATAGTGTGAAACCTTGCCTCTATCGGCTGTATGGTTGACAAGAACACCTCAATGGTGCTTACGATGATTAATCCAATTATTACATAATCAACAATGTTATGCCATTGTTTAGTTCTCAGATTGTCGTCAAAAATTCGTGCAAGATTTTCCTTAATAGTAGCTACTTTCATATTGTATTATAAATCAAGTTCCTGACCGCATTTGCTTTGTTCGAATGCAGAACCGATGTTGAATATCTTGTTGATGAACGAAAGATTGTTGTATGCGTCTTTCTTATATTTTTCCAACAAACAAGTGTTTCCGGCAATCTGCACTTTTGCCGACATTTCTGTTTTGAACATTTTGTATTGATGATCATACGAAAGTTCATCGGCACGATATTGGTTTTCGAAGCGTTGCTGCTCAACTTCCATATCCCATTTTCTGTCTTCAATCAAATATTTGCGTTTCTTTTCCTGGTCGGTAAACACTTCTTGTTTATATGCGTCATAAATTTTGTCGGCTTCCGCCTTACACGAACCTTTGGTAATCATACTATAATAACACATAGCTTCGGCATTGAATCCTGTTTCGTCGATTGGACGTCCCAATGCTGATTTCATTTTTGCCAAAAGCGTGCTACAATTATCATTTGTGTATTTTGTGAAGACTTCGTCCGACAATTTTGTGGCAACCTCGTATTGTTCTGCACATTCCACAGGAATCGAGTTAAGTATTGCAAGTGCTTCTTCGTAACGTCCTTGACCAGCATATCTCTTTGCTTCCGCTATCATTTCTTGGGCGTGAACTTGGAAATAACTTATAATCTTGTTCTGCGATTCTTCCAAAAAACGCTGTATGCCTTCGTCGCGTGGGTTTATGTCATTGTACATGTTGACAAATGCGCGTGTTTCGGAATCGCCCACGCCGCTTCGTTGCATATCGTAAGATCCAAAAACGGTACCCGACACCAAATCGGCAATGTAAAGCGTGATGTTGTATTTCACCAAATAACGTAGTGGAGCTTTCGACATCACATCCTTTTGCAATTGGGTACATAATGGGGCTATAATAAAACGGGGATTGCCACCCAAGCCGCCTATGCCGTTCATAGTTACCATTTGCACTGTTTTGAAATCGATTAGACGTGCTTCGGTTTCCGACAAATGCTCGTCAGCAGGGATGAACGATGTAAGTTTTATCTTACCTTCGAAACGATATGAATTGGCAAGAATATCGTCGTATGATTCATACGCTTTGTATTGACTGCGTTTTTCTGCAATTTTTGCTTCTCGGTCTGCTGTAACAATTTGTGATTGAGGAGTTTGTGGGTTAAACACAACTCCACTGCTTTGATTTTGGTTACTACCTTGGTTACCGCACGAAAGCGATAACACAAGGCCAGTAGCCATTATTACATATTGTATTTTTTTCATTTGAGTCTTTTTTTCTATTAGATTCTTTTTTACGCTATTTTACATTCCTTTAATAGAAATCAAAGCGTCGCCCAAACCTTGTGTTTTGTTTTTTGATTTTGTACCACATCCTTTGTTTAATGCTTTTGACAAGGCACGAGCAAAGTCGTAAGCACTGAATTGTGTACCATCGGAATTGAGTGTTGGGATTTTCACATTTGTGAAATACAATTCGGTAGATGTGTTTCGAGTAAGTGTGTATGCACCTTTATACGTGTTTGTTTTCATATAGTCGATAATGAAATCGGTATAAGAATCTCCGTCAAGACATTCGTCATCCATCTTAAATGAAACGCCTTTTTCCAAAGTCACACGAACGGTGATGTTTCTACCGTTAGCCACAATGTTGGCAAAATGTTTGTTGATTTGTCCCGTAAACTCATTTCCATCTTTTTTAATAGCATCTTCCATAAGTTTTTCAGGACCAGAGCCAGAACCTTTGCCAAATTCGGTTTCTTGGATGGTTCCCACTACTTGGTTTGTGAAAGCGTCAAGTGCTCTTAATGTGAAAGTAAGGGATTTATCCATGTTTCTTGAAGCCATATTGTCACGTAGCTCGTAGTCAAGTTCCAAGATGATGTCGGGTTTTGCCGTAGTCAACAAAATTGTCTTGGCATCTTTTTGAATTTCATCAACATCGTCAAGAATATCTTGGTCGGTGATTTGCTTGATGGTTTGTTCCAAATCATCGAGTGGAAATCCGTAATCAACAAATGCCCGTTGGATTGCTGAAATCACATACGTGGAATTTTGGTCTTTCAACAAATACCCGTTGAAGTCACGGACAAGGATTGTTTTACCTTGAGCATTTTCCTGTTTGAGCATTTTCCATCTTTGCAACAATTTGTCACTTGGCAAAACCATCAATTTGGGTTTTTGTTGTTCGTTAACATTCACTACATTGCCACTGCCTGCATCATACGTTACTTTTTCTTGATTTTGATTTTCACTGTTACCACAAGAAAATAGTGCAAGAGCACATACTGTTAAAGGAAATAAGATTTTTTTCATATTTATTAAATTTAATTGTTTACTATTGTTTTACTACAAAAACTCTCCGTCAATTATTTAATGGGTTAACAAGAGGTTCTTTTTTTATTTTTTGAGAAAGTTCTTTTTCTAATTCTTTATTCTCAATGCGATTTGCTTTGTTTAAATCGTAGTCTAGAAATAATCTATCGTTATCTGTTGTTAGAATAAATGGTATATCCCAAATCTGTACATTTTTGCCTTCTTTCTTTAATATTTGACATGTAATTTCAACAGAAACGTCTGTTTTTGTGATAACAGCGGTTTCCCTATATATTTTATAACCACCTAATGGTGTTATGTCTTGTGCTTTGCTATCGACAGTCTTTCCATATTTTTGAAA
This sequence comes from Bacteroidales bacterium, assembly GCA_017642535.1. GTDB lineage: Bacteria > Bacteroidota > Bacteroidia > Bacteroidales > UBA1715 > UBA1715. Next base: position 5,338 of record JAGCOW010000043.1, on the reverse strand, counting down.
TTCTTCTTGTAGATAATTCTCTAAAGCATATATAGAATTTAAAATGTGAATAGAATCTTTTTCCATTCTCTCTTTTTTTCGAAGTTTTTCAACATATAATTTTTCTTCTTTGGGCAAATCAGTTCTTGTTAACAATTGGCGGGATTGATTATTATCAGCTGTTATGGAAATTTGAAATACTTCTCGTTTCACGGCAGGTTGCCCTGTATTATTGAAATTGGCATAATATACTGCACAAGGGACTGTCACTGTCACAATGTCGTCACGCTCACTATATGAAGTGGAAGATGAGTCCATATAAATTTTATATTCATTAGAAACACTTTTAAGGTAGTTTTCAATAGAGTATGGATTGCTGACAAAATTTTTAAATCTGCTATTTGTTTTTTCCTTTATAATTCTTTTGTATTCAGCGGCTTTAGAATCTAAATCATAAAGTTTTCTTATCCCTTCATAAATTTTTGTGGAAATATATTTGTCTTGTATTTGTCTTGTTAATAAAAAATCTTCGTAAAAGTCGTATTGTTTTCTGCTCCAGTTGTTCTTATCAAGACTTGCACGTTTAATTGCTGCCTCCACCTCATCAAAAGTTGCGTATTCAATAGGGCCGAGAAAGAAATATTCCCAGTATTTGCCCAATTCGTTTTTTGAATCTATATCTCCATTAAATTCTGTCTGATTTTCAAACAAACGAGACATATCGGTAACTTTACTTGTATCAATGTCATTAAAATCTGCTTCGTTTCCACGTTCTTTAATAAGTATATCCAGCAAATGTTTAAGTTCATCTCTATCTTTGGGAAAATATTTTTGGGGCTTCTCATGTTCTTTCCCTGTGAGTCCAGCCTCGCCACCAAATATGAAATATTGTCTGTTCATATCTTTTTTACTTTTCTGTTTTACAAAAAGTTTATGCCAAATATCATTTTTCAAAAAAAAAAAAAATAAGACTAATTTCCAAGAAAAATCCAAAAAAGTTTTAGAACGTATTTTTTATTTTTCTGCATACTTTATGACACTACAAAATTTGCAAAAAAAAATGAACTTTTCAAAGGTCATTTTAGGTCATTTGCAGGTGTGGTGGCGATAGCATAGTAAAATCAATGTGAGGGAGTTGTTTAAAGAAAGAAAAAATCTTTATGAGAAGAAAAGAGAAGATAAATTACCGCAAATGCACAAAGTGAAATGCCACAAAAATACGAAGTAAAATTTGGTAATTAAAAGAAAATCAAATTGTTAGTAGAATGGTTGTTTGCCCGTGAATTCAACGAAAAAAAATCCGCCGACAAAACTTCGGGAACCAGATTTACTTATTGTTATTCTTTGATTTTGGTGTTTATGGTCAGAAAAAATGTAAATAATGTTTTAGTAACGGTCAAAATAAATGTATAGTTTAGTATGTTTATGGTCAAAAAAAATGTTAATGTACTTGGTTTATAATAATTTATGATTACTTTTGTAAAAAGTACTATTTGTATGAAAAGAAATGTGTATGAATCATTGTTGAAATGGAAGCATTCGTCAGACCGAAAACCGCTGATTCTCAAGGGGGCAAGGCAGGTTGGGAAAACTTGGTTGATGAAAGAATTTGGGAAAAATGAATTTAAAGATGTTGTCTATATAAATTTTGATTACGATACGTGGGCAAAAGACTTATTTAAACAAGACTACGAAATCAATCGCATTCTATTGTTTATTCAAGCACATACAGGTATTCAAATCAAGGATGAAGACACTCTTATTATTTTTGACGAGCTTCAGGAGGCAGAACGTGGACTTGGTTGCCTTAAATATTTTTACGAAAATGCTCCACAGTATTATATTATCGCAGCAGGCTCCTTGTTAGGACTTGCCATGCATCAGGCACAGTCATTTCCCGTTGGCAAGGTCAATATGCTCACTGTTTATCCTATGACATTTCTCGAGTTTCTACAGGCAAAAGGCGAGGATGCTAAAGCGCAGGTACTTGTAAAAAATGAGTGGGATATTCAAAAAGTAATGATGCCGGCATTTACCGATTTGTTGAGAGAGTATTATTATGTTGGCGGAATGCCCGAAGTAGTTGAATCGTATTGTAAGACAGGAAATTTGGTACGAGTGCGTGAAATACAGACAGAAATATTATCAGCCTATCGCGACGATATAAGTAAGCACGCACCCTCAAAGGAGATTCCCATAATTCGAATGGTAATGGATTCCATACCATCGCAATTGGCCAAGCAAAACAAGAAATTTATTTATGGCATGCTGAAACAGGGATCGAGAGCGAAAGATTATGAAGTTGCTATTCAATGGCTTATTGACGCTGGCATTGTTTATAAAATAAACCGAGTTAATGATCCCGAAATGCCATTGGCATTTTATGAAGATTATGGCGTTTTTAAGCTGTTCCTGCTTGATTGTGGTCTTTTGGGTTGCATGGTAAACGCACCTGCTGGTCTTGTGCTAACCAATAATGATATTTTTAAGGAATATAAGGGTGCTTTTTCCGAAGAATATGTTTTAGAACAGTTGAAAACAACTAATCTGCCTATATTTTATTGGAGTGCGAATAATTCTCAAAGTGAAATAGATTTTTTGGTACAAACTGAAAAACGTGTTATTCCAATCGAGGTAAAAGCGGAGGATAATGTTCATTCTCAGTCGCTTCATGTGTTCTGTACAGATAAATATCCTCAATTAAAAGGACTTCGTTGCTCAATGAAGCCGTATATTGACCAAGGTTGGATGGAAAATATTCCTTTGTTTTCTATCGAAGCATATATACAAAACCCAAAATAAGGTTGTTTGGGCATTTACCCGTCCCGATGGCGTGAAAATAATTCCTGTCGAATGTTTGAAGGATTAGTTATTTTTCCTCCACAAACGTTACCTGTAGGTCTTTGTATTCATCACGCAGGAGATCGATTTGCGGATATGATTTGCTGATATGGACGGTGAGTGGTTGCTGGCAGTAGAAAACGCCTTCTCCGAACCGACGAACAGAATGCGGCAAATGTATTTCTTTGAGTTTGGGGCAATGAGCGAATGCCGCATGTCCTATTTCGATTACGGTTTCGGGAATCGTTATACATTCTATGTCGTTGTTGTCCTGAAAAGCTCCGTAACCGATTTCTGTAAGTGTGTACTCGTGTCCGGCAATTGTCCATTTCGACGGAATGCTGAAATTGGCGGGAAGTTGCTTCCTGACGCCTTCTATGAGTAATGTCTTGTCGTTCATGTTGGCAACAACGTCGAATCCGTCCAATACAAATATCCCGTCGTCGTAAGGACCGAATGTTTCGGCCTTCTCAAAAAAAGCGTCACTGTCGGAAACGGCAACGGCAGTGTAGCCACAGTTGTTGCCGGAACCGTGAACAAGGTCGGTATCGTCGTTCAGGTTCTTTTGAAGCCATTCTACCGTTATGCCAGTGTATTTCGTGCAGATTTTTTCAAAAAACTCAGACAACGATTTTTCCGAAAGACAAAAATATCGGCCCGTTTTGCCGTCAAAGGATAAATCCTTCTCCCATTGTGCCGTTGCAATAGGGGAGCAGAGTATTTTTTCAATATACAACAACCCTTTCCCGTCGTCGAGTTCATTTTTGAAGTTGCTGAATTGTTCCTCTGTTTCAAAACTGATGATAATGTGATTTTTGTATTTCATAATATGCGATTTTTAACTAACACGAACTTTTCTATAAAGTTGCTTCCCGCATTTGGGGCAAAACCAGACGATGGTTCTTCGCGAATTACGAGGGCCCTTGTAATAATAATAGACGTATGACCGAACTTTTCGGTGAGGACAACGCAATATAGGGCTTTTGTCGGCTTTGGCAAAAATCCACTTTCTTTTATGTAAATTTTTGGCTTCGCTTTTGGGGTAGATGTATTTTACCTTGTCGGGAAAGTTCCTAATCCCTTGAATCACATCTTCCCACGGCCAAAGCGGTTTGTAGTTGTTGTTTACGTTGATTGAAGCAATCAGTTTTTCAATGTCGTGAATCATATATGGTACTTAAAAATCACAAATAAAATCGGGTTCCTTCCAGCAAACCTTGTTCAAATGTTAACCGTCGTAATTCATTCCAGACAGTTCTTACATTTTGAATAGTAAGAGATTCTTTTTTTTCATCATCTTCTTCATTTATTATTGTTGGATTATATTTGGGAGAAGAGTTTAAGTTAGGATTAAGGACATCTTTGGGCAACATTTTGTTTATGTTACGAATGATATTTTTGTCCAATATTAAACGTTCATGCCCAACTCCTTCAGAGTTATAAATAACACATGGGCAAAAACTATACATTCCGTAGTATGGATTTTTAGGCGTTGCCCCTTTGTAACATCTACGTTTTTCGGTTTCTACGCCATTCAATTGTGCAATAAGAGTATAATCTTGTTCTCTAACGGAGCCTTGAACATAGTCTATCGAAGAATCATCGTATTCTACATAATCACTTACGACAAAAATTGTATCAACTGCAAAACATGCATTAGGAGTATTTTGATTAAGTGTGGAACCAAATAAAATCAAACTTCCTATTTGCAATCGTGCCAATTGAGTAATAGAATGATTTTTTGTTTTGCTCAATCTCTTGGTTTGTTTACAAATTCCATATAAAAACTCATTGTTGAAAACAAAAGGGTCTGTGCCACAACATTTTGTCGATATCGGAATTTCGCACGGCCATATTGGCTTTTGAAGATAACGAGGACTATTATTAATCCCATAATCTCTTATTATATAAGAATCAGGTTCCCATTCTCCCCAAAACATCAGTCTGTCGCGGACTTCAATGCCATTCTTCATATAATTACCTGTACAACATAAATATTTTCTTTTATGTGTTTTGCTTAAATTCCATTTTACATATACGCATGATTTGGGATGAGTTTCGTTTCCAGGATGTGGAAATTGTACTATGCATAGTTTATCTTCCATAATGATATTTTTTATAATTGTACAAATATAGAACTTTTTTGTCAATCATCTTCAAGCCATGGCTCGTCGTATTCACAACCCAATTCCACAGCCTTGGCATATAATTCCTTTGCTTTTTTCATGTTTTTTTCTACACCGTAACCTTCGGTATAACATTCGCTTAAGCCGAAATATCCGTCGGCACAACCAAGTTCCGCCGCTTCGGTTAGTAATTGTATCGCCTTTTCGTGGTCAACTTCATAATCATAAAATACGCCTGAGTAGCATCGTCCCAAATCGGCCATACCTTGAGGGTATTTTTGTTGTGCTGATTTTTGATACCAATAAAATGCGTCTTCTGGTTCTTCGTTCATCCAATAATAAAATCCCAATTCGTCTTGTGCCTTTGCATTGCCGTTTTCACCGAGTTCTTT